>CAKSRC010000001.1 GCA_934486915.1 uncultured Eubacteriales bacterium
TGATGCATCAGATGTATTTGAGGTATTGGATGAGTTAGAAGGATTGGAAGGATTAGAAGAATTAGAAGGATTAGATGGATTGGAAGGATTAGATGGATTAGATGGATTAGATGGATTGGAAGGATTAGATGGGTTGGAAGGATTAGATGGATTGGAAGGGTTAGATGGATTGGAAGGGTTAGATGGATTAGATGGATTAGATGGATTAGATGGATTGGAAGGGTTAGAAGGATCATTCGAATATGCACTTACAGTGACCTGAGCAAATGTAACTATATTATGGGGATTTTCAATATCTGCATTAGTATTTATTGAGCCTTTAACTATGAAGCCTTGTTGAGCCTTATTGTTTTCATCATAGTTGGCGCTGGCAACGTCCCATGTAACAGTTGTATTATATATATTTCCACCCTCAAGTAATACGATAACATTATTTGATAAGCCGAAAGCCTCGGCTGTTTTAGCGGTACCATTCGGAAGACCTGTTATGTCTGCTGGATTGGAAACGCTTTGTATCTTTCCGGGATTAATTTGTATTTCAATATTAGAAATTTTATTGTAGTCTTCGACTGGACCATTTTTACTTTCAGCTCTATAAGCGCTTGCGAAGATTTTGCCTGAATGGAGGAATTCCAAATTACCGTTGTCATTAAATTTAGCTTTATCACTATTTCCTATATTAAAGAACAACGATAAAGTACTATCATGGTCTCCGCCTAGTACAAAATTTTCAAAATTGTCTTTTAATGCTGTGTCTCCGACGGAGGCAGTAGGAACATTATACCTAGCAGTCATTCTACCTATAGAGTTATAGGTGTCTTGAGTAGCTGTTTGCCATTGACTTATAAGAGTGCGATTTGATGAGGAATTTACAGAGGTTCTAGTTGAAGCATTTGTAGTAGTTCCTTCTGCCGAAAGTACTTCATAATCAAATGTTTTTTTCGCAAATTCATTCTTTAGAATGATTTTTGGGCTGTTAGGTATTTTATTGAAAGCTGATTTTCCAAGTGCCAATTTGCTCATTTCGATTGCAGTATGGTTAAAATCAACCCTTGATATAGATGAACAACTTAAGAATGCGGAATCTCCAATAGAAATGAGTGAATTTGGTAGTTCGATATCACCTAGATAGGAACAGCCAAAGAATGATTTAGTTCCTATAGAAGAAAGAGATGTTGAAAAAGTGACCTTTCCTAAGCTAATACAATTACTGAAAGCTTCATCTCCAATAGTTGTTAGCAAGTTAGGAAGTACAATATTTGTTAAACCGGAACATGAGGAAAAGGCTTTGTCTTTAATAGAGGTTAACGAACTTGGCAATGTGATGTTGGTTAATTGGTTACAGTTGCTAAAGGCTTCGACTCCTATTGAAGTAATAGAATTTGCTAGGGTTACGCTGCTTAAAGCATAGCAATTTAGAAAAGTACTGTCAGGTATAGTTTTGGTTCCTTCGGCAAATGTTACTGTTTTTAGATTGCGGCAGTTTTTAAAGATGCTTGTTCCGGTGGCCTCCGAGTTTAGTGCTCCTAAGATTTTTGCAGAAGTTAGGTTACTGCAACCCTCAAAGGCATTTTCGCCTATAGATGTAACTGTACTTGGTATTTCTATGGATTTCAATTTGGTTAAGTCCTTGAAAGCATTCGCGCCTATTCTTGTAATATTTCCGCCAGTAAATACTATTGATTCTATTTCTGCTTTTTTAGATGCCCACGGAGAAGAGGTAGCATTATAATCAAACATATTGCCGTTTCCGGTGATTGTCAATGTTTTTGTTTCGGGGTCGTAATTTGAAGTTAGAGTAGAACCACATTTTGCCGTATTTGAATCTATAATTTGAACTTTAAATTCGGCTTTATCGTAACTTTCGTTCGAGTCGGTAACTTGAGCTGTAACAGTAAATTCACCAATGGCCTTTGTTGTTATTATTTTACTGAAATCAAGCTTTCCATCAATTGTGATAGAATCGGAATTGATGCCATCCACATTACTATTACTATTTGTGATAGAATAAGTTCTTATAGTTTTGGGAGTTCCTCCTTTAGTTGAAACTTGAACTTCAGTTTTTGGGATAGCGTTTGGTATAGTCGATGCTCCATGATCATAAGAACTTTCTAAGCCTTGTATTTGCAATGGGAAAATTATATAGTCGTTGTTTTTACTTGGACACTTGAGTTTAAATGCATCCTTAACATCTTCTGAATCAAATATAAAATAAGCAGATGTTGGAAAGGAGGTTGCGTGGATTGCATTGGAATCCATTGCTGATATATCTTTAAGTTCATGTTTAAAGTAAACTTTTTTTAGAGTACTTGAATTAAATGCACCGTCAGAAATAGACCTTACCGAAGAAGGAAGGGTTACTTCGGTAATGATAGTCCCATCAAATGCGTTATCTCCAATTGAGTTAATACCATTAGATAGAGTTATTGATGATAAGCTTGTACACCCTTTAAAAGCATGGAGGCCTATGGAATTAACTTTACTGGGTATCTTAACAGATTTTAAGTTTTTGACATTACAAAACGCTATCTGCTCTATAGCTTGGAGAGATTCTGGGAAATTTACTTTGATTTCCTGACTACTGGAATTACCAAATTCATAAAATGCTTTGGAGTTAATATATGTCAAACGTTCCGGAAGATTAAGTGTAAAGCCGTCGGAACCCTCGATATTGACACCATAAAAGGCATTTTCTCCTATAGCACTGATATAGGCATTATCGTTAATTCCACTAAAGGTTATACTTTTTATGCCTTTCCATTCCTTAAAGGGGGAGGAAGAGTCATAACTGCTGTGCCATAGCTCTTGTGCCCCAGCATCCGATTTTATTTTAATATCTAGAACACCGTCATCATATAATGTGGCAGTTATGGAATCCAGATCAGGATACCCCACATTTGCTGTTTTTAAGGCTACTGCTGCAGCATCTGCAGGAGGTTGCTTGTTTTGAAATATAATTACCGAGAGGGAGATTACGGCTACAAGGGTCAATGCAACTATTTTGGTGCCTAGTTTATACATTTTTAATTTACGAAGATACTTGTGTTTATATTTGCGTTTCTTGGTGTAAAATTTCGACATAATATAAACCTCCTTAATAATATACATATATTTTCTTACACTAAGTATATAACATATGTAGACAAAAATCAATGACTTTATATGACAGGTTTAGATTAATTTTTCATGTAGAATATACCATTAGGTTAGTTGTTACATTAAATATTAAGGACACATTTAGTTAACAATGTGGATTGACAATAATTTATGTTAGTACGATAATAATATCAATACATTTATCAAAAGGAGGAGTTTATTTTGGGTTATACATTGTCTCAAAAAATAATTAAATCTCACTTAGTAAGTGGTACTATGGAAGTAGGTAATGAAATAGGGCTAAAAATAGATCAAACTCTCACCCAGGATGCAACGGGAACCATGGCATATCTTGAGTTTGAGACTATGGGAATTAATAGAGTAAAGACGGAAAAAAGTGTTGCTTATATAGATCACAATACACTGCAGTCGGGTTTTGAAAACGCAGATGATCATAGGTTTATACAGTCTATTGCTAAAAAATATGGTATATATTTCTCAAGACCCGGAAATGGCATTTGCCATCAAGTTCATCTTGAACGCTTTGGGAAGCCGGGAAAGACTCTTATAGGTTCAGACAGTCACACACCGACAGGAGGGGGAATAGGAATGCTTTCTATAGGTGCAGGGGGAATGGATGTTGCTGTAGCTATGGGGGGAGGAGCATACTATATAACCATGCCTAAAATAGTATCCATAAGACTTCATGGGAAGTTAAGACCATTTGTTTCTGCAAAGGATATTATATTGGAAGTTTTAAGGATAATGTCCGTCAAGGGTGGCGTAGGGAAAATAATAGAATATTCAGGAGACGGCATAAAGTCTCTTACGGTTCCTCAAAGAGCTACTATTACCAATATGGGTGCTGAACTTGGGGCTACAACTTCTATTTTCCCTTCTGACGAGATAACCTATGAATTTTTGAAGGCGCAAGATAGAAGTGGAGACTTTATAGAGCTAAAAGCTGATGATTATGCTCAATATGATGAAATTATAGATATAAACTTAGATGAGCTTTCACCCATGGCTGCTTGCCCTCACAGTCCTGATAATGTTAAAAAAGTAAAGGAAATAGGACCTATAAAGGTAGATCAAGTTTGCATAGGTTCATGCACAAATTCATCTTACACGGATTTAATGACAGTGGCATCTATTTTAAAAAATAAAACTGTCCATCCTGATGTTAGTCTATCAATAGCTCCCGGATCTAAGCAGGTTTACAATATGCTTGCAAGGAATGGGGCGCTTGCAGACCTTATAGCAGCGGGAGCAAGGATATTGGAATGTGCTTGTGGACCTTGTATCGGCATGGGACAGTCACCAAATTCTAAGGGAATATCACTTAGAACCTTTAATAGAAATTTTGAGGGGAGATCCGGAACAAGGGACGGTCAAATTTATCTTGTTAGCCCGGAAACTGCAGCGCTCTCTGCTATAAACGGGGTTCTTTCGGATCCTACCACCATTGTAAAAGAAACATTTATTAATATGCCTGAACAATTTTTGATAAATGACAATATGATTATACCCCCGGCAAATGAGAAAGAGGCTTCAAAGGTTGAAATATTAAGAGGTCCAAATATTAAGCCTTTCCCAATTAGCAAGCCTATAGAAGAAAGTATAAATTCCAAGGTTTTATTAAAAGTACAGGATAATATAACGACAGACCATATAATGCCGGCAGGAGCTAAGATATTGCCTTATCGCTCAAATATTCCTTATCTTTCAAAATTTTGTTTTAATGTGTGCGATCAAAACTTCTATGAAAGATGTAAACAAGAAGGAAGCGGAATTATAGTAGGAGGCGAAAATTACGGTCAAGGCTCTTCAAGAGAACACGCTGCGTTGGTACCTTTGTATTTGGGAATAAAGGCAGTAATAGTAAAATCATTTGCAAGAATCCATTGTGCAAATTTGGTAAATGCGGGAATACTACCTCTTGTATTTAAAAATCCTGATGACTACGATACAATAGATCAAATGGATGATTTGGAATTTGTTGATTTAAAATCAGCACTTAAAGGCGATGGTGTTATAAGGACTAAAAATATAACCAAAGGTATAGAATATGAGGTTGAGGCACCTTTAAGTAGAAGACAAAAAGATATAATTATGGCCGGCGGTCTTTTGTCTTATACAAAAATAAATTCAAAGTAGGAGGTAAGTATGGATAATAAAATTAAAATGAAAACTCCATTAGTTGAGATGGATGGAGACGAAATGACTAGGATTATATGGAAGCAAATAAAAGATATTTTAATTACTCCATATGTAGATTTAAAAACAGAATATTATGATCTTGGCCTTGAAAATAGAGAAAAGACCAAGGATCAAGTTACCATAGATTCTGCAATGGCTACAAAGAAATATGGAGTAGCCGTAAAATGCGCAACAATAACCCCAAATGCTCAAAGGGTGAAAGAATACAATTTAAGTCAGATGTGGAAGTCTCCTAACGGGACTATAAGGCAAATTTTAGATGGGACAGTTTTTAGAACACCCATATTGGTTAAGGGTATAAATCCTTTTATACCAACTTGGACAATGCCTATTACAATTGCAAGGCATGCTTACGCTGATGTGTATAAAAATACTGAAATGGTAGTTGATAAGGGCTGTAAAGCTGAGCTTGTAGTGACAGATCAAGATGGAAAGGAAAATAGGGAACTTATCCACAATTTTGAGTCTAAAGGTATTATTCAAGGAATTCATAACCTTGATAAAAGTATTGAGGGCTTTGCAAGATCATGCTTTAATTATGCATTAGAGACAAAAAAAGATCTTTGGTTTGCTACCAAAGATACGATATCAAAAAAATATGACCATAGATTTAAAGATATTTTCCAAGAAATTTTTGAAAGTGAGTATAAGGACAAGTTTGATAAGGCAGGGATAGAGTATTTCTATACTTTGATAGATGATGCAGTAGCAAGAGTTATACGCTCAAAGGGCGGATATATTTGGGCCTGCAAGAATTATGACGGCGATGTTATGTCAGATATGATAGCAACTGCTTTTGGAAGCCTTGCGATGATGACATCAGTTTTGGTTTCAAACGATGGTATATATGAATATGAAGCAGCGCACGGTACAGTACAAAGGCACTATTATAAGTACCTAAAGGGAGAAAAGACATCCACTAATTCAATGGCTACCCTTTTTGCTTGGACGGGTGCACTTAAAAAAAGAGGGGAGCTTGACAATATTCCGGAACTGGTAAATTTCGCAGAAAAATTGGAGAAGGCCTCAATAAGTACAATAGAATCCGGAATAATGACAGGAGATTTAGCCCTTCTTTCTAATATACAAAATAAACGTGTAGTAGATACGGAAACATTTTTAAAGGAAATAAATGAGTATTTTAAGAAGATCAATAAATAAAAAGAAACCCCGTCGAGAAAAGATAATCGAACTCGACGGGGTTAATATAATTAAAAGGAAGTACATAAAATCAAGGAGGTTTGAAAAAAATAATTAGTTTTAGGACTGCGGAAGTTAGAAAGAATTATTACAGGGCTAAAATGTAATACGGCAGTGTACATATCACATTTAACTAATAATTTCTTTCTAACTACATATTAGCACTACATTTTATGTTTGTCAACATTTTATCAAAAATATCTTTTATATTATTAATTTTTTAGCAGTAACAATTTTACCTTTATTGTTGAGCGATACAAATAGTTATAGTTATAACATAAATTGCGATACATCTATTATAATATATTAAAAGTATGTTTTTATAGCCAATAAAAATATTGATAAACAATTTTATAAGTGATATTATAAAAGAATATTGTTTATTAAAAGGAGGACATCAATGACTAATAATCATTATACAGAGGATGATATTTTTAGAATAGTTGAGGAGGAAGGGGTTAGATTTATAAGGCTCCAATTTACTGACATTTTTGGATTTTGCAAGAATGTAGCTATTACGAGAAGTCAACTTGAAAAGGCGTTAAATAATAAATGTATGTTTGATGGATCTTCAATAGAGGGTTTTGTGAGAATTGAAGAATCTGATATGTATTTGCATCCGGACTTAAATACTTTTATGATTTATCCATGGGGATCTTCGAAAGTAGCAAGACTTATTTGTGATGTATATACTCCTGAGGATGAACCGTTTGAGGGGGACCCAAGAGGAATACTAAAGAGAACTATTAAAGAGGCCGAGAGAATGGGATTTACATTTAACGTAGGGCCTGAATGTGAGTTTTTCCTTTTTCAAACAAATGAAGAGGGTAAGGCAACTACTAAAACAATAGATAATGGAAGCTATTTTGAATTGGGTCCTGTAGATAAAGGCGAAGAAGCAAGAAGAGATATTTGTATAACCCTTGAAGACATGGGATTTGAGATAGAAGCTTCTCATCACGAGTGTGCGCCGGGTCAGCATGAAATAGATTTTAAATACAGTGACGCATTAAACGCTGCAGACAATATAATTACATTTAAATTGGCAGTAAAATCTATAGCAGATAAACATAATTTGCACGCAACTTTTATGCCCAAACCTATTTTTGGGAAGGCAGGCTCGGGGATGCATATAAATATGTCTCTTGAGAGAGAAGGTAAAAATGTTTTTTACGATGAGTCTGACCCAAATGGCCTAAGTCAAATTGCATATAATTTTATAGCGGGAATTATGAAACACGCTAAAGGTCTTGCGGGTATTACAAACCCTCTTGTGAATTCTTATAAAAGATTAACTCCAGGATTTGAAGCGCCGGTTTATATAGCATGGTCAACAAGAAACCGCAGCCCGCTTTTAAGAATCCCGGCATCAAGAGGATTAGGTACAAGGGTTGAGCTTAGAAATCCTGATCCATCTGCAAACCCATATTTGGTTTTGGCAGTTTGCCTTGCAGCAGGTTTAGAGGGAATTCGTGAAAATCTTCAGCCACCTGCCCCGGTCGACAGTAATGTTTTTGATCTTACTGATGATGAACGTGAGGCCATGGGAATTGAAAGTATGCCCCAAGATTTATCAAGAGCTATAAGAGATATGAAGCGAGATAGCCTCATAAATCAAACTTTAGGCAGCCACGCCTTCTTGAAGTACATATTGTGTAAGCAGGAAGAGTGGGCCGAGTATAGGCATCAAGTCACAAGATGGGAAATTGAAAATTATTTAAGAAGATATTAAGTTGTCTGCATAGTGGTTCTTTTTTCGGCATAAGATTAATTATCAACGGAGGTGCCGAATATGAAAAGAATCAAAAAAATTATAGCTATGGCATTAACATTAGTGCTTTTATTTCCTATATCTTTAAAGGCATATGCATTGTCAAACGAAGAAATCACTGCCCCTGCGGCTGTTTTGATGGACGAAAAAACAGGAAGAGTATTATATGAAAAAAATCCCCGTGAAGTCCGCGCATGTGCATCTATTACTAAGGTAATGACGTTAGTTTTAATAATGGAAGCTATCGAAAGCGGAAAGATTTCTATGCAGGACAGCGTTTCTGCAAGTGCCCATGCGGCTTCTATGGGTGGATCTGATATATGGCTTGAGCCCGGCGAGACGATGACTGTCGATGATATGATAAAGGCCATAGTTGTAGCTTCGGCCAATGATGCCGCTGTCGCTATGGCTGAATATATTTCAGGCTCTGAGGAAGAATTTGTATGCCAAATGAACAAAAAGGCCCAGGAACTTCAAATGAACGATACCGTATTTAAAAACTGCAACGGCTTAGATGAGGATGGCCATGTTACAAGTGCCTATGATGTTGCGGTAATGTCCAGGGAGCTTATGAAGTATGATAAAATATTCGATTATACTTCTATTTGGATAGATTATTTAAGAGATGGAAAGACGCAGCTTGTTAATACAAATAAGTTGTTGAAGGGATATAAAGGAATAACAGGGCTAAAGACAGGAACAACAAGTCAGGCCGGAAGCTGCATTTCAGCGACAGCTAAGAGGGATAATTTAAGTCTTATAGCCGTTGTACTTGGAAGTGCTACTGGCAAGGATAGATTTAAAGATGCTACGAAACTTTTAGACTATGGGTTTGCTAACTTCACAATGTATAAACCAACGCTACCTGAGGAAGTATTTACTAAAGTGCCTGTAATAAATGGTATGGAGGAATTTGTAGATACTAAGTCAAGTACATTTGGAAGTTTTTTGATACCTAAAGGAAGGGAAAAGGATATAGCTAATACCATACAACTTGCAAATGAAGTTGAGGCCCCGGTAGAGGAAGGTCAAAACCTAGGCAAAATAGCATATAGCTTAGATGATCAAGTTATTGCAGAGTATAATATTGAAGCTGCTTTCCCGGTCCCTTCTATGAATCTTGCATCTATATTTAACATTCTTTTAAAAAGTCTTGTTTCTATGTAGGTTTAATAGTACATATTTTTAAAAACTTGGTCCCAAGCGCAATACTGTGTTTGGGATTTTTTCTATTAATTAAAATGGGCTGCCTAAAGTATAAATATTTAAATACCGAAAGCGTTATATTTTATTTAAAATCGTTTGCAAAAATCTTGCTTTATGTTATAATTAAATTAGGGTGTTATGGTCAATTATACAAATACACTCGTGTGATATTGTGGATCCTTACCCTAAAAATTGCAGTGTAAAATGAAAGCTATGGCAAATACAATATCTATGATGTATTATGCCTTAAAAGGCGGTGTAGTTAAATGATATCATATTATAAATCAGTAAATGGGAGAATAAGACCCATAGATGCATGGGAGCACGGTTGCTGGATAAATTGTGTGGAGCCGAATGACGACGATGTAAACCTATTAATAAATGAATTCAATGTGGAACCGGATTTTTTAAAGGCATCACTTGATAAAGAGGAATCTTCTCATTTGGATTGTGAGGATGATACGACTCTTATAATAATAGATTCTCCTATTGTTGAGAAAAATGAAAGCAATTTAGTATATCTAACCACTCCTTTGAGTATTATGATAACTAAATCAAATGTTATTACCTTATCTTTGGAGGATAATCCCGTTTTAAACGAGTTTGCCGAGGGAGCACTTAGAAATATTTATACTAATCTTAAAACGCAATTTGTGTTACATATTATGCTAAGAATTGCAACTAAGTTCCTTCAATACCTAAATCAGATAGATAGGATTACATTCCAAGTTGAAAAAGAACTTCGTAAATCGATGAAAAATAAAGAATTAATTCAACTATTAGAAATAGAAAAATCACTTGTTTATTTTTCATCTTCTTTGAATTCTAACAATGTTACATTAGAAAAGATAATGCGTGGAAAATATTTAAAGTTGTATGAGGAAGACCATGATTTGCTTGAAGATGTCTTAATAGAAATCAAGCAGGGGCTCGAGATGGCGAGGATATATCTTAACATTTTATCGGGGACAATGGATGCCTTTGGTTCAATAATATCTAATAATTTAAATATTGTCATGAAGGTTCTCGCGTCTATTACCTTGATAATGTCTATACCCACAGTAGTTTCGGGTATATACGGTATGAACGTAGGCCATCTTCCGTTTGCAGAAAGCTGGACTTTTCCTATAATGTTATCTATAGTGTTGATGATTGTTTCAGGATTAATTCTAAAAAAGAAAAATCTTTTATAATATATTAAAAAACTTTAAGGAGTTAGATAAGTAAATGGGAATTTACGATGTTTTAAAAGAAAGAGGCTTAATAGCTCAAGTTACTAATGAGGAAAAGGTAAAAGACTTACTTAATAATAAAAAGACAAAGTTTTACATAGGCTTTGACCCTACTGCGGACAGCCTCCATGTCGGCCACTTTGTGCAGATTATGGTTATGTCCCATCTCCAAAAAGCGGGACACACTCCTATTGCAGTTTTTGGCGGAGGGACCGGGATGATTGGGGACCCTTCAGGGAAAAGTGATATGCGTAAAATGCTTTCAAAAGAGGATATAAATCATAATATTGCTTGCTTTAAGGAGCAAATGTCCAAGCTTATAGACTTTTCAAATGATAAGGCAATTATGGTTAATAATGCAGATTGGCTTGCAAACCTAAATTATATAGAATTTTTAAGAGACATTGGTGTACATTTTTCAGTTAATAGAATGCTTTCATTTGAATGTTATAAGCAAAGGCTAGAAAGAGGTCTATCCTTTTTTGAACTTAATTACATGCTAATGCAAAGTTATGATTTTCTTGTGTTGAATAGAAAATATGACTGTAATCTTCAATTGGGAGGAGACGACCAATGGAGTAATATCATAGGTGGCGTTGAGCTTATTCGCCGCTGTGATTCTAAAGAAGCTTATGGTATGACATTTACCCTTTTGACAACGAGTGAAGGTAAAAAGATGGGTAAAACTGAGAATGGTGCTGTATGGCTTGACCCTAAAAAGACAAGCCCATTTGAATTTTATCAATATTGGAGAAATGTTGCCGATGCAGACGTAATTCGTTGCTTGAAAATATTGACATTCATTCCTATGGAAGAAATAAATAAGCTTGCTTTATTGGAAGGAAGCGAGATTAATAAGGCAAAAGAGATACTTGCTTTTGAAGTAACTAAACTTATACATGGTGAGGAAGAGGCAATAAAGGCTCAAGAAGGAGCAAGAGCTTTGTTTTCAAACAAAACCAATACTGATAATATGCCGTCAACGACAATTGATAAGGGGTTATTCCAAAACGATGAAATCAATATTATAGAATTGTTAGCAGCTTTAAAGCTTGTTTCGTCAAAGGGTGAGGCTAGACGTCTTATAGACCAGGGCGGAATATCAGTTGATGGTGAAAAAATTACTCAAATTAATTATGGTGTCCCTTTAAGTTCCTTTGAAAAAGGATATGTGGTAATAAAAAAAGGCAAAAAAGTATATCACAAGGCAGTTTTAGCATAGAATTTAATAAACTAAAAAATAAAGGGCTTGCATTTTAGATTGCAAGCCTTTAAATCATGTAAAGTTGTAAATTTTAGTGGACCTATAAGGCTTTTCATTAATAGCTAAAGTTTAAAATAAAATGTTAGCCTAGGTTTACAAAATTAACTTTGTATGGTATTATATTAATAAATTAGTTTAATTTTTTTTGGTCGGTGATAATTATTAAAACAGTAGACAAATTAAGAGTAAATGAAATAGGCAAGGTCATACGAATAGGAAGTTCGGGTGCTCTAAGGCGAAGGATAATAGATATGGGGATTACGCCAGGTGCAGTAATAATAATGAAAAAGCTTGCACCGTTTGGGGATCCAATAGAAATAAATGTGCGCGGGTACGAGTTGAGTATAAGAAAATCTGAGGCTGCTCAAATATTGGTTGAAACAAAAGGAGACAAAAATGCTAAAATCTAAGCCACGAGAAACTTCACTTAATATGGATAAAGGCAATCATGTAGAAGATAAAAATCATAATAGGGATTTTAAGAAGTTGAGAATTGCATTGGTAGGTAATCCTAATTGTGGAAAAACTACTTTATTTAATCAATTGACAGGAAGCAGTCAATATGTTGGGAATTGGCCAGGGGTTACAGTAGAAAAAAAAGAGGGCAAGTTTAAATATAAAAAAAGGTGCATAAATGTTATAGATCTTCCGGGAATATATTCTCTATCACCATATTCCCCCGAGGAAATAGTAACAAGAAACTGTATTATAGATGAAAATCCTGATTTTATAATAAACATAGTTGATGCTACAAATATAGAGAGAAACCTTTATCTAACAACCCAAGTAGCAGAGCTTGGAAGACCAATGATCATTGCGCTTAATATGATAGACCTTTTAGAAAAACGTGGGGATATTATAGATTATAAACTTTTAGAAAAGAAACTTGGCATACCAATAGTCCCCATATCCGCAAGTAAGTGTACGGGCCTTGATGAACTTATAGATAGGTCATTAAAGCTTGCTGATGGTGAAAAAACTACATATATTAAAAACATATACTCTAAAGAAGTGGATTTGGTTTTAAAAGAAATAGAGCTTTCAATTTTACAAATGCCTATGTGCAGGAAAAATGTTAGTGGACGTTGGTTGGCGGTAAAATTGTTTGAAGGTGACAATATTGTATTAAAGCAGTTTAATTTTAATGAGATTCAAGCAAACAAAATAGCGCAGCTCGAGTCTAAAATAGAAACTGATAAGTATTTAGATCGAGAGATGATAATAGCAGATCAAAGATATAAATATATTTGCAGTGTATGCAACTTAGCAATAAAGAAGGGCATGAAGCCGGATCAGCTCACATTATCGGACAAAATCGATAAGTTTTTCACCAATCGTTTTTTAGCGATACCTATTTTCTTAAGTTTTATGCTTATCATATTTTTTATAACCTTTGGGCCGTTTGGAAACTTTTTAAAGAATCAGGCGCAAGGATTTATATCCGGGTATTTTTCAGATTGGGTGCTGAATATTATTGATTCTTTAGGTGCTTCTGTTTGGTCGAAAAGTTTAGTTGTAGACGGAATTATAGCCGGGGTTGGTTCAGTAGTATCGTTTTTGCCGCAAATACTTATTTTATTTGCCCTATTGTCTATATTGGAGGACAGCGGCTATATGGCAAGGGCTGCTTTTATAATGGATCAGCTTTTGAGAAAGATAGGACTCTCAGGCAGGGCGTTTGTTCCGATGCTTATGGGTTTTGGTTGCACAGTTCCTGCAGTATTGGGTACTAGGATTTTAGAAAATAAAAAAGATAAACTTTTAACTATATTAATAACTCCCTTTATGTCATGTAGTGCAAAAATGCCCGTATACGCTCTTTTTATATCGACCTTCTTTGTTGGGAATGAACCAATTATAATTTTTTCCATATACTTATTAGGGATAGTAGTAGCAATTCTTACAGCACTTCTTTTTAAAAATACTATTTTAAAAGGAGAACCCGCATCATTTGTTATGGAACTCCCGGCTTATAGATTGCCAACGCTTAAAAGTTTGTTGCTTCATGTTTGGGAAAGAATAAAAGACTTTTTAGTAAAAGCGGGTACTGTATTATTAGCTGCCACTATAGTAATTTGGTTTTTACAATCATTTAGCACAAAACTTCAAATGGTAGAGGACAGTTCACAGAGTATACTTGCTAATATTGGAATTATTATAGCTCCATTATTTACTCTTTGTGGTTTTGCAGATTGGAGAGCAGCTGTATCTTTGATTACTGGGATTGCAGCTAAAGAGTCTATTGTAAGTACTATGTCCATTCTTTATAATACTGACCCTAATTTAAGCATTTCTCAAGTTATGCATTCGGCATTTTCACCTATAAGCGCTTATGCATTTATGGTATTTGTTCTTTTATATACTCCATGTGTTGCGGCACTTTCTGCTATATATAAAGAAACGGGTAGTATTAAGTGGACTCTTACAACGATATTATATCAATTGGCAGTAGCTTGGTTTGCCTCTGCATTTATCTTTCAGTTTGCTACATTATTTACGAGAATTTTTTAGGATTATGGGAGTGAGAATATGTGGATAGATTATGTTATAGGTGTAGTTGCAGGCGTTATTGTATCATTAGTATTTGGTAAGTTTTTATTTAATTTAAAAAAGAGGAAACATTCTGGTTTTGTATGCAATAATAATTGTGCACACTGTAAATACAGTATAAAAGATAAGCATGATAAGGGGTAAGGAAGGTGTAAATATGATTGAACTAACCGATTCCCTTGAGGATTATCTTGAATCTATATATTTGTTGGAAAAACGGAATGGATGTGTAGGTGTCACTGATATTGCAAAGGACTTGGGGCTTTCTAAACCAAGTGTAAATAAGGCTGTTAATATATTAAAAGCTGAGGGCTTGCTAATACAAAAACGTTATGGTAAAATAAAATTAACAGAATTAGGCGTTGATTTGGCGAAAGATGTATATTTTAGACATGAAAGCTTAATGAATTTTTTAGTCGATGATATAGGTATAGACCCTAAAATTGCGGAAAGCGAAGCTTGCAAGATAGAACATATAATAAGTAAAGACTCGCTTTGCAAGATAATTTCTTATGCGAAAAAGAATAGAAAATATTAGGATTTAAACTTACATTAAATTTTTGATGTAGTTTATATATAATAATTTTGAAAAGGGGGAGTATCAATGAAGTATCTGGATGAAAATAAGGGCTTGCTTGAAGAGCAGTTAGACGACTTTGGCAAAAAACATAAGGTTGCGGCTATTATTGTATCTATCTTAATGTTGATAGGCGGGCTTATATTAATCTTTAAACCTATTAAAGGTTTGGTTGGTCTTGAGTATATGATATCCGGGCTTTTTTGTGTGTTTGGTGTATTCTTAATTTATAAGTATTTTAGCACTAAAAAAGAAAATCGTTTGGGTTGGACTCTAATAAACGGTATACTGATTGCGATTTTAGGAATATTTTATCTTTTTTCAACTCCGATTTCAACTATACTTACTTTTTCATTGATTTTTGCAATATTAAGCTTATGTGAAGGTATAAGTGATTTTATAGTGTATTCTAAGTTAAAAGAAAATGGCAAGAGTAATGCATGGCTTGCAATTTTTACCGGGATACTATATATATTGGTTTCTATATTTTTTATTACTAATCCTTTTGTTATGAGTTTAGGAGTATCTATTGTAATAGGAGTATACTTTACAATTGAAGGTATATCCTTATTAGCCAAAGCCTTAAATGGTTCTAATGTATAAATAAAAGTATTAAAGGTAGGCTTTAAAAGAGCCTGCCTTTAATTAAAATTTGGGAGGATTTATGCTAATTATTAATGCTAAAATATATACTATGGTCTCTAATATTATAGAGAATGGATTTATATTAATAAAAGATTCAAAAATAGCTGATGTGGGACGTATGGAAAACTTAAATTATGAGGATGAGTCAATATTAGACCTTAAGGGAAAAAGTATTTATCCGGGATTTATTGACGCCCATACTCATCTTGGGATGTTTGAAAACGGTCTTGCATTTGAAGGTGACGACGGTAATGAGGAAAATGACCCTATAGCCCCTAACCTTAGAGCTATAGATGCAATAAATCCAATGGATAAGTGCTTTGAGGAGGCACTTTTGGCGGGTGTTACTACGGTAGTAACCGGGCCTGGGAGTGCTAATGCTATTGCAGGAGAAATGGCCTGCATTAAGACTTGCGGCAAACGGATTGACAATATGATTATAAAGGCTCCAATAGCTATAAAATTTGCTTTAGGGGAAAATCCCAAAACAGTTTATAATGGTAAAAATCAGTCACCCTCGACTAGGATGGCTACTGCATCGCTTATTAGGGAACAGCTTTATAAGGCTTTAGAATATCTAAGGAATTTGGAACTTTTTCAGTCTGACGAGGAAAATTATGATAAACCTGATTATGATGCTAAGTGTGAAGCTTTAATTCCACTGTTGAAAAGAGAGATACAAGCTCATTTTCATGCACATAGGGCGGATGATATATTTACGGCGATTAGGATAGCTAAGGAGTTTAATTTAGATTATGTAATTGTCCACGCAACTGAAGCCCATTTAGTAGCGGATGAGATAGAAAATGAAAATGCAAGACTTCTTATAGGACCTATTCTATGCGATAGATCTAAGCCTGAACTTGTAAATTTAGATACAAAATCCGCTTCTATACTAAAGAAGTATAATATAGACTTTTCTATAGTTACTGATCACCCGGTTATCCCGATTCAATATCTAAATCTTAGTGCTGCATTAGCTTCGAGAGAGGGTCTTGATAAATATGAGGCATTAAAGGCTATAACTATTAATGCTGCAAATATATTAGGAATCAGTGATAGAGTAGGAAGCATAGAAGCAGGTAAAGACGCTGATTTGGTAGTATTTCAATCGTCTGCCTTAAATATTGAGGAGACTCCTGATATTGTAATAATTAATGGAAAAATACAAAAACAAATTTAACCATTATTATTTATAAATTCTCTTTTCTTTTTCTACATATTATGCTATAATCTTTGTATAAGATAGTGTGTTTTAATATTTTGAACAATCTTATACTATATATTTTAAGGGAGCTGATTAATATGAACATTACGATTACAAGCAGAAAAGTTACTCTAAAAGATAGTTTTAAAAATTTAGTAGAAAAGAAGCTTTCCAGATTTAGTAGGGTTTTCTCTGAAGATGCTAATGCGAAAGTAACAGTTTCATTAGAGAGAGATCGAGAAACTGTAGAAATTACAATTAATGATCGCGGCATGATTTACCGTGCTGAAAGTACCAGCCACGACATGAATGAAGCCTTAGATGATGTTGTTAATGCACTTAAAAGGCAAATGAGAAAACATAAAACAAAACTTTCAAAAAAATTGAAATCTGCTTCAATTTTAGAGCTTATTGCAGAAGATGATGCTCAGGGTTCAGATGAATTAGATGATATTAAAGAGGATGAATATGAAGTTGTTCGTTCCAAACACTTCCCTATTAAACCTTTGGATGTTGAGGAAGCTATCCTTGAAATGAACATGATAGGCCATAAGTTTTATATGTTTAGAAATTTTGAAACCAACAAAGTAAATGTTGTATATGTACGTAAAGACGGAAGATACGGTTTATTGGAACCGGATGCTTAATAATTTTTAAATAATAAGGGTGGGCAAGTTTTTGTCTGCCCTTTATTTTAAGATTTTGATTGTATATGATGGAGGATATAATTGAGTAAAATGAAGTTTGTGTGCCCATGCTTATTAGGGGTAGAACGTTTTGTAGAGAAAGATCTATATAAAATAGGGGCTGAAGATATAGAGGTTGAAAATGGAAGGGCTATTTTTAGGGGAGATGTTCAAACATTAGCAAAGGCTAATATTTGGTCAAGGTATGCAGAAAGAGTACTTATATTATTAGGTGAATTCAAGGTTCTTAGTTTTGACGAGTTATTTGAAAGAACTAAAAGTTTACCTTGGGAAAATTTTATAGGAAAAAACGATGCTTTCCCAGTTAAAGGAAGATCGTTAAGCTCAAAACTTGCCAGTGTACCGGATTGTCAATCTATTATAAAGAAGGCTATCGTAGAAAGGCTCAAGCTAAAATATAAGGTATCTTGGTTTGAGGAAACAGGAAATACCTATCAAGTACAGTTTTTAATTTTAAAGGATAAGGTAAGCTTAATGATTGATACTTCAGGCCCTGGCCTTCATAAAAGAGGATATAGAGCTGTCTCAACTTTGGCTCCCATTAAAGAAACCTTAGCTGCAACTATGGCCGATATTGCAAGAGTGAGAAACGATCAATTTGTCGTTGACCCATTTTGCGGTTCGGGTACATTGCTAATAGAGTCTGCTCTTTTGGCATTGAATATAGCTCCGGGGATAAAGAGACGGTTCTTGGCTGAGACTTGGGATAATGTTCCAAGAGACATTTGGAGTCAAGAGCGAGCAGCTGCAAGAGAACTTATAAATAGAGACAGTAAATTTTATTCTGTTGGCTATGACATAGATGATAAGGCTATAGAAATTGCAAATGAAAATATTAAAAAGGCCGGCGTAGCGGGACGAATAAGGATAGAAAAAAGAGATATTAATAAGTTTAAGGAAACACGTGATACGGGAATAGTAATATGTAATCCACCTTATGGGCAAAGGCTTTTGGACGAGAAAAAGGCCAGAGAACTTTATAATGTAATGGGGCAAAAGTTCACAAGGAAACATGGATGGAGTTATTATATAATAAGCCCTGATGAGCAGTTCCAAAAATATTTTGGTAGAAGTTCAGATAAAAGAAGAAAACTTTATAACGGCATGATAAAATGCCAATTGTATATGTATTTTAAATAATAGTGAGCTTTTAGAATAGCATAATTATCTTAATTTGTGTGAGGGGGATATAAAATGTTTTGCACCAACTGCGGCAAGGAGTTGAAAAAAGGGAGTCTTGTATGTACTGATTGTGGCCAAACAACCGAAGTAGCAGATAATCTAAAATTAGATAACAAAGAGCTTTATCAAGAGTTAATTGGTAACGAATATGATAATAAACTTAAAGTGCCGCTTAAGACACGGTCTTTTATATTAATGGAGTTCTTACTTTGCATACCCATACTAAGGATAGTTATGCTTTTTATATGGTCTTTTGGGAAAAACACTAATCTTAACAAAAAAGCATTTGCAAGGTCTATATTAATATTTTGGTTTATATTGTATGTTATTCTTATTCCTATTGCGATATATGCTTATACTCATTATTTTAACCTTGTTTATATGCAAAATTTTATCACCTAAAGTTATGAAAGAGAAAACCGTTGGTAGTTTAGCACCAACGGTTTTATTTTGTTTGAAAGTATAAATTATTCTATTCTTAAAGCATCAACAGGTTTTAGGTTTGAGGCCTTGTATGCAGGGTAAACCCCAAAAATAACTCCTGTACTAATTGAAAAGAATGAAGCAATTAAAATTATGTCTTTTCTAATATTTAATGAAAAACCTATATATAAAGCACCTAGATAAGATATAATATTTCCGGCCAAAATTCCCATAATGCAACCTATACACGAAAGGAACATGGCTTCCAGAAGAAATTCTAATAATATGGTTCTCTTTTTAGCTCCTATTGATTTTTTTATACCTATTTCTCTAGTCCTTTCGTTTACGGAAACAAGCATGACGGTCATGATGCTCAAGCTTGCCACTAACAAGGATATTGCGCCTACAGCTGATAAAATAACAGTGACTATATTTAAAAGGTTGGTTAATCCGTCCTTTTGTTTAGATAGATTGTTTGCTTGATAATTATCATTTCCGGACGACCTTGAAAGTCGTTTAATTATATCATTTCCTACATCTTGGGGGTCATGATTTGGACTCACTTTAACTGCGATTTGATCAAATGATTTTCGAGATGTGGCATTTTGCATGGTGCTGTATGGCAAATATATAAAATTAGGAATATATTCTCCTATGAAATTTTGTAGGAGTCCACTGCCCGTTTTTATTATGCCTACAACTTCATAATCCTCTGCGGCCCCCGAACACAAAATAGAGATATGTTTTCCCACGATATTTTCTCGACCATATACTTCTTTAGAGAACTTTTGATCTACCATGCAAACATTATTACAAGAGCTTATATCTATATTGTTTATATATCTGCCATATAAAAGTTGCAAAGATATAATTTGATTTGCCTTTGAATCTATACCCCATAAAAGAGAGTTTAAGGGATTGTCTTTTTTGTCGTATACAACAGTGTTTTCTACCATGACGGGCATAGCTTGTTCTACATTGTTGTCCTTTTCGATTATTTCTAATTCCTCTTGGGTAAGACTTGGGGCGTCATTAGACATATTTGAAGCACTTATGGTAAGTCCGCTTAAACCTAGGCTGTCCAATTCTTTATTGACAGCATCACTTCCACATTGACTGATATTTCCTATAATTATAACGGATGCAACTCCAATTGCTATTCCCATAGCCGTAAGAAAGTTTCTGCCCTTTTTCCTTGTTATATTTCTTATCGCACATTTTATAATATCTATCATAGAGCTTCCTCACTTTTATCATTTAGCTTTACTCGACAAAAATTAGAAAGCCCTTCGGGATTTAAGATTATAACATCTCCGCTTGAGATACCATCTAATACTTCAAAGCCGTCGTTATATTCTTTTCCTGTTGTTATATATGTCTTAACAGCCTTTCCTGCTGAATACTTGTAAACAAATTCCTTGCCGCTTTTATCAGCCTTTACCGCCTCATAAGGTGCTACATTAACTTGGGAATCTTCGGACGTGATTATACGACATTTAGCAGTAAGTCCGGGTTTTATTTCACTTTCCGGAGCTTCTACATTGACAAATACATCTAAAACAGTGTCTTTCCCTGTTGCACTTACAATTTGTTGAGCCTCGTTTGATATACTTGATACCTCACCTTGATATTGATGGTCTTTGAATCCGACACCCGATATATATACCTTTTGTCCTACTTTAATATCTGGAATTTTGGCCTCGTTTACGGAAAGATGTATTTTATATTTATCCGTATCGGAAATAACTATTAGGGGTTTACCTTTATCACATGAATCTTGATTTTTTATGTTTATGGAAGTAACGATGCCCTTAGCAGGGGAAAGGATACTGATTTTCTTACCCGTTTTTATAAAAGATTGATTCATTAAAGAACTTTGGTTTGACTTTTGCGACTCTAAATAACTTTTATAAGCTTCCTCAAGTGCTAAAGTGTTATTTAAATCTAAGTTTGATGGTATGGCATTTTTATAGTTATCAATAGGTAGACTGGATGAATGTTCAACAACAGCTTCACTTGCATTTAATAATACCGTATTTTTGTCCACCTTATCACCAAGGTTTACGTTTACATTATCAATTATAGCCGGGTTTTCTGCCAGAACTTCAGTACTGTTAAGATATTCAACTTTTCCTGAACAAGTAAGAGTGTTTTCTACTTCTCGTGCATTGATAGTTAGAGTGTCCACGGCTATCACCGTACTCTTTAAGTAATCTGTCCCAAAAACAATTCCTATTATCATAACAGCGGTACAACTAAATAATAAAATATACTTTTTCACAATAATCCCTCCATATAGAATTATTATTAGAAAATAAAAGCAATTTTATTATAGTTAAATTCATATATTTTAATGAATATTTTGATATTTATTAAAAAGACTATCTATGAGGTGATTGAAAATGTATTTGATTCCATGCGATTTTGACTGCGTATATCAAAAAGAAGGGTATTGCTTGCTTAAAAGTCCATCAGTCATTACTAACCAAACATCAAATGGTTGCGCGCACTATATAAAGAAATGTCCGCCTAAAAACGAGGGTATAAGCATAAAAGATCCGATCGAACCTAATTCATCATTTCAAAGGCTTGTCTAACACTTCTTGCTGCTAGGATTTCTATGCCTAAGTCTTCTTTGACTATAGATTTGTAATTGTGATAGGGTATAATACATCTTGTAAATCCGAGCCTTGCAGCTTCTAATATACGCTCTTTGGCGTGGGAGACTGATCTTATTTCTCCTGCAAGTCCTATTTCGCCGAAGGCTATGGTGTGTTCATCGATTATGCTGTCTTTTAGGCTTGATATTAAGGATAATGCCACAGCCAAGTCAGCGGCAGGTTCATCGAGCCTTAGTCCACCTATTACATTTATGTATGTATCCAAGTTAGAGAAATAATATCCTGCTCTTTTCTCGAGTACGGCTAAAAGAAGTGATAATCTGTTATAATCAAAACCCGTTGCCATTCTTCGTGGATTACCAAATCCACTTGAGGTTACCAAACCTTGTATTTCTGCCAATATAGGTCTGGATCCCTCCATAACGCATGCCACGCAAGTTCCCGAGACGTTTTTAGGCCTGCCGGATAAAAGCATAAGCGATGGGTTTTCGACTTCATTTAAGCCTGAATCTGTCATTTGGAAGACTCCAATTTCATTAGTAGAACCGTACCTGTTTTTTATAGCCCTTAAAATTCTATAGGACATTTGTTTATCGCCTTCAAAATATAAAACAGCGTCTACTATATGTTCAAGTACCTTAGGGCCTGCAATAGCACCATCCTTATTAACGTGCCCAACTATTATAATTGGGATATCCAAATTTTTACCCACTCTCATGAGCATATTAGTACATTCACGGACCTGTGTAACACTTCCGGGCGAAGATGAAAGACTGTCCAAGCTCATTGTTTGGATTGAATCTATAATAACTAAATCGGGTTTGCTTTGAGAAATTTCGTCACTTATTAATTCTACATCAGTTTCCGTAAGTACATATAAATTTTCACTTTCAACATTCATCCTAGAAGCGCGAAGTTTTAACTGTCTTTTTGACTCCTCACCGGAGACATAAAGAATGTTTAAAACTTTTCCTAAGTGTTTGCATACTTGAAGGAGTATGGTGGACTTACCAATCCCGGGGTCTCCTCCAAGCAATACAATAGAGCCTTTAACGATACCTCCGCCTAAAACTCGGTCGAGTTCCTTAGAACCTGTGTAGTATCTTTCTTCATCTTTAGTATCTATTTCATTCATAAGTATGGGCGAGGATCTTTTGGTATAAGATTTACTTTTACTTCCGGAACTTGATTTTCCCACATCTTTTATTTCTTCAACCATACAGTTCCATTCACCGCACCCAGGACATTTTCCATACCATTTGGCAGATTCAAAACCACATTGGTTGCAAACATATATATTTTTAATTTTTTGAGCCATAAGATAATTGATTAATAATGCTTTAATAAATATAAAAAAAGCAAAGATTAATACATTTTTCCACCTTTCAAAATGTAATTTACTTTGCTTAAAATTATATCATACAAATAAGTTATTTACTATTGTAGTAGTCTAAAAATCCACAATAGATAGTAAATGCCATTTGCTTTTGATAATTTGGGTCTATTAATTTCTTGGATTCTTCCGCATTGGATAGAAAGCCGCATTCAACTATAATTGCGGGTATGGTTGCCTTGGAAAGAAGATAGATACTATTGTTCGCAGGTTTTGTTTCCCTTGTGTTGGCAGGTTGCATTAATCCTACGACGGCTTTTTTGACATATTCGGCTAAAATATTACTTTCAGGATTATTTGTTGAGTAAAAGATTTGAGTACCAAGATATTTGCTGCTTTCAAATTGATTTTGATGAATGCTTATTAAAACATTATTTGGGTTTGAGTTGGCAATTTCCACTCTTTTGCGAAGATCCGATACTTTTTTATTGCGTAAAGATTTTGCATCATTATCGTATATAGCAGTATCCTCTTCTCTAATCATTTCAACCTGAAATCCTGCCAAAAGAAAAATTTCTTTTAAGTCTTTAGCTATAGCTAAGTTTACATCCTTTTCTAAAGTTTTGCCGTCAATACTTTGAGCTCCGCCGTCCTCTCCTCCGTGACCCGCATCAATTATTATAGTAGGTGCAGTTTCTCCCTTTTTAGCCATAATTGAATATCCTATTGGTTTTGCGTAGTTTCCAACTAGTATAGAAAATAAAATAATTAGTACTCCAACAACAGAGTAAAGGCCTATTCTTTTAATCATATTATTCACTCGTTTCTTTGAGTTTATTTTTATAATTAAAAGTCCTTGTTTTTATGCTATTTATTTTTTATTAATACTTTCTATGGATTTTTTATTTTCTTTTATAATATCATCATAAGTTTTTTTGCCCGAGCTTCCCTTAGCCTTAATAAATATATGCTCGTAATCTTTATAAATATTCAATATGTTTTGTGGGGAAGCAACATAATCAGTATACAAGGTTCTAAGGTCATTATCTACTTCCTCAGCTGATCTTACTTTAAAGAAGTTTGTAAGCAATGCGAGTTTTTCATATGCAATAATGTGGCTTTCGCTGTTATATGGAGGGTTGCCCAAGGCTAAATCTCTCATGTCTGTTTTTACTTCTTTAAAGGAGTGCTTTCTAAAGTTATCAGTTAATGTTAAGACACGACTAAATGAAATTAATATATTAGAGCAAGCATTTGCCGAAGCTTGTATAGTTTGCTTATCTAATCCTTCGAAAAAGTTTGTTGAAAATAATAGTTTTGAATATCTTGATAAAAGGGTGTTTTTGAAATTCTTTTCTTTAAATATGCTTGATATATCAGACTTAACATTATCAAAACTTCTTTTCTTGAAGTTAGATGTGGCGTCTATTAAATTTGCAAGTTCGATTGGATCATTAGAGCAAAAGGCTAATTTATTTTTTAGTTCATCGCTATTAGGGTCCGGGAATTTGTTTTCTTCTTTATAGTGTTGCAAAATAGTTATAAAGGAGTATAATTGCTTAATATTTGCGTTGCGTATAGATATGCTATAAATATTTTTAAACATAACACAAAGCTCGTCTAGACTTTTTAGCGTAAATCCGTTAGTTACATCACTGAACAATAGTGAGAGTTTGTTTGAGTATTTATCATTGGAATTACTGCCTAAGTTTACTTTTTTAACCAAGTCATTTTGTGTTTTTTGATATGTGGATTGAGTTAGGAATGAATAGCCTCTTACCATATTCGCGGAATTTTTTTTCTCGAAACTATCTTTAGGTTCTTGTCTTGTATCTAAGACTTTAAAGATATTTGTAGATTTTTTAATATCATTTATCTTGGTATTATTAAATTTATGGGTTCCTTTATAAAAGGATACATATAATTCAGCGTCTTCTTTGTTCCAAATATTTTTAGGTTTTTTAGACTTAATTTCAAGTAGGTTATACATATCTTGAGATGAGCTATTAATATCAAAATTATCCACATTCTCAAGCATGTATATATATACATCCATAATTCTTTTGCGTTCTTTTTCTAGGTGGAGGTAATAACCTATATTTTTTAGATCTGCTCTAATATTTTCTGCATTCTTGTTTGATTTGTCTTTAGCTTTGTAAAGTCTAAGGAAATCATCAACATAGGGTTCAAACATTTTTTCCGTATGATAAAATTTTCGCCTAAAGAAAAAGACGGTGCGCATAAATTGCTCTGCTTTAGGTATGCTTATACCTTGCTCGGTGATTTTATTAATAGATTTAGCTGAAAAGCATTTAAAATAGTGGCCGTAATTTTCTTCTAAATCTTTAATATCCAATGAGTAGTTATAGGTTGTCTTTTTAAGATCATATAAAATTTGCCCTTGATAATTTTTGGCATCTTCATTATTATTTTTTTTGGATGAGTTGTAGATACCGGATATGATAGTGACCAGTGAACCAATAAGGGTTAAGACGTCAAATAAGTCAGAAAATTGGATTGATGTACTGTTTTCATCCGGTTTAATTAGTGAATTTTTTTGAAGGTAAGCAAGGCTGTTGCTTGTAATATTAGAAGAACCTTGAGTTGCTTCAGTGTCAGGGGTATTTTCAGAATCATTAATAGCCTCATTTTCAAGTTTTTCTCTGTTTGCATCAGTTACTATTCCCAGTGCCTGCTGATAAATATGAGCTATTTCGTGTTTGATTATAGTTTTGTTGTTTTTATATTTTTCGTCTATAAAGATATTATTACCAATCGCCATGCCCTTAAAGCCTAAATTTTGAGATGAATTTATTACATTTAAATTGACTTTATCGACATCTAAACTATATTTGGACACGGCATAATTAACTGCCCAGTTAGGCAATTTTCCTCTTTGTATGTTTATATTATTATTTAAATTTGTATTGTTATGGCCTTTTTGATCTTTTTCTAAGAAGTCTACATTATTCATAATAAACACCTCAAAGACTAAAAAAATACCTATTATCTTGCTTATTATTATAATATTTTGTTGCATAAGTGTCAATAATATATAACATTTTCAAAAAAATATTTTGTGTGTTATATGTTTTTTTATGGTATACTATATAATTGACAGATGAAGATCTTAATTGTATTATATTATTAAAAAATAGACTTAATTCCTGTAAAAATACTTTGTTTTGTGATATAATAACCATACATTATCAATAGAAAAGAGGGGTATTATGCTTGTAGTAGACATTAGAAATACTAAATATCAAAGAAATATTGAAATAGTTGGTTCGATTAATAATTGCATCTACTACTATGAGGAAAAAATTAAAAATGATATTTTATATTTAACTCTTTTTGAATATAGTATAGAAAATAATCGAGAATGTATTATAATGACATATATTTTAAATGATAAAGCGTCGATTATCCACTCTATAATAGTGGAAAATCTCATATATTTAGTTTTGGAAAGTGGTCAAGGTGATATATGGATTTTCAAAATAGATAAGGAAAGAAGGGTAGAAGTATCAAGACAAAAAATTGAGTGCGATGGTATATATGTAAATTGTCAAGCCTTGGATAATAGGTATTTATTAATTTCAACTAAAGATGTAGATAATAATGAATTTGATTTAAAATATAATTTTTATCTTTACGATACCGAAGGTCAAAATTTATTTTTAGCTAAAGATAATATTTTTGTCGGGGTTGATCCTTTAGATATTAGGGTTTTTAAAGAAGATAATGTTTATAATGTACTTATTCTAAAGAGGAATCTAAATTTAGGAAGTAAAGCTCAACTTGAAAAGTCCGTACTTTTAGTTTGTTCAAGTGTATTAATAGATAATATTAGATCCAAGAGCGAAGAGTTATTTACGAGGTATGTGTTTGAGCATGGCGAAAAGGGATCACTTGAAATAGTTGGTGAGGATGCCAAAAATATATATTTTATTTTTAAATCAATCTTTAAGGGTGATATAGGACTTTGTTCATATAATAAAAAAAATGAATGTTTAAGAAAAATAAAAAATCTAAAACCTTTGGAGAATAAGTTAAATAAGTATCACATAAGTAAATATCCGTTTAAGATTCATGCTTTATCCAATAATCAAGGAAGTTCAAAAATTGAAGGCGTATTTAATTGCAGTATAAATACGGAATTTAATCCAAGGTATGGTGAGTTTATGGATTGCATAGAGGATCGTTTTATTATTTGCAAAAATGTTCTTCTTGCGCCTAACAACTCCCAAGAAGAGTATATAACTATATATGATAATATATTGAAAACGGAGGAATGTTTTAAGGCTAGATGCTTTGTATGCGATCAAAATTTATTTTTATATTAAAGATAAGATGGGGGTTATATTTATGATTAATAAGGTTTCTTCTTTTAAATTTTCACTTTTTATAGTTTCCATGGTATTTATTTTGTTGGGTCTTTATTCAGTGGTTTACCCTAGTGGTATTGTTATGTTTTTGTCGTATGTCATAGGGACTATACTTTGTGCTGTTGGAGTAAGCTATGTTTTTGAGGGAATAAGAAACAACAGTAATATGATGTTTCCCTTTTTTAAGATATTTTTTGGAATCATATTTTGTATTTTAGGTGTCACATTTATTATTAAACACAATATACCATACATTATTATAGCATTTGGATTTGGAGTTTGGGCTATTTCCGTAGGTTCCTATAAACTTTGGCTTGGTTTGGAATTTAGAAAACAGGGCCAAAAATGTACATGGTTAATCGTAGGAAGTATTCTTCATATACTATTTGGTATTGCAATGTTTGTTTTCCCTATGATAACTACTAGTATTTGGATTCAAGTATTTGGGTTCTATTGGATATTCCTAGGAATATGCATTATTATCTCACTATTTTCCAAGGATAGTTATATAAATCTATTACCATTTTAATTTAAAAAATAAAACATCATAGAAAAACTATGATGTTTTATTTTTAGGAGGGATGCCTTTGAAACGAAATACATTGATTGCATATACCTTTTTAATGGCAGTTTTATCTATTATATCCGTTGCCTTAGTTATATTGAATTTTATTGGGAAAATAAAAATATTCTCATATCCATATTTGATTATAGATACTTTTATAACGTTTTTGTTTTTGATTGACTACGTCTTAAGATTTATAAAATCTAATGATAAAAGGGTATTTTTTGAAAGAAATATATTTGACCTTATTGCGATGCTACCAATCATTCTCATCTTAAAAGTTTCTAATTTAAGAAATTTTATTTTACTTGCGGCTATTTTTAAGTTTTCTAATATTGCAAAGATTATACGGCTTATGCATGTATTGAATTTCGCGTCTAATCTTAGAAGAAAGACGGTTAAATTTTTATATACAAATGGTTTTATATATGTTTTGTGTGTTACGCTTAGCTTTATAATTTTTTCGTCTGCATTGATGAGTTATCTTGAAGGATGGACCTTTGATCAATCAATTTGGTTTAGCGTTACTACTTGTGCTACTGTAGGGTATGGCGATTTAGCTCCAATGACACGTACCGGGAAGGCAATTTCCATTATATTGATGATATTTGGTGTTGCGCTGCTTGGTATGTTGACCGGCACAATAACTACTTATTTTTCTAATAAGGCCAAATCTAAAAGAGTTATACATAAAAATAATGTTTCTGAATTATTAGATGTCTGCGCCTCATTTTCTCAACAGGAGTTGGACTTGCTAATAGATATAGCTAAGAATATTTCAAGCGGAACAATTGAGATTTCCATGAAAAATTCCAAGAAGGGTAAGTAATGATATTTAATTACATATAAAATTCCCCTAATGCAGAAGTGAAGTTCTACATTAGGGGAGATTTGTAACTATTTATTAAATAGATGGGGTAACGGGTGGGTTATCAATGGATTCGCTAGAGGAGGTTTCACTTTGAAGAGAGGCAATCTCGTTTAAGCCGTCCTTTAACTGTCTGGAGAAATTTTCACAAGCTTTAAGATGTTCCTCTAGGGAATTAATTAGTTTATCAGCCTCTTCCGGTGAATATAGATCTTTATTCTCATTATAGGTTTTACGAATTTCTATGGATTGTGTTATAATATCTTGCATAGTAGCCTTTAATTGGTTAAGCTTATCTGTATATTCAATATCTTCCGGTATTGAAGGATAAGCGTTTACAGAATTTTCGCAATCTTTAATCAAACTTTCATATTGTGCCATGAGGTTATCCATCTTAGTTTTTTGTTCATCTGATGCACTGCTGCATGAGGTAAGCCCCAATAATGACAAGACCGCAAGAAGAACAAGTATGGATGTTGACAAAGTTTTTTTCATTTTAATTCGCTCCTTTTATATTATTTTTATAGTTTAACTATGAACTAATGATATAACATATAAGAAGAAAAATCAATAATAAAATAAAAAAATAAGGTAAAATAGCATAAAATTAATGTGAAGGAGGGAATAGATTTAAATGGATCAATCAAGTGAGAAAAAAGTTATATTTGTGTTGTTTGCATCTCCACATCAGAGCGGTAATACATCAAAACTTTTAAATTATTATTTAAGAAATTTTACGACATATGAAGTAGTTATATTTGATGTATATAAAAATGAGGTAAGGCCGTGTATAGGCTGTGATTACTGCAAAAAAAATGAGGGATGCGTATATAACGACTTTGATGAAATTGATAAGTACCTAAATATAGCCGATATATTAGTAATAGCGACGCCTTCATATAATCTAAGTTTTCCTGCCCCATTAAAGGCCGTATTTGATAGAATGCAAATATATTTTTCAAAAAGATTTTTTAAAAACATTGTTCCGCCAATAGAAAAAAAGAAAGAGGCAGTGTTGCTTTTGACTACGGGTAGAGATTCAGAAGTATCAAGAAAAATTATGACTTGTCAGTTAAATATGATTTTTAGCATTATTAACGCAAAATTAGCAAAGACTATGGTGCTTGATCATACTGATAATATTGAAGATGTAAGTCTTGAATATATAGAAAGAAATTTAAAAATATATTGATTTTTGATTTGCGTGATTAATTATGGTAGAATAATTATCATAAAATTGTAGAAATTAAAATTTTAAGCTTGCAAAATCTTATAGATATTGAGATAATTATATTGGTATATATTGTTTAATCAAATTTTACTGAATTTAATATAGTTGTATTATTGGAGGACTTATGATGGAAAATAGTTGCGCTGTAATACTTGCAGCCGGTGAAGGCAAGCGCATGAAATCTAAATCACCAAAGGTACTTTCAGAAGTGCTTTTTAAGCCAATGCTTGGCTGGGTTATAGATGCTGTTTCTGCATCGAATATAAAGGATATATGTGTTATTTCGGGATTTAAGCATGAAGAAGTAGAAGAGTATTTAAGTAATAATTATCCGTTTTGCAAGAATGCATTGCAGCTTGAGAGAAAGGGAACAGCTCATGCAGTCAAAATGGCGGAGGACTTTTTAAAAATACATAAGGGAAAGGATGTCCTTATTTTAAATGGCGATGCTCCATTTATAAGCTCTAAGACAATAGAAGATGCTTATAGTATGCATAAGTCGCAAAAGAATGCGGCCACAGTTGTGTCTGCTCGTTTAGATAATCCTTTCGGCTACGGACGAATTGTAAGAAATAAATTAAGCGGTAAAGTCGAGGCCATTGTTGAGCAAAAAGATGCCAATGAGGATATTCAAAAGATAAATGAGGTCAACTCAGGGGCATATTGGTTTAATGTCGATTCACTTCTTTCAGTGCTTGATGATATATCTAACGATAATGCTCAAGGTGAATATTATTTACCTGATGCCTTAAAACTCCTTTTAAAAAGAAATAATGATATAGATGCCTTTGTGGCGCAGTCACAGGAGCTTGTTTTAGGGGCTAATGATTGTTTTCAATTGTATGAGCTTAACCAAATAGCACGATCGAACATTATAAAGAAATTTATGAATAAGGGAATCAAAATTCCATGCCATGATGGCATAATAATAGGACCTGATGTGTCTATTGGAGAAGGTTCGACTATACTTTCGGGCAGCATAATTTCAGGGACGACATCTATTGGTAACAATTGTATAGTAGGTCCAAACTCTTATATTGTTGACAGCACGGTTGGAAGTAATGTAAAATTAAACTGTGTTAGTATAGAAAAAGCGTATATTAATGATAATGAAGTCATTAAGCCATTTACATGTTTATAAGATCTAAATAGGTATAATAAGGAGGACATTAAAAATGAGTTATCATGGTAGTGATATAAAAATTTTTACGGGAAATTCAAATCCAAAGCTAGCAAAGCAAATTGCAGATTGCCTTAATGTTTCATTAGGTAAGTCTGAGGTTAATACATTCAGTGACGGTGAAATTGCAATCTCCTTGCAGGAGTCTGTAAGAGGCTCAGATTGCTTTATAATTCAATCTACATGCAATCCGGTTAACAACAATATAATGGAACTTCTAATAATGATAGATGCAATGAAAAGGGCATCTGCAGGAAGAATAACCGCAGTTATTCCATACTTTGGATATGCAAGACAAGATAGAAAGGCAAAGGCTCGCGATCCGATCTCTGCTAAATTGGTTTCAGATTTAATTGCGGCAGCAGGAGCTGACAGAGTTCTTACAATGGATTTGCACGCACCTCAAATACAAGGTTTCTTTAATATACCTGTTGATCACTTGGTAGGTGCACCATTGATGTCCTCTTATATCAAGAAGAAAATAAAAGACGATATAGATAATTATGTTGTAGTATCTCCTGACCTTGGTTCAGTTACAAGAACAAGGACATTTGCCGGCAAACTTGGTATGTCTTTGGCAATCATCGACAAAAGACGCCAAAGAGCAAATGTGTGCGAGGTTATGAATATTATAGGAGACGTAAAAGGTAAAAAGGTTTTGCTTGTAGATGATATGATCGATACGGCAGGCACACTTTGCAATGCAGCAAGTGCAATAATTGAAAAAGGCGGAGCAACTGAGGTTTACGCTTGTGCAACTCATGCAGTACTTTCCGGACCTGCAGTCGAAAGGATAAACAACAGTCCTATAAAAGAAGTTATTCTTTTAGACACTATACCCGTTCCCGAAAGCAGGATGAGTGACAAATTTACATTCCTTTCTACAGCTGCTTTGTTTGCAGAAGCTATTGAGAGAATTTATGACGAACGTCCTGTTTCTCCTATGTTTGTTTAAAAAATAAATATTGTAATTTGGTATCTAAGGCGGGGCAGCTTTAAGCTGTGCCGCCATTAGCTCATATTTGGTAATTAAATTAGGAGGAAGATAATGCCTGATATATTTAACCTATTTAAATTAATAGATTCGAGTAACAATAAACCAAGTGTTATAGAATATTTGGTTGTAGGGCTTGGGAATCCCGGAAAAAAGTATGATAAAACAAGGCATAATGCAGGCTTTATGGCAATAGATTATATAAAAGATAAGCTTTGTGTTAAGACAGAAAAACAAAAGTTTAATGCTATAGTATCAGAAGCGACAATTTCAGGAAAACGTGTACTTTTATTAAAACCGCAGACTTTTATGAATTTAAGCGGACAATCTTTAGAGGAGGCTTGCGACTTTTACAAAATTCCTATAGAGAATGTTATAGTTATATATGATGATATTTCTCTTGAGCCGGGTAAAATACGGATAAGAAGAAAAGGAAGCGCAGGAGGACATAACGGAATTAAGAGTATTATATCTTCATTAGGCGGGGAAAACTTTCCAAGGATAAAGATAGGTGTTGGTAAAAAACCTAATAAAGATTATGATCTTGCAAATTGGGTTTTATCAACCTTTTCTAAAGAAGATATGGAAGGTATTTCGTGTTCATTGGATAAGTTATATGAGTCTTTAAAACTTATTTTAGAAGACAATTATGAAAAAGCTATGAATTTATATAATTCATAAAAGAGAGCAATTAAAAGAAGGGTGGCATTGAAAGCGGGAATTATTCCTGCCTTAAATTTATGAAATTTCTTAATGATATGTTTTTAAAATCTGATCAATATAAAGAAATTTTAGATTTTTCTTTAAAAAACAGCTTTCCCATTGGAGTGACCGGTGTTTCGGAAATTCATAAGGCTCATATTGTTTATTCTCTTTGTTCAAATAAGAAGTGCCATGCATTGGTTATTGCGGCGGACGAAAATGAAGCTCAAAGACTTTCCAATGATATAACATCTATGGGGCTATCCACGGCAGTGTATCCATATCGTGATTTCAATTTTCGCAATATTGATTCTATTTCTAAAGAGTATGAACATAATCGTTTGAGCGCTTTATTAAAGATAGTAAATAATGAGTGCGATGTTGTAATTTCGTGTATAGATGCGGCACTTGAATATACGATAAATCCTGCACTTTTAAAAGAGAAAAGTATCACTTTGAAATGTGGGCAGAGGATTGAAATTAAAAGGCTTATCTCGCTTTTGGTTTCTTTGGGATACGAAAAGTATGATCAAGTAGACGGCGTGGGTCAATTTGCATTAAGAGGAGGAATAATTGATTTATTTCCCCCTGATTTTGAACAGCCCGTGAGATTAGAATTTTTTGGTGACGAGATAGATACAATGTCATCATTTGATACGTATACACAAAGACGTTCTGAACCTATCGATAAGATTGATTTATCTCCGTCAAGTGAGATTTTTATAGACAATACGGAACTGCTGATTTCTAAAATAGAGGACCTACTTAAATCTTGCAGCGAAAAATCAAGATCTATATTGCAAAGTGAAATAGAAAAGCTTCAAAACAATATTATTCCTGCGTCTATTGATAAATTTATCCCGTTTTTAGATAATAATAAATCGACACTATTTGATTACTTTGGTGATGATGATTTTATCTTCATCTCTGAAAACAGTAAAATAAAAGACAGGCTTCATTCTAATTTTGTTAGGTATTCAGAGGATTTAAAAGATTATCTTGAAGACGGAGTATTGTGCCCGGGGCTTACAAAGTATAGCGAAGATCTCTCATATTTGACATCTAGGCTTTGTGATTCCAATCTTATATATTTAGATACTTTTATGCATAAAACATATCTTACCGAGCTAAATAAGCAAGTAAATATATCATGCAAACCGCTTAGTGTTTGGAATGGTAGTGTATCCTTGCTTTGTGATGATTTGAATTCAAAGGATATAGCTAATACGTATATAGTTATTTTAGCGGGGACAGAACGATCTGCTAAATCTCTTGCAGAGGATTTAAGAGGCAAGGGCTTTAGCGTTTCATTTAAGGAAAATACTGAAACTTTAACAAAAGGTATAATTACGATAATACCCGGTTCACTATCTTCCGGCATGGAATATGGGGATGTACCATTTTGTTTAATGACGCATGGTATTGTTGTGGCTTCAGCAAAGAAAAGAAAGAAGAATAAGAACAGTAAGGAAATATACAGTCTTGCAGAACTTTCAGAGGGAGATTATATTGTACATATTTCCCACGGAATCGGAATGTTTGAGGGTATTCATAAGATGAATATACATGGGGTTGTAAAGGACTATATAAAGCTTCGTTATGCAAAGGGAGATATCCTTTATGTACCCGTTACGCAGCTTGATATGATTTCAAAGTATATAGGCTCGAAGGAAAGCTCTCAAGTAAAGCTTCATAAACTTGGCGGAACTGAGTGGCAAAAAACTAAGTCTAGGGTAAGGACCGCTGTTAAAAGTATAGCTAAAGAGCTTATAAAATTATATTCTGAAAGAATGAATTCAAAAGGCTTTGCATTTTCTGAGGATAATGAGTGGCAGAGAGATTTTGAAAACCATTTTGAATACGACGAAACACCTGACCAACTTAATTGTATTAGCGAGATTAAGGCCGATATGCAAAGGCCTGTGCCAATGGAAAGACTTTTATGCGGTGACGTTGGATTTGGGAAAACGGAAGTGGCGCTTAGAGCGGCATTTAAATGTGTCACTGATTCAAAGCAATGTGCCGTTTTGGTTCCTACGACAATTCTTGCTATGCAGCATTACCAAACAATTTTAAGGAGATTTGAAGGTTTCCCAATAAAGATTGAACTATTATCAAGATTTAGAACTGCTAAACAACAAACTGAGATATTAAAGAAGTTGGAAAGAGGGGAGATCGATTTAATAGTAGGGACTCATCGTCTTGTATCGCAGGATATTAAATTTAGAGATTTAGGCCTTGTAATCATAGATGAGGAACAAAGATTTGGGGTTTCCCAAAAAGAGAGGTTTAAAGAAATGTGTAAAAACGTAGATGTCCTTACACTTTCGGCTACTCCTATACCAAGGACATTAAATATGGCTATGTCTGGGATAAGGGATATGTCTACATTGGAGGAAGCTCCACAAAATAGATATCCGGTCCAAACTTATGTGCTTGAATATGACCCTATGCTTATAAACGAAGCTATTAATAAAGAGCTTAGAAGAGGTGGTCAAGTTTACTTTTTGCATAATAAGGTGGAGTCCATAGAAAGGGTAGCAGCTTCTTTACAGCTTGAAAATCCAAATGCTAAAGTAGGTTTTGCTCATGGCAAGATGAGTGAATCTGAGCTTTCTGAGGTTTGGCGTAAGATGATGGAGCAAGAGATCAACGTGCTTGTTTGTACTACTATAATTGAAACCGGGATAGATCTTCCAAACGTAAACACTTTGATAATAAACAATGCGGATCATATGGGACTTTCCCAACTTCACCAATTAAGGGGTAGAGTGGGAAGATCAAATAGACGAGCCTATGCCTATTTAACATTTAAAAGAAATAAGGTTTTAACTGAAATCTCACAAAAGAGGTTAGAGGCCATAAAGGAATTTACGGAATTTGGTTCCGGGTTTAAAATTGCGATGAGGGATATGGAACTTAGAGGAGCAGGAAATATTCTAGGAGCAGAACAACATGGACATATGGAGGATGTTGGATACGATATGTATCTTAAACTTTTGGAACAAGCAGTAAACGAGGAAAAAGGCCTAAAGACATCAAACTATGAGCTTGAATGTTTAATAGACCTAAATGTGCAAGCACATATACCTGAAAGTTATATCAGCAATTTGAGCCAAAGACTTGATATTTATCGTCGAATTTCCGATATAAGGACAAAGGAAGACTCGCTTGATGTTATAGACGAGATTATTGATAGATTCGGAGATATGCCAAGTGCCGTAAAGGGTCTTATAGACATTGCCCTGATAAGGAATACAGCAGCATCATTGGGAATCTATGAAATTAAGCAAAATCAAAGCACGATTAATCTATACCAAAAGAATATAGATATGAAACAAGTTGCCTTGATAATAAGGGAATCAAAACACAAGATAATGGTAAATGCAGGCGCAAAACCATACATTTCTATAAAATTAGAGCCTAATGTAGGATCCATTGATGCTATAAAAGATGTTTTGTCTATTCCGTTTGAGCAAAAGTGATAGACAAAATCGGATATTAAATGTATAATTACAAATAGTATGGATTTAAAAATTGAGGAGGAATATAATCTAATGAACGTAATAAAAAGATCTTTGTCATGTATTTTAGCTATTGCCCTTATGATGGGTTTGGCTTCTTGCTCGGATAATTCATGGAGCATGAAGACAAATAATACCTCTCTTACTATTGGAACGTATATTTACTATATGAATGCCGCATACAACAAGGCTGCATCGAAAGTTGAGAACGGGAGCTCGGATATTTTGAGTCAAACGATAGAGGATAAATCCGGGACAGATTATGTAAAGGATGAAGCTTTGCTATCGTGTAAAAAACTTATCGCAACTGAAAATATGTTTGATGAAATGGGCCTGTCTATATCAGATGAGGAGGTTGCTCAAGCAGATAAAGATACTAATACACTTTGGAAGTCTTATGGTACGATATACGAGAGTTTAGGAGTAGCTAAGGATTCTTTCCATAGGGCCTATACAATGTATAACTTGAAATATTCTAAAATATTAAATGCTAAATATGGTGATGAGGGATCAGAAAAAATATCAGATGATGAAATAAAATCATATTTTACTGATCACTACACAAGTTATTCGTATTTCTCTAAGGATATGTCAAGCGCAGATTCTAATGTAACTACAAGAGAGCTTGAATCCGATGAAGAAGCCGATAGAATAATGCAAGAAATAGAATCCGGATCAAGTGAATACAATAATGGTTCGGAAGATGAAGCTAACAGTGTGGAAAATGTCTCAAAGGATTTTGAGGATTATTCCAATAAGATCAATGATGGCACAGCTTATGAAGATGTATTTAATGAATTTAAGAATAAGTATTCAGAGTCTGATGACAAAAATATATCAAGTATAGAAAACTTAGAAAATACAAATAAAAACTCTATACCTAATGATGTATTAGATTCTCTAAAGGGTCTTGAACCATTAAAATCTTTAGCATATAACTCTTCAGAGGGATCGCTATATGTTTTATATAAACATGATATCAACAGTGACATTTCATTTTTAGATACTGATGCAAATAAGACTCAAGTTAAGAATGAATGTGCTTATGAAAAGTTAGATAATGCTGTAAAAGATATAGCATCTAACTTAGAAGTAGAAATAAATCAAAAGGCTATTAATAAGTATTCTCCATCAATTATTGAAAACAAATATAAGTCCAAAAAATAATTATTTAATTTTCCTATGTTTTATTAATGTTATTCTCATAAAGGTTTTATTGTGTAGATATGGTAAACCTACATGATAAAGCCTTTTTATTTATATATAATAAAAAATTAGATCCTAAGGGTTATTTCCTTAGGATCTAACTGTTATATAGTAATATTTTAATCTCTTTAAATCTATTATTTAATTTGCTATTTTGTATTTTTTCCAAATTTAAGGGTAGTTGTTTATTTATTGGACTGATGTTTTTTCTTTTTTCGAGGAACAAGTTTTTTAGGAATGCTGGATTCATCTATAAGTTCCTTAGAAACTTCCATGCTATTATTATCATGTATTTCTGATATATCATTGTATGAAGTTTCGGTTTTGCTATCAGGCTCTACACTTTGGTCTGCAGGTTCTTTGTTATCGTCCATCTTTGGAACTTCAGCGTTTTGAGTGTCTTCCTCATTAGCTGCATTTTTAGGTTCAATTTTATTATCCTCAATTTCCCTGTAACCATTAATAGGAGAGTGAGAAGCGATGAGGCTTTGACCGTCCATTTCTTCCGGTTTGGGAAGACCTAAGATTTCAAGCATGGTTGGCGCAATATCGCAAAGTCTGCCGCCCTTATTTAGAGTGCAATCATATCCAACAACACAGAACGGAACAGGATTTGTTGTATGTGCTGTAAATGGGGAACCATTTTCGGCAACCATTTTATCAGCATTTCCGTGGTCTGCGGTTATAAGGGTGACTCCGCCCATTTTTTCCATAGCTTCAATAACTCTTCCTATGCAGGTATCAACAGCTTCTACAGCCTTAACTGCGGCTTCAAATACGCCTGTGTGGCCTACCATGTCACAATTGGCATAATTTAAGATGATAACATCGTACTTTCCGCTTTCGATTCTTTGGACTAGGTTATCAGTTACTTCATAAGCACTCATCTCAGGTTGAAGATCATAAGTTGCTACTTTAGGGGAGTGTATGAGAACCCTATCTTCACCCGGATAACTCTCTTCGATTCCACCATTAAAGAAGAAGGTTACGTGAGCATACTTTTCCGTTTCGGCTATACGAAGTTGAGTAAGTCCTTTATTTGATATATATTCTCCAAATGTATTTTTTAAGGTTTGTGGTTTGAATGCAACAGATACATTTGGCAAAGTCTCATCATATTGTGTCATGCAAACGTAATTTAATGGGAAGAAGCCTAATTTGCGGTTAAATCCTGAGAAGTCGGGGTCGACAAGAGATCTTGTGATCTCTCTTGCTCTGTCAGGTCTGAAATTAAAGAATATTACAGAGTCATTTGGCTTTATTTTTCCGCCTAAAGTGCAGATTGTAGGTACTACAAACTCGTCAGTGACTTTGTTTTCATAAGATTTTTCAATAGCCTCGATTGGATTATAACAGCGTAAACCAATTCCATAAACCATTGCTGAATAGGCTTTTTCCACTCTTTCAAAGCGGTTATCTCTATCCATTGAGTAATATCTACCCATGATTGTAGCAATTTTTCCTACGCCGATTTCAGCTATTTTATTTTGGCATTCTTCCAAATATTTTTTAGCTGAAGTTGGAGGTGTATCTCTTCCGTCAAGCATAGCATGGATATATACTTTTTCCAACCCTTTTCTTTTAGCAAGTTTAAGTAAAGCATATAGATGATCTTTATGACTATGAACTCCACCGTCGGAAAGAAGCCCCATAATATGAAGAGATGTACCGTTTTCGATAGCCTTATCTATAGCATTGTTGATCTCTTCATTTTCAAAAAAGCTTCCGTCTTCAATAGCCTTGCTTATTCTTGTGAGCTCTTGATAAACAACTCTGCCGGCGCCTATATTTGTGTGCCCAACCTCGGAATTGCCCATTTGACCTCCCGGGAGTCCAACATCCATCCCGGAAGCACCGATTTGGGTTATGGGATTATTAGAAAAAATCTTATCAATATTGGGTGTGTTTGCTTTTTTTATTGCATTACCTTTTTCTTCTGCTATTCCAAATCCATCTAAAATCATAAGAAGAAGTGGTTTTTTCATAATAAATATTTCCCCCTTTAATAAATACAAGAAAGTTACCTTTATGAAGGTATTATAGATTGTAAAGAATTAAACTTATTATTTACCTACTTGCGGCTTTTACTATTAACGAGAAGTCTTGAGCTTTTAAAGAAGCCCCACCTATTAATCCACCATCAACATCTTTTTGATCTAGGAGTTCCTCGGCATTTTTTGCATTCATAGATCCACCATATTGGATGGTAGTGGTTTCTGCACTTGCTTTATCATAAAGTTCACAAAGAACGTTTCTAATAGTTGAGCAAACTTCATTTGCTTGAGCAGATGTAGCTGTTTTACCTGTTCCAATAGCCCATATAGGTTCATATGCTATTATGATATTTTTAAGATCTTGTTTGGATATATCTTTAAGAGCAATTTTTGTTTGAATTGATACAGTTTCGCTTGTGATTCCACTTTCGCGTTCTTCCAGTGATTCACCTACGCAAATAATAACTTTTAATCCTGCCTTTAATGCAGCCTTAACTCGTTTATTTACGGTTTCGTTTGTTTCTCCAAAATAAGATCTTCTTTCACTATGTCCTATAATTACGTATTCTACACCTATAGAAGTAAGCATGGAAGCAGAAATCTCGCCGGTATATGCACCATTTTCCTCCCAGTGACAGTTTTCGGCTCCTACCTTAATATTTGAACCTTTAGTAGCCTCGACAGCCGTTTCTAAATCAATATATGGGGTACATACAACTACTTCACAATCAGCATTTTCAACTAAAGGTTTGATTTCCTCGATGAGTGCTTTTGTTTCTTTAGGGTTTTTGTTCATTTTCCAATTTCCTGCGATTACGGCTTTTCTAAGTTGTTTTTGCATAAAAAGTTCCCTCCAAATATATTTTACTAAGATGTTTGTCTAAAAAATATTAATATATATCTATACGCTAGGACTGACATAGACCTAGCGTATATTTTAAAGTTAGTTTATTCTTTATCGTTAAGAGCAGATATTCCAGGGAGTTCTTTGCCCTCTAAGAATTTAAGAGAAGCACCACCGCCTGTTGATATATGAGTCATCTTATCGGCAAATCCTAATTTTTCTACAGCTGCTGCTGAATCTCCTCCGCCGATTATTGAGATAGCACCGCTTTCAGCTACAGCTCTTGCTACAGCATTAGTTCCGCTTGCAAATTGTTCCCATTCTGAGACGCCCATTGGTCCGTTCCATACTACAGTACCTGCACCTTTGATAGCATCTGCAAATAATTTTTCCGTTTTAGGCCCAATATCAAGACCCATCCAACCTGCAGGCATTCTGCCGGCAACTACAGTCATAGATTGGGTGTTAGGATCGTATTCTTTTCCGGCTCTATTGTCTACTGGCAATAATAGGTTAACATTTTTTTCTTTAGCTTGGTTCATTATGTCCTTAGCTAAGTCTAATTTATCGTTTTCGCAAAGAGATGTACCGATAGCATATCCCATAGCCTTCATGAATGTATAAGCCATACCACCGCCTATTATTAAGGTATCAACCTTGTCTAATAGATTGTTGATAACGCCGATTTTGTCGGAAACTTTAGCTCCGCCCAAAATAGATACGAAAGGACGCTTAGGATCCTTTAAAGCTTGACCCATTATGGAAATCTCTTTTTTAATTAGGAATCCGCATACAGCAGGTAGATATTTTGCAACACCTTCTGTAGATGCATGAGCTCTATGAGCTGTACCAAATGCATCGTTTACATAAATTTCAGCAAGTGATGCTAGTTCTTGAGCAAATTTAGGGTCGTTTTCTTCCTCTTCCTTGTGGAAGCGAACATTTTCTAAAAGCTCAACTTGGCCTTCTTCTAAAGACTCTGCTATACTTCTTGCACTTTCACCGATTACGTCTTTAGCCATTTTAACTTCAAAGCCTAAGACTTTAGATAGATATTCAGCAACAGGAGCTAAAGAGAATTTTGGGTTAAATTCTCCCTTTGGTCTGCCTAGATGAGAGCATAGAATAACTTTTGCATGGTGGTCTAGCAAATAATTGATAGTTTTCATTGCTTCATCTATTCTTTTGGTATCGGATATATTACCCTCTTCATCAAACGGTACATTGAAGTCACATCTAACAAGAACCTTTTTACCGTTTACATCAATATCTTCGACACTTTTTTTATTTAAATAATCCATTGTGTTATAATCCTCCTAAGAATTTCTTTAGTAATACACTTCTATAGTATACCACTTAATGGTTGGTTTTTCAATGTTTTTTAAAACTTTAGATGCTTTGCTTGGTGTTGTTTAAACGATTAAAAGTATTTATATTAAGTAATAATTATTTATTATATTGTGATAATTATTATTCCTTATAATATAAAGTATATTTATAAGTGTTTATGATATTTCATAATATTAAAATATTATATTTTTAATATTTTAAGTGAATTAATATGTGTAAAGTATTATATTGTATTAATTGACATTTTTTATTTTTTGCTTTATCATTAAAAGTAAAACTTTGATAGATGTACAAGTATAGATAAACTTGTTTATTTTTTAGGTGAGGTAGGGATTATAGTGAAATTAGGTAAAAAGATTTTTTTAATGTCATTGAGTGTTGGTCTAATTTTAATTATGGTTCTTGGTATGTATAGTATTGCAAATCTTATCTATTTAAGATGGAGTTTGAGTAATGCCCAAAGTCAATCAAGGGAAAACATTAGTGAAAGAAGTAGGAGTAATTCCAGTGGGGCTGTGAATAAACATGCCCAATATATCTACAATGACCAAAGCAATCAAATGAATAACAAGTTTTCTAAGATTTACAACGAGATAGACGTAATTTCATCATACTTATCCGATCTATATAACAAAAATTCGTATACAAATAATGATTATGCAGATGACGATATATTACTTCAGCCGGGTGTAAGCAAAAGTGAGGTTTATGATGAGTACAACAAAATTAAAAACATTAAACCTTTAATGCATGGCTTTGTGGAAAGCCGTGATGATAACCGGCAAAGAGGTATATTATATGTATCGGAAAGTGGGATGAAGATCTCGGCATCCTCTATAATAAAAGCTCAGGACAGTAATATATTAGATAATATTGATATGCGCAAAATGAATTGGTATACTGGTGCAGTTGAAAAGGGTGGCTTTTATTGGTCCGAGGTTTATGCCGACTCAGAAACCGGAAAATCTATATTGACCTGTTCTTTTCCTATATATGATAAGTTAGGTAGTCTAAAGGGTGTCTTAGCGGAAAATGTTGTTGTCGATAATTTTTATTTAAGCACAAAAGAAACTGATGAAAAGGCTATAAAATATTACTTCTTGTTAGATCAAAATAATAAGTTTGTATTAGGATGCAGGGCTAATGAAATGCCTACTGACTATATAAGTAATGAATTTTATAACCAAATTTTAAATACGATCAATTTATCATCTGATAAAAAAGGAATAATAATGACGGATGATTCCGTTGTGGGATACTCATCAATCCAAGATAACGGGTGGAATTTAGTTGCTGTTTTTGATTATGATACCTTGGCTAACTCATATAAAGATGTAGAGGAAAGATCCGAGGACTTTTGGAATAAAATCTTAGACGGTATAGAAAAGAAAATTTTTATAACATCTATAGTGTATGTTGCTATATTGGCATTATCGACACTATTTGTGGTTATGATTTCAAGGAGATTTTTAAATAAAATAGAAAGGCCGGTCGAGGATATAAAAGGTGTTGTTAGGGAAATAGGTAAGGGTAATTTAGACCAAAAAATTCAAATTAATGAACTTGATGATTTATCGAGTGAGTTCAATAGGATGACTGTGGACTTAAAAGATTATATGAATAATTTAGAAAAGATTATAGCAGAGAGGAAGAGAATATCTACTGAACTTGAAGTTGCCAAAACAATACAAACCTCTATGCTACCAACTGATTTTTCTGAATTTCCGTCTATTAGCGGGGTTGATTTATATGCTACATCGCAACCTGCAAAAGAAGTTGGTGGGGATTTTTACGATTTCTTTATGCTCGATAAAAGTAGAATAGTTTTTATAATAGCGGATGTTTCGGGTAAGGGTGTGCCGGCAGCACTGTTTATGGTAATTGCTAAAACTCTTATTAAAAATCAGGCTCAACTGGGACTGTCTCCTAAGGATATTCTTAAATCGGTTAATGAAAGTTTGTGCGAAAATAACAAGGCTAATATGTTTGTTACGGCCATTGTAGGTATATTTGATTTTAAACTTGGAGAAATAACATTTGCAAATGCAGGTCATAATTTACCGCTTATATATAAAAACGGCAAGGGGTTTGAATGGCTTAAACTTAAACCCAACTTTATTTTAGCCGGGATGAAAAATGTTAATTATGTTAATCAAACTATTGAGATTGAAAAGGGGGATAAGATATTTTTGTATACTGATGGGGTCACTGAGGCTCTTAACAACGATAAAGAATTATTCTCTAATGACAGGTTGATAAATTGCTTAAACGACGGATTTATAAAAAATTCTACAAATGCAAAAGATATTTTAAATCATGTACAAAGCTCTGTGAATAAATTTACACAAGGAGCAGAACAAGCTGATGATATTACTATGCTTGTAATAGATTATGAAGAAGATGAACCAAGTATTTATAATTAATCTAAACTTATCATCTGCGTTATGCAAAATGCTTGACTTTTAGATATTAGTTGTGGTAAAATAAATTTATCTGTCAACGAGCTAAAGGGGGTGTAACCATGCCAAATATAAAATCCGCAAAGAAACGCGTAAAGGTAATTGCTACTAAGACTGCTAGAAATAAGGCATACCGTTCTGCATTAAAGACAACAATTAAAAATGCTACAGTTTCTCTTGAAAACAATGTAGCAGACAGCAAAGAATCAGTTAGATTAGCTATTAAAAAAATTGACCAAGCTGTAGCAAAGGGAATTCTTCATAAAAACACAGCAGCCAGAAAGAAATCCGCTCTTGCTATAAAATTAAATGCTGTAAACAAATAAAAACTTGAACCTCCGTTTTATCGGGGGTTTTTGTATTATATAATATATATTAGTAAGTCTAAGGGCCTGTTGAGCCTTTTGAATTAATAAACCCCCTAATTAGTCTATTTTAAAACTAAATTAGGGGGTGTTTTTTTTAATTAACTTTATAAAGTTATATAGCCTTGCTTTCGCCGTTTTGACGCATGGTAAGAGAAATACGTTTTTTATCTAAATCTACTGACAATACTCTTACTTTTACAATATCGCCCACTTTTAAGACTTCGGATGGGTGTTTTAAGAATTTATTGCATATTTGGGATATATGCACAAGTCCGTCTTGATGCACTCCAATATCGATAAATGCACCAAAGTCTATTACATTTCTAACAGTACCGTCAAGTTCCATGCCCGGCTTTAAATCTTTCATTTCTAAGATGTCCGTTCTTAAGAGGGGAGCAGGGAGTTCATCTCTTGGATCTCTTCCCGGCATTAGTAAATCTTTTACTATGTCTTCTAGGGTAGGAATTCCGACGCCGATTTTATTTGCTACTGTTTCCTTTCCGATTTCATCAACTTTTAAAGGAAGGTCTGATATAGAAGAACTTTTTATATCATCTAAACTATAACCACATACATTTAAAAGCTCCTTTGCCGCTGTATAGGATTCAGGGTGTACACCAGTGTTATCCAGAATATTTTTGCTTTCGGCTACTCTTAAAAATCCGGCACACTGTTCGAATGCTTTAGGTCCCAACTTAGATACTTTCTTTAATTCATTTCTTGATGTAAAGGCTCCATTTTCTTCTCGATATTTTACTATATTTTTGGATACAGTTGAGCTTATTCCCGATACTCGATTTAAAAGGGAGGGAGATGCTGTATTTAGGTCAACACCAACGCTGTTAACACAGTCCTCGACAACCCCAGCCAAAGACTCGTCCAACTGTTTTTTAGGCATATCATGCTGATACTGACCTACACCTATAGCTTTAGGGTCAATCTTTACGAGCTCAGCGAGAGGGTCTTGGAGCCTTCGTGCGATGGAAACCGCACTTCTTAAGGTTACGTCATAATCCGGAAATTCTTCAGCTGCAAGTTTAGATGCGGAATAAACTGATGCACCTGCTTCGCTTACAACCATGTATGAAACTCTTTTTTTGTCCTCGTCATCGAGGTTTGATATTACGTCCGCTGTAAACATCTCGGTTTCTTTGGAAGCGGTACCGTTGCCTATAGAGATTATGTCAACTTTATATTTTTTGATAAGTGAGGATATAATCTTTTTTGCTTCTTCTACTTTCTTTTCAGAGTGAGTTGGGTATATTACGTTCGTATCCAGTACTTTTCCGGTTGGATCTACGACAGCTACCTTACAGCCTGTCCTATATCCCGGGTCAAGCCCCATGGCAACTTTACCTTTTACAGGTGGCTGCATAAGAAGTTGACCTAAATTTAGTGCGAATACCTTTATTGCTTGCTTACAAGCTTCTTCGGTTAGGACATTCCTTATTTCTCTTTCGATAGATGGGAATATAAGCCTTGTATATGCATCATCTGCCGCTTTTATAATGTCCTCTTTGCATGGGGATTCTCCTTTAACAGCGACGGAGTATACTATGTTCATGGCTCTTTCGATATCAGTTTCTAGGTTAACTTTAAGAAAGCCTTCCTTTTCCCCTCTGTCAATAGCAAGGACTCTATGACCCTGAATTTTTCTTACAGGCTCTTTAAAGTCATAGTATTGACTGTAAACTGAGTCTTCCTCCGGGTTTGTAGCCTTTACATCTAAAATACTATGAGCCATTAGAACGACTCTTAATCGTTTTCTTAAGGAGGCATCATCAGAGATATTTTCAGCGATGATATCTAAAGCACCTGCTAGGGCATCTTCTGCAGAATTTACACCCTTTTCTTCATTAATAAATTCTTTTGCCATGTCTATAGGCAACGGTGAATCACTTTCTTGATCGAATATTTTAATAGCTAATGGTTCGAGTCCCTTTTCCTTAGCAACTGATGCTCGAGTTTTTCTCTTGGGCTTATAAGGACGGTAAATATCCTCTATTTCTGATAGAGTTTTAGCTTCGTCTAAAGATTTAGATATTTCATCAGTCATTTTTTCAAGACTTGTTATTAATTCTCTTACTTCTTCACGACGTTTTTCAAGACCTCTTAGATATTCAAGCCTGTCGCTTATTGAACGCAAGGTTTGATCATCTAGTGAGCCGTGCGCTTCCTTTCTATATCTTGCTATAAAGGGAATGGTATTCCCTTCATCGATAAGAGAGATTAAATTTTCAACTTGCCAATTTTTTAAGCTGAATTCTTCTGCTAATGTGTTTACAAAATCCATGTTAGTTCCTGCCTTTAGTAAAGTTATTGTTTTATAATTAAACCTGCAATATATAAGATACCATAGATTACAGGCTGATGGACTAGATATATTAAAAGTGAATTTCTACCCATAAATGAAAAAAACGGAGTGTAATTCTTATATAAGAGTTTATCTAAAAAGTTTTTTTGTTGTATTTTAAGTTGATTGTCTATAGATTGCTTTTTTAAGAAATATGACCCGCAAAAGGCGCCAAAAAAGAAAATAAACATCCAAGGAAAAAGCGGAAAATAGTCCGCAGAGTAAAATTTGTAATTATATATACCAAAAGGAAATAAAAAGTCTATATTATAGAGTACTTGAGGTATATGTATTTCGTAAATCCTATCTATACCAATAAAACCTGCTTGTATAGGTATAGTGATAATATAAAGAATCGATGATATTATAATCGATGGTATTGGTTTAAATTTTTTTATCAAAGGTTCAAATATACCATATAGTATCATGCAAATAGAAAGCATATGGAGTATACCAAATGATATAAAAATATCCTTGCCTATACGGTAAGTAACAATACTAAGAGTTAAGGCTATACCTAAAAGCTTTATACCTCTTATTAAATTAGAATGAGAGAAGTTGCAGCAAAATCCGGAAATTAGAATAAAAGTTCCTGCAAAAAAAGGTTCTAATGGTTTAAAAAAATAAAACAAATAAGAGCCTACTTTAATGTTAAATAAAAATGACATCGTATAAAATGCATGATAAAAGATCATGCAAAAAATGCAGAATCCTCTTATCTCGTCTAAGATGAAATATCTAGTTTTTTTATTAATAATAAATTTTTCCTCCACGTTCTAAATTAAGATTAACAATTTAAAATTATACCACGTATGAGAATCTTTATCAAACTTAGGATAAATTTAGAAATTTAGGAAACATTAGAAGAGAGGTGATAAAATGCCATTTGATAAAAACACAAATATAACTATTAATACAATAAAAGAAAAACTTAGGGTAAATGAAAGTTTTGACTTAGTATATAGGATTATGGATTTCAATGGGAAAAATGCAGGAATATTTTTTATAGATGGGCTTTTAAAGGATACTGTTGTTGAAAAAATATTAGAGTTTTTCTATTCAGTCAAAGATGAAGAGGCGTTTAAAGATGCCCATGCATTTTCAAAAAGGGGTGTTCCCTATGTAGAAGTCGACCTTAGTGATGATATTGAAAGGATAGTCACAAGTGTCCTTTCGGGTATGATGGCACTTGTCATAGACGGTTTCGACAAAGCGATATTAATAGATACCAGGACATACCCTCAAAGGGAGACAAGCGAACCTGAAAAGGATAGGGTATTAAGGGGCTCTAAGGATGGTTTTGTAGAAACTTTAATTAGCAATACTGCACTTATCAGGAGAAGGATAAGAACCCCGCTTTTTACTGTAAAAGTCTTTAATGTGGGGGCACTTTCAAAAACTGATGTTGCTTTATGTTATATTGATAACAAAGTAGATAAAAAACTTTTAGATAAGATGATGGATAAGATAAGTAATTTGGACGTAGAATCACTTACTATGAACCAACAAAGCTTGGTAGAGGCAATTTATCCATTTAAATGGTTTAATCCATTTCCAAAAGTTAAGTTTACTGAAAGGCCGGATACTGCCGCTGCATCAATTTATGATGGTAATATAGTGATTTTAGTTGATAATTCTCCTTTTGCAACTATTATACCTACATCTATTTTTGATATATTGGAGGAGGCTGATGACTATTATTTTCCTCCAATTACAGGCACATATCTTCGCCTTTCAAGATATCTTATAAGTCTTACTACTTTGTTTATTACTCCTTTGTGGCTTTTAGCTTTAAAATACCCTTCGTATATACCTGATATGTTTTCCTTTTTAATTCCGTCCGATAACATAAACATACCTATATTTTGGCAGCTGATTATGCTGGAATTGATAATAGACGGTTTAAAACTCGCTTCCTTACACACGCCTAATTCCATTAGTACGACACTTAGCATTATAGGCGGTATTGTGCTTAGCGACTTTGCGGTTAAATCCGGTTGGTTTAATGCCGAAGCAATGCTATATATGGCATTTGTCGCAGTTTCAAACTATACGCAGCAGAGTTTTGAACTAGGCTATGCACTGAAATTTTTAAGAATTTTGCTTTTAATTTTAACTCAAATTTTCAACATATGGGGCTTTGCGGCAGGAGTTATTTTAACGTTTATAATGGTTACTTTCAATAAAACGGTTTCGGGGAAAAGTTATTTATATCCGTTAATACCGTTTAACGGGAGTGCTTTATTAAAAAGAATAATAAGAAGAGCATCACCTAAAAATTTATAAAAATACAAGGTCGATTGAGGGGAAAAGAATCAAGTAAGGTGAGTTAACCCTTTCTATGATTCTAACCCCCTATATGTTTTTACTTATGCAATAAAATGTGTTATATTAATTAAAATAAATATGTAAGGGGATTACTATGATAGATATATTGATAATAGGTGCCGGAGCAGCAGGTCTAACATCTGCAATTTATGCTTTGAGAGCCGGTCTTAAGGTTGTGGTTTTAGATAAATTTATTTATGGCGGGCAAATGGCCATAAGCGATAAAATAGAGAATTATCCCGGTTTTAAAGAGATAACAGGATATGAATTGGCAGTAAAACTGTATGAACAAGCGATAGAACTTGGGGCAGAGGTTATTTTTGACGAGGTTAATAAGGTCGATTTTTCAAATGAAATCAAAGTGGTGCATTGTGACCAAAAGACATATGAGTCGAAAGCGGTGATAATTGCCGCAGGAGCCAAACGAAGAAAGTTATCCTGCCCGGGAGAGGAGGACTTTATTGGAAAAGGGGTATCCTATTGTGCAACATGTGACGGGGCATTTTTTAAAGACAAGGATGTTATAGTAGTTGGGGGCGGCAATACGGCGCTTGAGGATGCACTTTACTTGTCCTCTATATGCAAAAAGGTTTATTTAGTTCATAGAAGAAATACGTTTAAGGCTGAGAGGGTGCTGGTAGATTCCGCAATGAAAAGGGAAAATATCGAAATTATATATGACTCTACGGTTACAAAAATAGAGGGTTCATCTAAGGTTAACAGTGCTGATGTTAAAAATCTAATAAACGGTAATATAAAGAAATTTCCTATAGATGCAGTATTTGTTTCTATAGGAAACCAACCCGACACCTCTTTTGTAAGGGACATTATAAAGACGGATGATAGGGGATATATTGAAGCAGCAGAAGATTGCATTTGTTCTGTAAAAGGGGTTTTTGCTGCAGGGGATTGCAGAAAAAAACCTCTCTACCAAATTGTAACTGCGACAGCTGATGGGGCTGTTGCCGCATTTCAAGCTATAAACTATATACAAAACTTAGAGGATTAAATAAGGCGGGCAGATTAGCAGTTTGGGTACATCAAATTGTTGATTTGACTGCCTCTTTTATATTTTGTATAATCATGGCGCGGATGCCCCGCCTTTTAGGCTGTGGGGTCTATTACATGATTTCAGCGGAAAAACTAACCTCCAACTGAAGCTCTGAGGAGTTAACGATCCCTTTGTATTGCTTGAAATTTGTCTCAATCTCTGATTCTTGCAAGCAAAGCAGAGTGTTGTTCCGATTTAAATGATTAAATAAAAAAATATATAGAAATTAAAGTGAAAAATCCTTATAATTTAAATATAAAGTTTTTTAAGGAGTTTTTATGATGATGTGGTTAAGTGTTATAGCTTCTCTTGTATGTTTTGCAGTTGCAACTGTTCTGTTTGCCCCGGCCCTTAGATATTACCCATTTTATAGGCCACTTGCTTTATATTTTATATTTCAAGGATTGTGGATGATATTAAATTGGGGAGTTGGCGAGTTATTTGCAGACGGTACATTTATGATATTAGTTGAATACGTTGGAAGCATAGTGTTTGCGGGGTATTTGGCGTATAGGCTATATAATTCATCTAAAAAGGGTGAATAATATTAAGTAAAGGCTAAATTAACGGTATAAGCTTAAGTCTATTAAACAAACTCTCGATTATTTATTGGGGGTTTGTTTTTGTTTATTTATTTTGAGCTTTTATGGTATTGATAATTGTGGTATAATTAAAAAAATATTATAAAATTAGGAAAGGTGTTTTTATGTCTTACGATAAAGTTAGAACTAGATATGCTCCAAGTCCAACAGGATTTATGCATATAGGTAATTTAAGAACGGCGCTTTATGAGTACTTAATAGCGAAATCTCAAAAAGGGGATTTTGTTCTTAGAATAGAGGATACTGACCAAGAAAGGCTTGTCGATGGTGCTGTTGATATAATTTACAGTACTCTTGATAAGGTTGGATTAAAACATGACGAAGGCCCGGATATAGGCGGAAAATACGGACCATATATCCAAAGCCAAAGAATGGATATATATAAGCCTTATGCTGAAAGGCTTGTAAAGGAAGGAAAGGCTTATTACTGCTTTTGTACAAAGGAAAGGCTCGATTTAATAAGGGAAAAATTTGAAGAAAACGGTGATGTAGGCGGATACGATAGGCACTGCAGGGATTTACCTCAAGAAGAGGTGGATAGGCTTTTATCTGAAGGAACTCCTTATGTAATTAGGCAAAAGGTACCTTTAGATGGGACTACTACTTTCCACGATGCGGTATTTGGAACTATTAGTGTTGAAAATAAGGAAATCCAAGACCAAATTTTATTAAAGGCTGACGGCTATCCTACCTATAACTTTGCAAATGTTATAGATGACCATCTTATGAACATAACTCACGTGGTTAGAGGTTCAGAGTATCTTTCTTCCACCCCTAAGTATAATCTTCTATATGAAGCATTTGGATGGGAAATACCAACATATATACATTTACCTTTGATAATGGGTAAAAATGAAGATGGTACGGTTTCAAAACTTTCTAAACGCCATGGTGCTACAAGCTTTGAAGATTTATGCAATGACGGATATTTGCCTGAGGCTATCATAAACTATATTGCACTTTTAGGCTGGTGTCCAAAAGATAACGAAGAGATTTTTACTTTAAGTGAGCTATGCGATAAATTTTCAATTGATTGTATAAGCAAATCGCCTGCGATATTTGATTATGATAAATTAAATTGGTTTAACAGTGAATACATCAAAAATTTATCGGACGATGAATTTACTAAGTTGGCTATGCCATACTTTAAGAAGGCTATACCTCAAAAAGACCTTCAGTTTGAGAAGTTTGCAGCAATTTTGAAGAAAAGGGTTGTCAAGCTTACCGATATACCTGAAATGATAGGATTTTTTAATGAACTACCTTCATATGATGTAGATATTTTCGTAAATAAGAAAAGTAAAACTAATTTAGAAAATTCATATGCTATGTTGGGACAAGCTATTAAAATATTAGAAAATCTAGAGTCATGGGATCATGACAGTATACATGATGCTTTAATAAACCTTGCAAAAGAACAAGAGGTTAAGAATGGAACTGTTATGTGGCCTGTTAGAATTGCAGCTTCAGGTCAAGCGGTTACACCCGGTGGAGCTATAGAAATTTTAGACATTTTAGGTAAAGAGGAATCCTTGAGAAGACTTAAAATAGGCCTTTCAAAACTGGAAAATAATAATTAAGCAGGTGAATCATATGGCAGAAGAAATAAAAGAAGTTGATCATGATGAAAACAGCAATTTTATACATGAGATAATAAAAAAAGAATTGCAGGAAGGCCAAAGGGTATATGGTAAAAAGATCCATACACGTTTCCCGCCGGAACCTAATGGATACCTTCATATAGGGCACGCAAAGGCTATTTGCATAAACTTTGATACGGCTAAAAAGTTTAATGGAGTATGCCATCTTAGAATGGACGATACAAATCCTACCAAGGAAGATGTAGAGTATGTAGATGCTATAAAAGAGGACATTAAATGGTTAGGGTTTGATTGGGAAGACAAATTTTTCTATGCATCTCAATTTTTTGATGATATGTATGAGATAGCTAAGAAGCTAATAAGGGAAGGTAAGGCTTATGTATGTGAGCTTTCAGCCGATGAAGTGCGTCAAAATAGAGGGGATCTTAAAAATCCTGCCGTAAGCCCATATAGAGACAGGCCTATAGAAGAGAGTTTAGATCTTTTTGAGAGAATGAAAAACGGAGAATTTCCCGATGGAAAAATGACCCTAAGAGCTAAGATAGACTTAGCTTCGGGTAATTTTAATATGAGGGATCCGGTTATATATAGGATTAACCATATGACGCATCACAAAACGGGCAACAAATGGTGTATATATCCAATGTACGATTTTGCACATCCTATAGAGGATGCAATGGAGGGAATTACACATTCTCTTTGTTCACTTGAATTTGAGGATCATCGTCCATTATATAATTGGGTTGTTGAAAATGTAGATGTACCTATAAAACCAAGGCAGATAGAGTTTGCAAGGCTTGGAATTAACTATACGGTCATGAGCAAACGAAAACTAAGAGAGCTTGTTGAAAAAGGCTATGTAGATGGGTGGGATGACCCAAGAATGCCAACTTTATGTGGTCTTAGAAGAAGAGGCTATACTCCAAACTCCATTAAGAACTTTTGCCAAAGGATAGGGGTTTCTAAGGTTATAAGTACCGTTGAATACTCATTTTTGGAACATTGTTTAAGAGAAGACTTAAATGAAAGTGCTCAAAGAGTAATGGCAGTTTTAGACCCGATTAAACTTATTATAACTAATTATCCTGAGGATAAGGTAGAGGAATTTGAGGTTGAAAATAACCCTAACCGTCCGGAAGACGGCACAAGGACTGTTACCTTTTCAAGAGAGCTTTATATTGAGGCTGATGACTTTATGGAAGAGCCTGTAAAGAAATATTTTAGGCTTTATCCGGGAAATGAAGTTAGGTTAAAAACAACTTATATTGTAAAGTGTACAGGCTGCAAAAAGGATGAAAACGGAAAGGTTGTTGAAGTTTATGCAGAATATGATCCTCTTTCGAGAGGCGGCGTATCTCCCGACGGAAGAAAGGTTAGAGGAACTATACATTGGGCTGATGCTAAAAACTGTCTTGATGCAGAGGTAAGGCTTTATAGTAACTTATTTACTGTTCCGGATCCTGATGCTGCGGACAAGAATTTTATAGACTTCATTAATAAAGACTCGTTGAAAGTATTAAAAAATTGCAAGGTAGAACCTTCATTAAAAGATGCCAAGGCACCAGCTCATTTTCAATTTATGAGAAAAGGTTATTTTTGCATTGATTCTAAGGACAGCACTCCTGAAAAATTGGTGTTTAACAGAGCAGTATCCTTAAAGGACAGCTTTAAGTAATATAAAAATTAAAAAGTGCATCGAAAATGTCAGATCCAATATATTGATCTTAGCATTTAATGATGCACTTTATATTTTTGATAGAAAATAATTATTCCTCTATTTGTTTTCCCAAAAAAGACGCTGCAGTTTGGGCTAATTTAATTTCAGTATCTGTTGGAGCACCGCCTGAATCATTGGAAAGCATTATAACTGCCCCTGTTACGTCACCGGATGCTATGATGGGATATGCAATAACTGCCGACTTATCAATTCCCTCTACAGGCTGGATATAATTATTTGATTTTTTATCGGCAATGAAGTTTTTTCTTGATTCCATTAGATCTTCCAATGGTGAGGTTATACGCCTTTCCATATACTCTTTTTTGGATATTCCTGCTACTGCAACTATATGGTCCCTGTCACAAATAAGTGTTGGCAATCCCGATACTTTTGCAAGTACTTCTGCGTATTGTCCTGCAAATGGGGAAAGCTCACCAATTGGAGAATACTTTTTAAAAATAACTTCTCCGTTGGCAGCTGTATAAATTTCAAGAGGATCTCCTTCTCTTATTCTTAGGGTTCTCCTAATTTCTTTTGGTATTACTACTCTGCCAAGATCATCTATTCTTCTTACTATTCCTGTTGCTTTCATATATATAAATCTCCTTTAATTTTAATGTTTACATAGTTAGTTTTTACAAGTGATAAGTGATTATGCAATTTTTTAAACAAATAATTCATCAAAAGGAATATTTAAAATTTCTTTTATAGATTTTAATTCATCTATATAAATATGGCGCTGACCAACTTCCATTTTTGCAATGGTACTCCTTGTAATGTCACAGCCATTTACTTGAAGTTTGATGGCAAGCTGTTCTTGTGTTATTCCTTTGATGTTTCTAAGTGCTTTGATATTTTGACCTACCATTTTTTCATATTTTATATCCATAAATAAAGCCTTTCTACAGCAAGAGACAAATTCACTTGACTTTATTGTATTTCCGTGTTAATATTTATTTGCACTTATATGGGTGCAAATAAATGTGGAGATATTTCAAGTTTATTGTATTATATCTATTTTTTGTATAAATATTGGTTTGATTTTAGTGCTGTTTATATATTTATTCCTTAAATATACTATATTTATACATTCAATATTTGCTAAAGTTATAGTTTATGGCGCTTTGTGATTATCATCATATTATTATATTAATTATGCTAATATTTGTATTGACTAATTTTTGATATAACGGTACAATATTAATATTATGATAAAAAGAGGTGCAGTTAATGGATAACGAATTTGCAGCAGATTTAATAACCCTTGTTGATGAAGAGGGGACAGAGCATGAATTTGAAATTCTTGATGTAATAGAGAATGATGAAGGTTGTTTCTTTGCTTTAGCTCCGACTTTTGAGTTGCAAGAAAAAGATGTTGATTTCTCAGGAACATATTTTATATTTGAAGAAATTGAATCTGACGGAGAAAAGCAGCTTGCAGAAGTAGAAGATGATATTCTTTTAGATAAGCTCGCAGAACAATTTGAAAAAAGATTTGAAGAACTTTATGATATAGATGAAGACGATCAAATAAAACAATAATTTTTATAGGCTGCGGTTTTGTATTGTGTTGCAAAACAGCAGCTTGTTTTTATTTATTTAAAAATATTGCAAAAGTTATCTTATATGTGATAAAATAAGATTATGTTAGCTTGAGATTTTGTGTTGAAAGAGGGACATTATGAATTATAAAGAAGAATTTATAAGAATTTATGAATCAGAAATACATAGAGAAGGTTCTAAAGAGCTTTTAGAATGGCTTAAAAAAACAGACTTTTTTACGGCACCTGCCAGTACTAAGTTTCATTGCGCTTGTGAGAGCGGACTTGTTAGGCATAGTGTTGGAGTATATAATGTCTTAATGAAAAAACATTTTGATAGCGAAATCGACAATAGGGAAAGCTTTGCAATATGTGCTCTTTTACACGATTTATGTAAGGCTCAATTTTATAAGGTATCCACAAGAAATGTTAAAAATGAACAGACAGGTGCTTGGGAAAAGCAGCCGTTTTATATGGTGGAGGACGTATTCCCATATGGCCATGGCGAAAAATCAGTTTTTTTGATTGAAAGGTTTATGCGACTTAAAACGAGTGAAGCCATGGCTATAAGATGGCATATGGGTGGATTTGATGAATCCGCAAAGGGTGGATCATTTGCGATTAGCGTTGCTTACGATAAATATCCATTGGCAGTAAAACTCCATATTTCAGATTTGGAGTCTACATATATAGGAGAACAGCGCACATCTGCTGTTAATAAAAGATAAGTTACAAAGAAAGAAGTTTAATAATGACTAATGCAGATATTTCAATTATTATTCCAATGAAAAACTTGGAGAATAAAATATCATCGATTTTAATGGCAGTTTCTGCTGATTGTTGTAATTTTAATGCTGAGTTTATAATAGTAGACATGGGATCATCAGATTCGTGTGTTTTGGAAGCTTTATCTATAATAAAAGATCTTGATTTAAATGGAACGGTTATTCAAAACGGCAGCTGTAATTTGGCGGAAGCTTTAAATACGGGAGTATATAAATCTTGTGGCAAGTATGTAACCTTTCTCTTTCCGGATAGGATTTACTACAACTATATTTATGAATATATTAAAAATGATGAATTTCCTGATTATGATATTATTTTTTCATATATGTTTGAAGGAGAAAAAAGGACACCACATAATTTAATTAATTCATCAAGCGGCAAAGATGTTTTGGAAAGCTATTTAAAGGGTAATATAAAAATAGATATTGCGGCTGTTTTAGTAAATAGAGATTTTATCATTAAAAGTAAGATACAATTTTATGAAGATCTTAACTGCGATAATTTAGAGGCTTTTGTTATAAATATATTGCTTAAGACCGATAATATAAAAATATCGGATTATAGACTTAAGCGATATGAAAAATACGAGGTACCTAAATACATAGATTTAAAGGTATCATCATGTTTGGATGAGATAGAGTCGATTTTAAGGTTAAGGGAACAGGCCTTATACTTATACGATAAGAAAGACTATTTAAATGAACTTTTTACATATCAAAAGGTTCCTATGATTGTCATGAAGTGTATAGATGAGCTGCTTAAGGGAAATTTGAGCTATCGTGGTGTTAAGAAGATTTTAAGGCTAAAAGAGTATGATAAACTTTTGGTGTTCAATAAAGTTACTGATAAAAAATTAAAAAGGTCAATAAAAAGGTGGAAATATACACCGCTTTATTATCTAAGAAAAAAATAATTTAGATGAGGTATTATATTTATGTATAGTTCATGGGAAGAGTTGAAAAATCAGTGTTTAAAATGTAATAAGTGTGACTTATGCGAAACTAGGCATAATGTAGTTTTTGGTGTAGGAAATGTTAATGCCGAGGTTATGTTTATAGGAGAAGGGCCTGGAGAAAACGAGGATATACAAGGCGAGCCTTTTGTAGGAAGAGGAGGCAAACTTCTTGATAAAATGCTAAATTCCGTTGATCTTGATAGAAATAAAAACATATATATAGCAAATATCGTAAAGTGTCGTCCGCCGAAAAACAGAGATCCTCTTCCTTTGGAAAAGGAGGCGTGTATACCCTGGCTTAGAAATCAAGTTAAATTAATAAGACCTAAAATTATAGTATGCCTAGGCAGAATAGCCGCAATGGAAATTATAAAATCCGACATAAAAATTACTAAAGAACATGGTATATTTTTTGAAAGAAACGGTACTTTTTTAATGGGCACATTGCACCCTGCCGCACTTTTAAGAAATCCTAAAAATAAGCCGGAGGCTTTTGAGGACTTCCTAAAACTTAGAGATAAGATAAAAGAGGTTTGTCCAAACACATATAAGCAATAGTTTATTTTAAAGGGTTAATTTATTCATTAATGCAGGAATAAAGGCTTATAAACTATAATACAATCTTTAATGATAAATTTTCACACAAAGGGTATTGTAATTTGTCATTTATTTGTGGTATGCTAGACAATGCTGCAATGAATAAAGGGTTTTATAGCTCTATTTGAGTTAATATTTCTTTTAGTGTTGCAGATGAATCGATAAGTTTTTGCTTTTCGTGTTCACTTAAAGGAATATCAAGGACATTTTCTATTCCGTTTTTTCCAACTATAGCAGGAAGTCCCATGCATATATCATTTAGTCCATAATGGTTATCGATATAACATGATACTGTCAAGACTGAGTGCTCGTTTCTGACTATGCTTTCTATAATCCTGGATGCTGCCATTGCGACTGCATAATAAGTTGCGCCTTTTTTCTCTATGATTTTATATGCACTCTTTTGTACTTGTGTATATAGATTATTCATCATTTGTTGGCTGTTTTCTATTTTTCGTAGGTTGCAGAATTCAGAAAGATCTATGCCGGAGACATTTGCGCTGCTCCACACTGCAAGCTCACTGTCACCATGTTCACCTATGATAAATGCATGGATATTGCGGCTGTCGACGTTTAGGTTTGTGCTTAAAAGGTACTTAAGTCTCGCAGTATCCAATACTGTTCCTGAGCCGATAACTTGGTTTTTGGGAAGCCCTGATATTTTAAGAGTTATATATGTTAAAATATCGACAGGGTTAGAAAGTATCAACAAAATACATTCTTTATTTCGTTTGGTAATTTCAGGAATAATGTTTTTTAATATTTTTGTGTTTTTATTGACTAAGTCTATGCGGCTTTCGCCGGGCTTTTGGTTGGCACCTGCGGCTATTATTATTAAATAGCAATCGCTTATATCGTCGTAGCTGCCAGCATAAATTTTACAAGGTTTTGAAAAGGGGACACCGTGGTTTAAATCCATAGCTTCGCCTTCAGCTTTTTCTCGGTTTTGATCTATTAAAACCATTTCTGAAAATACACCGTTTTTTATAAGTGAAAAAGCTGTTGTCGATCCTACGAATCCACACCCGATAATAGCACATTTTTGAATGTTTACCATATTTATCATTTCCTTTGTTTGTTTATAATTTTTATTATGTCATCTTTGTTTTAATATATTTATTTAGGTCCATAAAAAGGAGAATTTTTAATGAAAAATTTTAAACACATTTTTTGTTCGGCAATATTGGTATTGTCAATTACAATATCAAGTATTCCGTTTACCGCTTATTCCAAAGGGGGTGAAAAAGTTGTTATTTACCACACAAATGATATGCATGCTAGGGTCAATAGCATATACAAGGAAAATGAACTTACCCAAATAGGCTTGGACATGGTTAGAAGCGTAAAAGACAACACTGAGAATTCTATACTCATAGATGCAGGTGATGCTACTCAAGGTGCGCCTATGGGCAAATACAGTAAAGGCATTGACATAATAGATGTTATGAATGCTGCAGGATACGATGGTATGACATTGGGAAACCATGAGTTTGATTATGGAAAAGACGCTGTAATGAAAATTGCGCAAGAAGCTAAATTCCCGGTTGTCGCTGCAAATATTCTTTACAATGATAAAACCTTTTTAGAGGGAGTTAACGGCTATAACGGCTGTAACTTTATAAAAGAAATAAACGGCAAAAAAATAGGATTTTTTGGTATTGCAACTGAAGAGACCACAAGAACTACAATACCGTTAAATTTAGAAGGAATCTCATTCAAAGATGAAATAGAAACTTCAAGACAACAAACTCAAGCTCTTAGAAATCAAGGAGCTGATCTTGTAGTTGGAATTATGCATATAGGCGTGGATTCATCAAGTAAGTTAACAAGTAGGGATGTAGCAAAAGAAGTCCCTGATATAGATATTATTATCGATGGCCACAGTCATTCTAAAATGACTGAAACGGTGGGAAAGACATTAATTCAACAGACCGGCACGGGATCCAATACTCTTGGTAAAATTGAGATTGACTTTAGTTCTTCTTCGCCGTCATTTAAGTCAGAGCTTATGCTTCCAAAAGAAATTGGAGAGAACTATTCACCAAATGAAGAAGTAACATCTTTGTATGATTCACGTTTTAGCAAGATTGAACCTGTCTTATCGAAAGTTGTTGGTAAAACAGCTACTAATCTCTATGGCGGAAACTATAGTGGCAAGAACGTAAGCAGAATGGTTGAGACCAGCCTTGGATCTTTAATCGGCGATTCTATGTTGTTTAGCAGTAAAAAACTTTTGAAAAATACAAAATATAAGGCTATGCCTATTGTTGCCATGGAAAATGGAGGAGCTGTTCGCTCTAAAATTAATAAGGGCTTTATTACTATGGAAAATATATTGGAAGTACTTCCACTTGATAACCGGCTCTCATTGCAGATTGTAACTCCGAGTGTGTTATATCAGACAATGGAACGTGGTGTGTCCAAGCAAAATCTACCAAGTGAGCTAGGTGAACCTATAGATGGTTTCTTTGGGGGATTTCCTCAAATTTCGGGTATGCGCATAGAATATGATTTGACTAAACAGCCCTATAATGGGAATGAACCCGGAAATAGAGTTACTAAAATTGTTATATTGGATGAAGATGGATCAGACGCTATAAATTTAGACAGAAATGATACAATGACACCAATAATATTAGCTTGCAATGATTATACAATTACAGAATATCCTATGATAAAGGACATAGATGTAGTAATAAAGGGTGATTATTTATCAGAAGTATTGGCAAATTACATTAATGTTTTGACAATGAAAGGGGGCGGTGAGTTTAGCTTTACTTCAAAAGATCAAAGAGTAAAATTATTGAAATCCAATGATTTATTTGGTGATTACAGTGCTGAGGTATTGATTGAAGAAAACAATGTACCTATAAGTCTTAAAGAAATTGAAGTTAAGATTGATGATAACAAGTTTGAAAAGATGAGCACAAATGAAATTGGGTTGATTACTCTAAATGATTTGAAAAGCGGTGGACATAATGTAACAGTAAAATATGGTTCTCTTTGCATGGATGCCTATGTTGATGAAACCGTAGGAATTAAATCGGCATCAATAGATGTAGGTGCGGATTCTGACAAGAATGTAAAAAGTGTTATAAATCTAATTGACCAGATTCCGGAAAATCCTCAAAAGACGGATCAAAGAATTATTTCGCTTGCAAAAACATCTTATGATTCATTATCTCAGGATGAAAAGGATCAAGTGACTAATGCAGATGTATTGTTTAGTTCTGCGGAGATTTTGAATGATAATATCTTAACTAAGAATATTATTATGGGTATTGTTGTTGTGCTACTCGTAATTATATGTGCTTTTATTATTAGGCTAATAAAAAAGATGAGAAGAAATGCTGTTTGAGCTTATTGAAAAGGATTGTGTTTTAGTGAGAAGTAAAATCAAAAATATTAACAAAAGGGTTTTAATGTTTGTATTGGTTATTGCAATGACATTTGTAAGTATTCCTAAGTCATTGGCTTTAGGGGAAGATACTATAGTCTTATACCATACGAATGATATTCACGGAAAAGTCGACAGTGAATATGAATCTAACGGTAAATTAATGCAAATAGGTATGGATGTTTTGAAAAATGTAAAGAGTCAAACTGAAAATGCTTTGCTTGTTGATGCAGGAGATGCAACGCAAGGAACTGTACTTGCAAAGTATAGCAACGGTTCTGATATAATAAAAATGATGAACGATGCCAACTATGACGTTATGGCTTTGGGAAATCATGACTTGGACTACGGTGCCGATACAGCAAAGGAAAATGTAAATTTGGCTGAATTCCCTGTGATATGCGCTAATGCAGTGTCAAAGGAGGATAATCAACCGTTCCTTAAGGGCATTAACGGTGGTAACGGTTCTAATTTTATAAAAGAAATAAACGGTAAAAAGATAGGCTTCTTTTCAGTAATATCTGAAGATACTGCCTCTACATCTTTGGAAAAGAATATTTCAGATCTTAAGTTTACCTCAGTATTAGAAACCTCAAAGGTTCAGGTTGCAGAACTAAAACAACAAGGAGCACAGGTCATAGTAGCATTGACCCATGTTGGAGTGGTTAATGGCAGTGGTATTACAAGTGAGGCTATAGCAGAACAAGTGGATGGTATAGATGTTATAATAGACGGACATAGCCACACTGAATTTACTAAGACAGTAAACAACGTTTTAATACAACAAATTGGAACAGACGCTAAAAATTTAGGTAAAATAGAGCTTGAATTTAATTCTGCAGGTAAAGCTAAGGTTCATGGTGAGATAATGACCGCTTCTCAAGTAGGAGAAAAGTATAAAGCTGATCCGGAAGGTACTCAATTTTTTAATGATATATATGTTGCCCATAAACCAACTTTAGAAAAAGTTATATCAAAAACAGAAAATTCCCTTTATGGCGGTACATATTTAGGAAAGAGCATTGGAAGGCTTCAAGAGACAAATATGGGAGATCTTGTGGCAGACTTGATGCGTGCAGAAACAAAAGAACTAATTAAAGGAAAACCGGAGGCTAATGAGGACATCGTAGTGCTACAAAATGGTGGTGGAGTAAGGGATTCTATTAAAGCTGGATATATTACAGTTAATGATATAAATAGGGTATTGCCTAATGATAATACAGTAGTTGCCAAGGAGGTAACACCAAGTACTCTTTATAAAGCAATCGAAAATGGTGTATGTAAGGTAGGTAGCCCTGCTAACAAAGGTGAAGCACTTCAATTCCAAGACGGAAGATTTCCTCAAATTTCAGGCATGAGATTTGAATATGATATTACAAAAAAACCTTCAGACCCTAATAATAAGGAAATCATAGGTGAACGTGTAAATAAAATAGTAATTTTAAATGAGGACGGAACCGATAAGAAGGAATTAGACAGAAATGATGACAATACTAAAATTGTGCTTGTAACTAGTGTCTTTACCGGCGAGGGCGGCGAAGGATATTGGATGCTAAAGGACAAGAAAGTCGTAGCTACAAGTGATGAAATTTTAGAGACTATTGTTGAAAAGCAATTAGATAAAATGGCTAAGGAAAAGGGAAAAGGAGTAAGTGGCTATTATGTTACCTCCAATAGGATTTCATTAGTCAAAGGCGATGATTTATATGGAAATTATGACTCTAATATTACACTAAAAGATTCAGATAGTAATTTATCATCAAAAGATGTAAAAGTAAGCGTAGACTATCAAGACAGTGTTGAAATGAAAACTAACGAAAACGGCATAATAGAATTGAAAGGCCTTGAAAGCGGTGCTCATTCCGTTAAGGTCGAATATAATGGAATGTCCAGTGAGACATATATAAATGAATGTGTTGGTTTAAAAGATACTGAATTAAGTTTTAACGATATGACTGAGCATGAGGCGGACAGTGTCGTAAACCTAATATCTCAAATTCCTGATAAAGTAAGTAAGGATGATGTAAGCTTCATTTCATTTGTAAGAAAGTCTTATGATTCATTAAATGAGGATTCTAAAGTCAAAGTAACAAATTACGTATCATTAACATCAGCTGAAAAGGATGCAGATAAGGCACAAAATGATGCAAACTCCCAAATAGCATATAACATTATATATGTAGTGTTTGGAAGTACGGCTATAATACTGCTAGTAGTTATACTTGTCAAAGTACTAAAGAAATCCAAAAGCTCAAAATAACATATATAAAAAACACCATGCTTAATTTAAGCATGGTGTTTTTGTTTTTTACATCTAGGAATTATCCTTTATGCTATCTTGATATTTTTTAAATGCCAGCTCATTTTTATTACTGCAAGGCATATAGTACTTTGTATTTTTTAATTTATCGGGGAGATATTGCTGCAAAACAAAGTGATTTTCATAGTCGTGTGGATAAAGATAAAATTGACCTTTGTTTTGATTATCTTCACCATCAAAGTGCTTGTTTTGAAGTATCCTTGGTATAGGATATATTTTTCCGCTTTCGATGTCGTTAAAAGCCTTATTTATAGCAAGATAGGCTGAATTTGATTTAGGCGCATTGCTTGCCAGAATTACTGCATCTGCAAGGGGAATCCTAGCTTCGGGCAAGCCTACTTGAAAGGCAATATCAACACATGACTTTACGATTGGTATTATTTGAGGGTAAGCAAGGCCTATATCTTCACAAGCACATACCATCAATCTTCTGCAAATGGATGTAATATCTCCTGACTGCAGAAGTCTTGCTAGGTAGTATACGGCAGCATCCGCATCTGAACCCCTTATGGATTTTTGAAAGGCGGAAAGCAAATCATAGTGATCATCTCCTGATCTGTCAAACCCGGATGAGTTAAACGTCCCCATACTTTTTATCATATCCAATGTAATAGCATCGTTGTTTCCTATATTCGTAATAAAACAAAGTTCTAAAAGGTTTAGTGCTTTTCGTGTATCACCCGAAGAAAGTCTTGATAGAAAGGATAAGGCATCATAATCAATACTCATATCGTCTTGATTATAGTTTTTCTTTAAAAGATTAAAAGCTCTTGTAAGCGCCTTGCTTATTTCTTGATCTTCAATAGGTTTAAATTCAAAAACAGTTGTTCTGCTTAAAATTGCGCCATAAATATAGAAGTATGGGTTTTCAGTTGTCGATGCAATTAAAGTGATTTTGCCGTTTTCCATAAACTCAAGAAGGCTTTGCTGTTGCTTCTTATTGAGATATTGTATTTCATCAAGATAAAGAAGTACACCGTTTTGGGCATGCATCGTATCAAGTTCATCGATTATGTCTTTGATATCGGAAATTGATGTTGTGGTTCCATTTAATTTATGGAGGGTTTTGTTTGTCTTTTGAGCTATTATAGAAGCTACAGTTGTTTTTCCTACCCCGGGTGGACCATAAAAAATCATATTAGGTATAAAACCTGATTCTATTATTTTTCTAAGGGGCTTGTTTTTACCAAGAAGATGTTTTTGACCAACAACGTCCTCTATAGATGTTGGCCTTATTCGATCCGCAAGAGGAGATGAGGGATTTAAGTTATTATTCATATATAGGATATTTTTTGCAAAGTTCTATAACCCTGGATTTTACGATAGGGGCATTTTTATCATGGTCTTTTATGATAAGATCGATGAATTCTGCAATTTTGTCCATATCATCGGTTTTAAGGCCTCTGCTCGTTACAGCAGGTGTACCTATTCTAATGCCACTGGTTATAAACGGACTTAGAGGTTCGTCCGGCACAGTATTTTTATTTACGGTTATGTTGACTTCATCTAATCTATTTTCAAGTTCTTTTCCTGTGATACCTGTATTTCTTAGATCAAGTAGCATCAAGTGATTATCTGTTTCACCGCTTACTATGTTGTGCCCTCTTTTTATGAGGCCTTGCGATAAAGCTTTGGCGTTTAGTACAACATTTTTTCCATATTCTTTAAACTTAGGGTCAAGTGCTTCTTTAAAGCAAACGGCTTTTGCTGCTATTATATGCATTAGCGGTCCGCCCTGAGTTCCCGGGAAGATAGCCTTATCTATTTGTTTAGCATACTTTTCTTTGCATAGAATCATGCCGCCTCTGGGGCCTCTTAGGGTTTTGTGAGTGGTTGTTGTGACAAAGTCGGCAAAGGGTACTGGGTTTGGATGAACACCTGCTGCGACAAGGCCTGCCACATGAGCCATGTCTACCATAAGATAGGCATTACATTCATCTGCGATTTCTCTAAACTTTTTAAAGTCTATTATTCTTGAATAAGCACTTGCGCCACATACTATCATTTTAGGTTTTTCTTTTAATGCTAAATCCCTTACTTGTTCATAGTTTATTGTGTGAGTTTTGGGGTCAACACCATAGGAAATAAAATTAAAATACTTTCCTGAAATGTTGACGGGAGAACCATGGGTTAAGTGACCACCCTCTGATAGATTCATACCCATGATTTTGTCGCCGGGTTGGAGCATTGCAAAATATACGGCAATATTGGCTTGTGCCCCGGAATGAGGCTGAACATTTGCGTGTTCCGCCGAGAAAAGCTTACAAGCTCTTTTTCTTGCAATTTCTTCTATTACGTCGACGTGCTCACATCCGCCATAATATCTTTTTGATGGGTAGCCTTCTGCATACTTATTTGTTAATATGCTTCCCATAGCGGCTAAAACTGCACTTGAGACGATGTTTTCCGAAGCGATAAGTTCGAGGTTTTCTGATTGGCGCTTAAGCTCTGCATTGATAACTTGAGCAATTTCAGCATCGTTTTTGTTTAAAAGTTCCAGGCTTTCTTTAATTAACGTACTCATAAAAATGTTATTCTCCTTCGATATTTTATATTTAGAATAAGTATATTATTTTTAATAGAAAATATCAACCATGAAGTTATTATTTTACATTAAAAATGGAGTTGTCTAAAAGTAAAATTAATCAAATAAGCAGCAGGACTTAACTGCTGCTTATTTTTGAAAGTACATTGATATTTTAAGGAATGATTAAGGTTTGGCCGGGGTATATTGTATCATTTAAAAGGTTATTAGCATCTTTTATTTCTGCGTATCTTGAGCCGGAACCAAGAAATTTCTCAGCAATACCCCATAAAGTATCCCCAGATACTACGGTATACGTAAACTGTTGAGAAGATGATGAGCTAGTCGGTATAATTAATGCCTGACCCGGGTAGATTATATCGCTTGAAAGTCCGTTAGCAGCCTTTATTTCTGCGTATCTTGAGCCGGAACCAAGAAATTTTTCAGCAATACTCCATAACGTGTCGCCGGACATGACAGTATAGGTAAATACTTCGGATGAAGAGCCCGCGGATGGTATAATCAAGACTTGACCTGGATATATTGTGTCGCTTGAGAGACCGTTGGCAACCTTTATTTCTGCGTATCTTGAACCGGAACCAAGAAACTTCTCGGCAATATCCCATAGAGTATCTCCGGGAACCACTGTATAGGTGGTAGAAACAGGGATTACGGGTTTTAGAGATGAAGAGGCTTTATTAAGGCCTAAGTTAGAAATTATAGAGGGGTAATCCTTGTATGATTTATCGAGATCCACATCTCCGGATATACCATTAACGGAACCCGTTGAGGTGTATTGCCACATTCCAAAGTTGCCTGTATATGTTGGTGACTGCGCCCATTGAGCAAGCCATATATCAAATGTTGAAAGTCTGCTCATATCGAGGTAATTATTTATAAAGTTTAAGTTGGAATAGATACTTACATAGTAACCGGCTTTTTCTAAAATGTTGCAGAATGTTAAGGCTATGTCAGTTATAGTTTGGCGTCCAAGGGGGTACAATGAACTGTCTTCGATATCCAATACAACAGGATAACTGAATTCATATGGAGAAATTACATTTAAAAAGTGATTAGCCTCACTGATTGCCCCGGGAGATGAAAGAGCATAAGTATAATGGTAAGCTCCCACCTTGATATTGGTTTTAGCAATATTGGTCATGTTGTTGACAAACTGATTATCTATTCCCGAGGAACCATAACTTGATCGTATGATTGCAAACTCTATATTGTCTGCTGATACATCATTCCAATTAATATATCCCTGCCATTGGGAAACGTCAATTCCTGAATATTCCATAAATCAACCTCCACTTATTATTTGCTGCACTAATATTTATATTATTCTATATCATATATATGTGTGAATTAATGATAATGCAGTCGATACTGATTATTTATGATTTTGCTTGCTTAGACGTGAAACATTAGCAAGTGAAAAAATTAGTATCATAGGTGTTGACTTTTGGTACAGTTAGTGTTAAAATAGAAAAAGTAAAAGTGAAGTAGAGCGAGCAGACTCTCACCTATGGGGTATCGTCCGGCATGGGTCAATATGTTTAAAACTCTTATTTTGAGTTTTTATCTATTGATGATTATGTACGGGCGCTTTAGTGCCCGTACTTTATTTTTAACAATATTTTTGGAGGTGCTTAATCATTAGCAATAAGGAACTACAGATTAACGAAGAAATTCGAGACAAAGAAGTGCGATTAATCGATTCAGATTCTTCTCAACTTGGCATAATGCCATTAAATTTAGCTATGGAAAAAGCTATTAGTAAGAATTTAGACTTAGTAAAAATTGCAGCTCATGCTAATCCGCCTGTATGCAAAATAATGGATTACGGTAAGTACCGATTTGAGCAGGCAAAAAAAGAAAAAGAAGCTAAAAAAAATCAACACGTGACGTCTATCAAGGAGATAAGACTGTCTCTTAATATCGATGTACATGATTTTAATACTAAATTAAACCAGGCAGCTAAATTTATAAAGCAAGGCAACAAGGTAAAGCTTTCTATAAGATTTAGAGGAAGAGAAATGGGTCACCCTGAACAAGGATATGATATCATGGACAGATTCTCAAAGGAAGCTTCGGAATTTTCTCAAATAGAAAAGCCGGCAAAGTTAGAAGGACGCACTATGCTTATGTTCCTGGCACCTAAAACAAATAAGTAATACATTTTTTCAAGGAGGAGCATTAATATGCCTAAAATTAAAACTCATAGCGGTGCAAAAAAACGCTTTAAACTTTCAAAGAATGGTAAAGTAATCCGTGCGCACGCTAATAAATCACACATACTTAACAAAAAAACAACTAAGCGTAAAAGAGGTCTTAGAAAGACAGTAGTAGCTGATAAAACCAATGTGGCTCAAGTAAAGAGACTTATACCATATAAATAAGTTTTATTATGCGTTAATAAAAATATAACCGTTAATTGGAGGAATATAAATGGCACGTGTAAAAGGTGCGTTAGCAACACGCAAAAGAAGAAAAAAGACTTTAAAATTAGCTAAGGGATATTATGGAGCAAAGAGTAAGCATTTTAAAATGGCTAAAGAAGCTGTTATGAAATCCGGCAACTATGCTTATATTGGCCGTAGACATAGAAAACGTGATTTCCGTCGTTTATGGATCACACGTATTTCTGCAGCTTGTAAAATGAATGATACTAACTACTCAACTTTCATGAATGGTCTAAAAAAAGCTAACATAAACTTAAACCGTAAAATGCTAGCTGAAATAGCAGTATCCGACTCTCAAGCTTTTGCAAATCTTGTAGAACAAGCAAAGGCTGCTATATAAAATTTGCTTTTGCGCCCGGAAAAATTAGCCCCGGGCGCTAATTTTATTAGTAAAATAAGTATAAGGTGATGGTAGTTAATGGAAACAACATCATTTTTTGATGCTTCAAAAGCCGCAGGGATAAAATCTGCAGCAATTTTTGGGGTTTCCGATAACACCATATCGAGAAAGTCTCTATACAACGGAAGAACAGGCGATGATATAAAAGGAAAAAATACAACAAAGAAAGAAATTATTCCTTTAATTGCGTTGAGAGCATTTGGTGCGATATGAACTTAATAAATTGTTTTATCCTTGTAGCAGATAGATTAGAGCTTTGTTGTATATAGTCAACTTATCTAGTATGCCTTTAGACAAGCTGACTATATACCATATCAAAGAAAGGGTTAGAATGGAAAACACAATAACAAGTCGTGAAAATAAGATTATAAAGAGTGCAATGAAGGTTTCTTCTTCTTCAAAGGAACGAAAAGAAAAAAAGTTGTTTTTTATAGAAGGTTTGCGACTTTCTTTAGATGCACTTCAAAGTAATATATATATAGAAAAATTTTTTTATACAAAAAAAGCAAAAGAAAAATGGCAGGAATCTATAGCACTTTTAAAGGATAGTGCTTGTCAATCGTACATAATAGATGAAGGTATTTCTTCGTATTTGTCAGATACGAAGACACCTCAAGGGGTATTTTGTATTTGTAGAGTGCTTGACAAACAGTTTGATTTAGATAAAATAGGAAATAGAAGGCTGATAATTGCTCTTGAAAATATTCAGGATCCTTCAAATATGGGATCCATTATAAGAACAGCCGAGGCGTTAGGAATAAATGCGTTGATGCTTTCAAATGATTGCTGCGATATATATAGCCCTAAGGTACTAAGAGGAAGCATGGGCGGAGTTTTTAGGATGGACTTTTTTAAAGTCGATTCCTTTAAAGACGCAATATGTAAGTTAAATCATATGGGAATAAAAACTTATGCATCCGTACCTAGTGACAGCGCTGAAAAAATCACGAAAATCTCTTTTTCAAGTTCACCGAGTTTAGTGGCTATTGGAAATGAGGGGAATGGTCTTAGAAAAGAAACGATGGATGTTTGCAGCCAAAAGATAACTATTCCAATGTTAGGCAGAGCGGAATCTTTAAATGCGTCAGTTGCAGCATCTATTATTATGTGGGAAATGACTCGAAATCGATAGGAGGCATTTTTATTTGGATAATAAAAAACTTTACTGGGTTTGGACCCAAATGGCACTGGGTATTGCAAGCAAAAAAGCAAGAGATGTTCTTGATTGTTATAACAATGATATAGAGGCCTTCTATAGGGACGGTGAGAGAGGCTGGCGGCTTTGTGGCTTTCTCACAAATAAAAATATAGATAATCTTAAAGATGAGAAGTTTATGGATTCGGCCAAGCAAATTATATCTAAATGCGGGAAACTTGGGTATGATATACTTACGCTTGATGAAGATAGATATCCTAAAAAGTTAAAGAATATATATAATCCGCCACTTGTTTTATATGTAAGCGGGAGTTTAGAGGGTATAGACGATAGTATTTCAATAGCTATTGTAGGAACGAGGACAGCTACTCAAAGTGGGCTTGATATTACTTTTAATTTTGCTTATGATTTAGCTAAGAATAATTGTATTGTAATAAGTGGCGGTGCACTTGGCATAGATTCAGCCTCACATAAAGGAGCCTTGCAAGCTAATGGGAAAACTATATCCGTATTAGGCTGCGGGTTAAACTATCCATATTTGCCAAAGCTTCTTTCAATGAGAAATGCGATTGCTAAAAATGGTGCCCTTGTTTCTGAATATCCGCCGGATTATCCACCACTTCCCGGAAATTTCCCCAAAAGAAATAGAATAATTTCCGGTTTATCAAACGGAGTATTGGTAGTAGAAGCAGGAAAAAGAAGCGGTTCATTGATTACTGCAAATCTAGCACTTGAGCAAAATAGAGATGTCTTTGCAGTTCCTGGTGATATTAGAACTGCTACGGCGGACGGAACCAACGCATTGATAAAAGAAGGTGCTAAGCCTGTTACTTGTGTAAAGGATATCTTAGATGAATATATAAATATTGATAGATACATAGAGAGCAGTAAGGTACAGCACGAAGAAATTCCCTTTAAAAAGGACACAAATGATAATATAAAAAGTAATAAGGTTAAGGATAAGGTTAAAGAAGAAATAAAAGAAAAAATTTTACCTGACAAAATTTCTGAAAACGCTAAAGTAATTTATAATATACTTTCTAAGGAGCCTATTTATATAGATGAAATAGCAATGAAATGCAATTTGAGTTTAAAATCTGTTCTACAGGCAATTACAGAGCTTGAGCTTTATGGCTTAATAAATTCTTATTCAGGAAAAAGATATACTAAGGGTTAAAGATACTACAATTTGGAGGATGAAGGTTGATGTCTAAATTAATAATTGTTGAGTCACCTGCAAAAGCAAAGACAATAAAAAAGTATCTAGGCGACGGTTATGAAGTCATAGCATCGATGGGCCATGTTAGAGATTTGGCCAAAAGTAAACTAAGTGTAGATGTTGAAAACAATTTTGAGCCTAAATACAGTATAATAAGGGGAAAAAGTCAACTCGTGAAGGAACTAAAAAAAGCTGCCCAAAAAAGCGAAAAAGTTTTCTTGGCAACTGACCCTGATAGAGAGGGAGAGGCAATATCATGGCATTTGGCATATGTCTTAAATCTTGATACTGCAGAGAAAAACAGGGTTACTTTTAATGAAATTACAAAAACAGGGGTTACGACAGGTATGTCTAACCCCAAAAAGATAGATATTGATTTAGTAAATGCTCAGCAGGCAAGAAGGATTTTAGACAGATTAGTTGGATATAAATTAAGCCCTTTTTTATCTCAAAAGATTAGAAAAGGTTTATCGGCCGGACGTGTACAGTCCGTCGCAATGAGGATAATAGTAGATAGAGAAGAAGAAATTAGGGCATTTGTTCCCGAAGAATACTGGACTATAGACTGCAAGTTTATACCAAAGGGACAAAGGAAGTCCTTTGACGCATATCTTCACAGCAAAAACGGCGAAAAAATAAAAATATCATCCGAGCAAGAAGCTAATGCAATATTAAAAGAATTAGACGGAAGTAATTATGTAGTTGATAAGGTAAAAAAGGGGAAAAAGCAAATTTCTCCTGCACCTCCTTTTATAACATCGACTTTGCAACAGGATGCTTCGAGAAAATTGGGATTTACGGCGAAAAAAACCATGAAAATTGCTCAGGAATTATATGAAGGCGTAGAAGTCCTTAATATAGGCGCAGTAGGTTTAATTACTTATATGAGAACTGACTCTTTAAGAATATCGGATGATGCGCTCAATTCAGCTCACGACTTTATTTTGGGTAAATGGGGAGATAAGTATTTGCCCGCAAAACCCAGAAGGTTCAAAACAAAGGCCTCAGCTCAAGACGGGCATGAAGCGATAAGACCAACAATGCCGGATTTGCCACCGGAAAAAGTTCAGGGTTCACTCTCTGCGGATCAATATAAATTATATAAATTGATTTGGGAAAGATTTATAGCATCTCAAATGGCCAATTGTATTCATGACACAGTAAGTATAGACATAGAAGCTAACGGCTATATATTTAAGGCTTCAGGGTATACGATTAGATTTGATGGATTTACAGTACTTTACCAAGAGTCAAAGGACCAAAAGGAAGGCAAAGATGAAAAAGCCAAAGAGCTTCCAAATCTTAATGAGGGCGATAGTTTGAAACTCAAGGAGATAGTACCCAATCAACACTTTACCCAACCACCACCGAGGTATACTGAAGCAAGCCTTATCAAAACATTGGAGGGCAATGGCATAGGAAGACCTTCGACATATGCTACGGTTATCTCAACTATAACGTCTAGGGAGTATGTTACAAAAGAGGCCAAGACTTTAAAACCTACGGAACTTGGTGAGGTTACAACAAATTTGATAAAAGAACGTTTCCCAAAGATTGTGAATGTTAAGTTTACTGCGCAAATGGAAAAGGACTTAGATACTATAGCCGAGGGCAAAGAAGGCTGGACTGATGTATTAGATAATTTTTATGGCGATTTTTCCAAAACCTTAGAAAAGGCAAAACAGGAAATGGAAGGCGTAAAAATTCAGCTTAAAGAGTATGAGACTGATATAGTTTGTGAAAAATGCGGCAAGAAAATGGTTATAAAATACGGCAGATATGGAAAATTTATTGGTTGTTCCGGATATCCTGAATGTACTAATATCAAAAAGATTGTTAATGAAACAGGTGCTAAATGCCCTAAGTGCGATGGAAAAATTATTGAAAAGAAGTCCAAAAGAGGAAGAATTTTTTACGGATGCGAAAACTATCCTAAATGTGACTTCGCCTCATGGGATCAGCCAACTAAGGAAGTATGCCCTAAATGCGGTAAAGCCTTATTCAAAAAGAAGGGCAAAAATAAAAAGCTATTCTGCATCACTGAAGGATGCGGTTACGAGAAAGAGGAATCATGAATATAAATGTTATTGGTGCAGGACTTGCAGGCTGTGAAGCGGCATTTTATATAGCTAAAAAAGGGGTACCCGTCACCCTTTATGAGATGAAGCCTAAAAAGTTTAGCCCTGCACATAAAAATAAAAATTTTGCAGAACTTGTATGCTCGAATTCACTAAAGGCTAAAAGATTAGAAAGTGCGGCAGGGCTTTTAAAAGAAGAAATGAGAATGTTTGGGTCACTTCTTATGGAGTGTGCCGATTTATGTGAGGTCCCTGCGGGAGGAGCTTTGGCTGTCGATCGAGAAAAATTTTCCCAAGAAGTCACTAAAAGGATAAGGGAAAATCCCTATATAACAGTAGTTGAAGAGGAAATATGTGAGCTTCCTCAAGATAGCATAAATATAATAGCGACAGGTCCTCTTACATCTGATAAGTTTGCTGAAAATATATCAAAACTTTGTGGCGGCTTTCTAAGCTTTTTTGATGCGGCTGCCCCAATAGTAACTGCTCAAAGTATAGATTTCGATAATGCATTTTTTGCATCCAGGTACGATAAAGGTGATACGGACGACTATATTAATTGCCCTATGGACAAAGAAGAATACGAGAAGTTTTATAATGAACTTCTAAATGCAGAGCGTGCAGAGGTACACGAGTTTGATAAGGCAAACCCAAAGGTATATGAAGGTTGTATGCCTGTCGAAGTTATGGCTGGCAGAGGGATAGATACTTTAAGGTTTGGCCCCTTAAAACCGGTAGGTCTAAGGGATCCCAAGACAGGTCACAGGCCTTGGGCTGTAGTGCAGCTTAGAAAAGAAAACAAAGAAGCTTCCCTTTACAATTTGGTTGGTTTTCAAACTAACTTAAAGTTTGGTGAACAAAAGAGGGTTTTTAGCATGATTCCCGCGCTTTCCAATGCGGAGTTTATGCGCTATGGAGTTATGCATAGAAATACGTTTATTGATTCTCCAAGGCTTTTAAATAAGAATTTAAGCTTAAAAAGCAATAATGATATATTTTTTGCAGGTCAAATTACCGGGGTGGAAGGTTATATGGAGTCTGCATCTTCCGGAATTTTGGCAGCCATTAATGCTCTTAACAGGATTTTTGATAAAGAGTATTTTGTGTTGCCAAGGGAGACTATGATGGGAGCTCTCACTGATTATATAACAGACGATACCGTATCAAGATTTCAGCCCATGGGCGCTAATTTCGGTATATTGCCGGCGCTTGAAAACAATATAAGAGATAAAAAGCAAAGATATATTGCTTTAGCGAATAGAAGTGTAGAAAAATTAAGAGAGATACTCATAAATCAAAAGGAGCAAATATGAAAATAATAGTTGACGCGTTTGGTGGGGACAATGCACCTCTTGAGATAATAAAGGGTGCTGCCATGGCAGTGGAAGAGTATGGCTTTGAAATAATGCTCGTAGGCAATGGAAAGGAAATAAGGGATATATCAAAAAGAGAAAATATATCGCTTAAGAATATTGAAATAGTTCATGCAGATGATGTAATAACCATGGAAGATGCAGCTGGGGATATAATGAAGTCAAAAAAAAATTCTTCTATGGCGGAAGGTTTAAGAAGGCTTAAAAATAACGAGGGTGATGCATTTATTTCGGCCGGTAACAGCGGCGCTTTGGTTGTAGGAGCTACAATGATAGTAAAAAGGATTAAAGGAATCAAAAGACCGGCTTTTGCACCTGTTATGCCTAAAGAAAATGGTTTCCTTATGCTTATAGACAGTGGGGCTAACATAGACTGTAGACCCGAAATGTTAAGGCAATTTGGAATTATGGGTTCTATATACATGAAACATGTTATGGGAGTGGAAAATCCAAGAGTAGGCCTTGCCAATGTAGGAATTGAAGAGCATAAAGGTTCAGAACTTCAGCAAAAAGCGTATGGATTGCTAAAAAGCACTAACGTCAATTTTGTGGGCAATATTGAGGCAAGAGAGATACCACAAAATGCTTGCGATGTTGTTGTGGCAGACGGATTTACCGGCAATATTATTTTAAAAATGTATGAGGGCGTTGCCATAACACTAATGAATAAAATAAAGGGTGTATTTACCCAAAATATAAAGACTAAATTGGCAGCTGCTTTGGTTCTTCCTGAAATGAAAGAGCTAAAAAGACAAACAGACTACAATGAATTTGGCGGGGCACCTATTATGGGAATCTCAAAGCCGGTATTCAAGGCTCACGGCAGTTCAAAGGCTAAGACGATTAAAAATGCTTTAAGGCTTACAGCGTTATATGTACAAGGGGATGTAGTTAGCAAAATAGAAAGAGAAGTTAGTAGACTTGAAAATGTAAATCAACAAGGAGAGTTATAAATGAAAGATTTAGAGGATAAGTTAAATTATCATTTTAAGAACCGCAAGTACTTAGAAAATGCACTTACTCATTCTTCATATGCAAACGAAAGAAGAAATCATATAAAAAGCAATGAAAGGCTGGAGTTTTTGGGTGACTCTGTTTTAAGTATAATTGTATCGGATTATATATATAGACATTGTCCAAATTTCCCGGAGGGTGACCTTACAAAGTTAAGATCTTCTTTAGTTTGCGAACAAACCCTTTGCCGCTTTTCTAGATCATTGGGAGTGGGAGATCATTTGCTTTTAAGTAAAGGTGAACATCATTCAAAGGGAAACGAAAGGCCTTCGATATTGGCTGATGCATTTGAAGCAATTATAGCTGCTATATATCTTGATGGAGGAATGGCTGCGGCCAAGGATTTTGTATTGGGTTTTGTTATCCCTGAAATTCAAAATCCTAAACCAAAGCTATTTAAAGACCATAAAACTTTTCTTCAAGAAATTGTTCAAAAAAATCACGAGGAATCACTTAAATATGTGCTTGTATCTGAAACCGGACCGGATCATGATAAACATTTTGTTATGGAAGTACATCTTAACAGCAATGTTTTAGGCAAGGGTGGCGGAAGAAGCAAAAAAGAAGCAGAACAAAATGCAGCAAAACAGGCTTTGGAGATGATGGGATATTGAGGCATGCTAATGTAGCTATGTTTATACCTCATAATGGCTGCCCAAATCAATGCAGCTTTTGTGACCAACGATACATTACGGGTTCAAAAAATCAGGTTTCGCCAAACCAAGTCTATGAAGTTTTGCTTGATGCTAAAAACAATTTAAGGGGAAAGGATATTGAGTCCGAAATAGCCTTTTTTGGCGGGAGTTTTACTGCTATAGACAAAGAGTATATGATGAGCCTTTTAGACACTGCCTATGAGTTTGTAAAGGATGGGTGTTTTAAGGGAATAAGGATATCAACGAGGCCTGATGCTATAGATGAAGAAATTCTTAATATTTTAAAGGAAAGAGGAGTTTCATCTATAGAATTGGGTGCTCAAAGTATGGATGATGAGGTTTTGAGAGTAAATCGCAGAGGACATAGCAGTCTTGATGTCATAAAGTCTTCCGAGCTGATTAAAAAATATGGTTTTTCTTTGGGGCTTCAAATGATGACGGGTCTTTATAAAAGCAGTATTTTGAAAGATATAAAAACAGCAGAGAAATTTATAAACATAAGGCCTGAAACTGTTAGGATTTATCCTACGATTATAATGAAGAATACTCTTCTTGCGGATCTTTATTATAAGGGTGAATATGATACATATTCTTTGGAGGATACAATCAGTCTTTGTTCAAAACTTTTACGTATGTTTGAAAAAGAAAATATAGAAGTAATAAGGCTTGGCCTTCACGACACTGAAAGCATGAGAGAAAATATGGTTTCAGGACCGTGGCATCCTGCTTTAAGCGAACTTTGTCAAAGTTATAATTTTTATAGAGACATTGTTTCGTTTATAGAGGAAAATAATATATCGTATAAAAATATAGATATATTTGTCAATCCAAGCTGTATTTCAAAATTTATAGGTCAAAAACGTGAAAATATAAAGAAATTTAAAAATATCGGCTTAGTTGTTAAGGTTAGGCCCGATAAAAGTATAAAAGTAAACGATTTTAAGATTGAAAAGGGTAGGTGAAACAGTGCTACTTAAATCACTTGAACTACATGGATTTAAAACATTTCCGGATAAAACCAAGCTTTCATTTAATGAAGGCATAACTGCTGTAGTGGGTCCAAACGGAAGCGGTAAGAGTAATATAAGTGACGCCATAAGGTGGGTTCTTGGGGAACAATCTGTTAAAGCACTTCGTTGTTCTAAGATGGAAGACGTAATATTTGGCGGAACCCCTACAAGGAAGTCTCAAGGATTTTCAGAGGTTACTCTTACCATAGATAATAAAAGCAGAAGACTGCCTTTTGATAATGATGATGTCGCTATTTCAAGGAGATATTATAGATCCGGTGAGAGTGAGTATCTAATAAACAAGGCTGTGGTAAGGCTTAAAGATATTAATGAACTGTTTATGGATACGGGACTTGGTAAAGACGGATACTCTATGATTAGTCAAGGCAAGATAGACAGCATAGTTTCTTCCAGGTCTGAGGACAGGCGTGAAATATTTGAAGAAGCAGCAGGAATATCAAGGTTTAAATATAGAAAGCTCGAGGCTCAAAAAAAGCTTGCACAAGCCGAAGAAAACCTTTTAAGGTTAAAGGATATTTTAAAGGAACTTGAAGAAAGAGTGGGTCCCTTAAAAGAGCAGGCGTCTAAGGCGAAGGAATATATAGACCTTGCAAATGAGAAACGTTCTTTAGAAATAGGCATTTGGTTAGATGTACTCAATAAGTCCGGTGCGATATTAAATGATCATCAGGCAAAAATAGCCGTTGCATCGGGTCAGCACCAAGAAATTGAAGACGACATAGAAAAAATTCAAAAAGAAACTGAAGAAATATTCTTAAAGTCAAATGCTATTTCCGCGATTATTGAAGAGTCGAGAAAACAAATCTCAATTTTAGAAGAACAAGCAAATCAAAAGATATCAAAGGCCTCAGTACTTGAAAATGATATACTCCACAATGATGAAAATATCAAAAGAATAGAAAATGAAATTTGCGAAATAAGAGATTCATTTGAAAATATAGATAGTAAAATACTAGAGAGAAAAGAACGCATAGATAAAACGAATTCATTTATAAATGAAAAGCAATCATCTTTAGAAGAAGCTAATATTAGGTACCAAAACTTAAAAAATAACCTTGAGGAATTTTCCAGTAACTTGGATAGTCTTTCAAAAGAGCTTTCGGATTTAAAGCTTAGTGCTTCCAATAAAAAAGTAAGTATCCTAACTTTGGAGTCCTCTATAGAAGACTTGAAATTAAGATATTCTAAATTTGACACAGTTGTGGATGACTACAAGACAAGGATATCAAACCTTGAAAAGACTCTTTTAGACTATAATGAAATGGCTAAGGAATCTAAAAGTAAAATTGATTGCATAGAAAACTCTATTAAGGGTTATGAAATTAAGCTTAGCAACAAAAAACAAAAGTCAGCTGAGCTTAAAAAGGAATCTGACAAGCTGTCATTAGATGCCGAGAGTAAAATTAGAAGAATACGTATTTTAGAGGACCTTGAAAGAAACTTAGAGGGATTTGCGCAAAGTGTTAAGTCTGTGATGAAAGAATCAAAAAACGGTGCAATTAGCGGCGTACATGGACCAATATCTAAGATTATAAAGGTTGACTCTAAATTTTCTATAGCCATAGAAATAGCTCTGGGAGCTTCTATGCAAAATATAGTAGTTGAGACGGAAGCAGATGCTAAAAATGCTATTGCAGTTTTAAAACGGAAAAATTTAGGTAGGGCAACATTTCTTCCAATATCAACTATAAAGGGAAAATTTATTGATAAAAAGGATTTTGAGAATCTAGATGGATATGTAGGCATAGCATATGAGCTTTGCAACTATGATAAGCAGTATGATGAGATAGTAAAATCTCTGCTTGGAAGAATAGTAGTTTCCGAGAATCTAAATTGTGCCACCGAGATTGCCAAAAGGTTTAATTATCGATTTAAAGTAGTTACATTAGACGGCCAGGTTGTGAATGCGGGGGGCTCATTGACTGGAGGTTCGCTGTCTAAAAATTCTGGTATTTTAAGCCGTGCATCTGAAATTGAAAGGCTTAAAACAGAGGCGGAAGATCTAAAACAAAAGGCAAATAAGTCTTATATGACCTATAAGGAAACTGAGAAATCTATATCTAATTTAGAGTCCGTTATTTTGGGAAGCAATGGAGATTTATCAAGAGTCAAAGAGGATCACATAAGAATATTGGCAGAATGTAGAAACGTGAATTCTGAAAAAGAGAGCGTTAGTAAGCTGCTTTTGAATAATGAAAATGAAAAAACTGAAACTTTTGAAAAAATAGAACAGTCTAAGCATTCATTTCAAAAGGCTAAGGATGATTATAGGGTTTATTTAACCAAGATAGATGAAGTTGAAGAAAAGATATCGGGTATATCCGGTAATAAAGACAGCATAAGTAAAGATCGTGAAGAAATTATAGACCAAATACAACAATTGAAACTTGCTATACTTACAGCCCAAAAGGATAATGAGGCCTTAAATTATGAAATAAGATCTATGGAGGACTCTAAACTTCATCAAAATCAAAGAATAAATTCTCTTGAAAATCAAATAACATACTTTAAAAATAAAAGCAAAAAAATTGTAAGTGATATTGCCACCTTAAACGATGAATCTCAAGAGTTAAAGGAAATGGCAAAGGCAGAGAATAAAAAAATAACTGATAATGCCTCAAAAAAAATAGGTCTCGAGAAACGTTCAGCTGAGCTTAGACAAATCGAAAGAGATAGGTCCTTAGACAAAGAGAAGATTTCAAAAGAACTTGCAAGGCTTGAAGAACAAAAAAGCGGTATTCAAAAGGAATATGACGCTATTATAGCAAAGCTTTGGGAAGAATATGAACTTACAAGAAGAGAAGCTGAGAAAACCGTAAAAAAAATAAATGATATTCATGAAGCAAAGAGAATTTTAAACGAAATAAAATTAAAGATTAAAAGGTTGGGCTCTATAAATATTGCTGCAATAGAAGAATATAAAGAAGTATCATCAAGATATGAATTTATGAAGGATCAAATTAATGATATTGAAAAATCGAGGACGGAACTTACCAGGCTTACATTGGATCTTACAAAACAAATGAGAGAGCTTTTTGAAGAACGCTTTAAAGAAATTAATACTAATTTCATGTCGACATTTAAAGAGTTGTTTGGTGGAGGAAGGGCAGAATTAATGTTAACCGACCCTTCTGACGTCTTGAGTTCCGGCATAGAAATAAGTGTAGAACCTCCGGGAAAAATAGTGGCGCACTTGGAAGCGCTTTCCGGCGGAGAGAAAGCATTAGTTGCTATTGCTCTATACTTTGCTATAATGAAAGTAAGTCCTGCACCGTTTTGTGTGCTTGATGAGATTGAAGCGGCACTTGATGATGTAAATGTCTATAGGTATGCTGCGTATTTAAGAAAAATGAATGCAAATACTCAGTTTATTGTTATAACTCATAGAAGAGGTACAATGGAGGAAGCAGATGTCCTATATGGCGTTACAATGCAGGATGAAGGAGTTTCAAGGCTGTTGGAGCTTAAAGTATCCGAACTGGAGCAAAACCGCGAGTTAAATAATATAAATAAGGGGTGAATTATTATGGGACTTTTTAGTAAAATAAAGAATGGATTAAAGAAAACAAGATCCGGGGTTTTTGGGCAAATAAATTCGATGATTAAGACTTTTAGCAAAATCGATGAAGAACTTTTCGAAGAGTTGGAAGAAATATTAATCATGGGTGATGTGGGGATTAAGACCTCATCCCATATTTGCGAAAAATTAAGGGAAAAAGTAAAGAAAGAAAAAGTTAAGGATCCGCAGGAAATAAATAGGCTTCTTTTAGAAATAATTTCTGAAATGTTGAGTGGAGGTCAGGAATTAAATATAGAAACAAAACCCTCCATAATATTGGTTATAGGTGTTAATGGTGTAGGAAAGACTACAACAATAGGTAAACTTGCATCTAAACTAAAAAGAGACGGAAAAAAGGTAATCTTAGGTGCTGCAGATACTTTTCGTGCTGCGGCGATAGATCAGCTTCAAGTTTGGGCGGATAGATCTAAGGTAGATATAGTAAAGCAATCTGAGGGTTCTGACCCGGCGGCGGTAGTGTTTGATTCTATTTCAGCGGCTAAAGCGAGAAATGCCGATGTAATTATTTGCGATACGGCAGGAAGATTGCATAATAAGAAAAACCTTATGGCGGAGCTTAATAAAATCAATAGAATAATAGATAGAGAATTGCCGGATGCATCTAAGGAAATTTTACTTGTTGTCGATGCGACCACAGGGCAAAATGCAATAAATCAAGCTAAAGAATTTAAGGATGCTGCAGGAATTACGGGCATAGTACTTACAAAACTTGACGGCACTGCAAAGGGCGGAGTTGTTTTGGCGATTAAAGATGAATTAGGACTTCCAGTCAAATTTGTTGGGGTTGGAGAGCAAATAGATGATTTACAGGAATTTGTCCCCGATGAATTTGCAAAGGCTCTATTTTCTAAGGAGGATGAAGAATGACTTTTATAATAGCAACAAATAATGAACATAAGCTTTTTGAGTTAAAGAAGATTTTAATTCCTTTAGGAATAGATGCACTTTCGGCCAAAGAAGCAAATGTAAATCTTTTAGAGGTAGAAGAAACAGGGACAACATTTGAGGAAAATGCAAAGCTTAAGGCAGAAGCAGCATTTAAGCTTACGGGTATGCCATCTATTGCGGATGATTCCGGGCTTGAGGTAGACGCTTTAAACGGGGAACCCGGGATTTATTCATCAAGATATTCAGGTAAGGATGCAACTGATCAAAAGAATATTGATAAGCTTTTAGAAAAGCTTAAAGATGTACCGGATGAGAAGAGGACAGCAAGGTTTGTATGCACTATTTGTTGTATACTTCCAAGCAAAGAATACATTTTTGTTAGGGGAACTGTTGAGGGTAAGATAGCCTTTTCTAAAAAGGGAGAGTCCGGATTTGGATACGACCCAATTTTTATAACTGAGAGCGGGAAGTCTTTTGCGGAACTTTCACCAGAAGAAAAAAATAGTATAAGCCATAGAGGTAATGCTCTAAGGATACTATCACAAAAATTAAAAGATAAATTAAAGAAAGACAATGAGGAAATTTAATGTTAAACAGTAAACAAAGGGCATTTTTAAAGTCTCTTGCAAGCAATATAGACACAATACTTATGGTTGGAAAAGGCGGGATCAGCAGTGAGTTAATAAAACAAGCTGATGACGCACTAAGAAAAAGAGAATTAATAAAAGGGAAAGTACTTGAAACGGCAGAGGATAGTCCTATGGATATAGCGTTAGAAATAGCTAAGAGTACCAATTCAGAGGTAGTGCAGGTTATAGGTTCTAAATTTGTTTTATTTAGGGTAAACCCCAAAGAACCTAAAATAGAGCTACCCAAGAAGAGAAGATAGGAAAAGCATCGATGCAAAAGATTGCAATGTTTGGTGGGACGTTTAATCCAATTCATAAAGGACATATCCAAACGGCGCTCTACTTCAAAGATAAGCTTTCTCTTGATAAGGTTATATTTATACCAACGTCTATTCCACCACATAAGGAATTTAAAAGTGATGTCCCTGCGTATGTTAGATATGATATGTGTAAGATGGTCACCGATAAATATAGTTTTTTTGATACTTTAGATATAGAAATAAAACGTAAGGGTAAAAGCTACACGATAGACACTTTAAAAGAACTTAAGGATATATATGATGTACCAAAGTTTTATGTTATTATGGGTGCAGATATGTTCTTAACCATTGAAGAGTGGAAGGATTATGAAGAAATTTTTAAGCTTTCTATTATTTGCGCTGTCCCTAGAAATCATGACAGCTATGATAAAATTTTAAAGCAAAAGGAGAAGCTTTCAAACAAAGTCTCGTGTGTAGTGGGAGATATGCCACTTGTCAATATATCTTCTTCTAAAATAAGAGAAATGATATCAAATAAAGAAGGCATAAAGGGTTTAGTCCCAACAGAAGTAGAGAAATATATATATCAAAACAGTTTGTATTGTGGGTGAAGAATATGAATATAGATAATTATAAAAAAATAATGCGTGAAAGACTCTCGGAAAAACGATTTTTACATTGCCTAAATGTTTCTAAGGAAGCTGTTTTTTTAGCAAAGAAGTATGGTGCGGATGAAAAAAAGGCGGAGCTTGCGGGCCTTTTACATGATATAATGAAGGAAGAAGAGACTAATCGTCAATTTGAAATATTTGATAAATATGGCGTTGAACTTAATGATATAGAAAAGATTACTCCAAAATTGTGGCATGCCATGTCCGGGGCGTATTATATAAAAAATGTGCTAAAGATAGATGATGACGATATTTTTAATGCAGTTAGGTATCATACTACGGGAAGAAAAAATATGTCACTTTTAGAAAAGATAATATTTGTGGCGGACTTTACTTCCTTTGAGAGGGATTATGATGGTGTTGAAGAAATAAGAAAGGTCGCATATAAGGACTTGGATTTAGGGGTAATCGAGGGTTTAGCCTTTTCGTTAAAATCGTTGGCTTTAGATAAAAAAGCTATCCATAATGATACGATAGAAGGTTATAACTATATGATACTAAAACAAAAGGAGAATGTTTAATGACAATATTAGAACTTGCTAAGGAAGCTGCTAAAATATTAGACAACAAAAAGGGAATAGAAGTAAAAGTAATAGATATAGAAGATGTAAGCTCTTTGGCGGATTATATGGTATTGGCAACGGGTACAAGCAGTACTCATGTAAAGGCTCTTGCAGATGAGGTTGAATTTGAGCTTAAACAAATAGGAATCACTCCTCATAATATAGAGGGACATAGATCTAACTCTTGGATATTACTTGATTATAGAGATGTAATTGTGCACGTATTTTCCAAAGAAGCAAGAGAGTTTTATGATTTAGACAGGCTTTGGAAAGATGGCAAAGAAATAGAGTTATCTCATTAATTATTTGGAGGAATAAACTTGAATTATAATCATAAAAATATAGAACCAAAGTGGCAGAAAATTTGGGAGGAAAAAAAGGCATTTAAAGCTTTTAATAAATCAACTAAACCTAAGTTTTATTCTCTTATAGAGTTTCCTTATCCGTCGGGTCAAGGTCTTCATGTAGGACATCCAAGATCATACACGGCTCTTGACATTATATCAAGGAAAAAGAGGCTTGAAGGCTATAATGTTCTTTATCCTATGGGTTGGGATGCTTTTGGCCTTCCTACTGAAAATTTTGCCATTAAAAATCATATTCATCCTGAAATAGTTACCAAAAAGAATGTGGCAAGGTTTAAAAGCCAACTTAAATCTTTGGGATTATCCTTTGATTGGGATAGAGAAATTAATACAACTGACCCTAAGTATTATAAATGGACTCAATGGATATTTATACAATTATTTAAACATGGTCTTGCTTACAAAGATGAGGCAACCGTAAACTGGTGTACTTCTTGTAAATGTGTACTCGCTAACGAGGAAGTTGTTAATGGTGTATGCGAAAGATGTTCAAGTGAGGTTGTAAGAAAAGTAAAATCTCAATGGATGCTAAGGATAACAAAATATGCTCAAAGGCTTATAGATGACCTTGAATTAGTGGATTATCCTGATAGAGTAAAAGCTCAACAAAAGAATTGGATAGGCAGATCTGAAGGTGCTGAGGTAAACTTTAAAACTACTGCAGGGGATAGCCTAACAATATATACTACAAGGCCGGATACCCTTTTTGGTGCAACATATATGGTTATTTCCCCTGAACATAAATTGATAGAGATATGGAAGGACAAGCTTTCAAATCTTGATGAAGTAAAGGAATATCAATATCAAGCTTCTAAGAAGACAGACTTTGAAAGGACGGAGCTTTCTAAAGAAAAGACAGGTGTTAAGCTTGAAGGCGTTAGTGCTATCAATCCTGTAAACGGAAGAGAAATCCCGATATTTATTTCGGATTATGTATTGGTTTCATATGGTACCGGTGCTATTATGGCGGTTCCGGCTCATGATACAAGAGACTGGGAGTTTGCAAAGAAGTTTAACTTACCTATAATAGAAGTAGTTTCCGGCGGAAATGTTCAGGATGAAGCATTTACTGATTGTTCACAAGGTACTATGGTAAATTCCGATTTTCTAGATGGACTTTGTGTAGAAGATGCAAAGGCTAAAATCATTAAATATTTAGAAGACAATAAATTAGGACATAAAAAGGTAAACTTTAAGTTGCGCGATTGGGTATTTTCACGTCAAAGGTACTGGGGCGAACCTATACCGATAGTTCACTGCGATAAATGTGGTATGGTACCCGTACCAGAATCCGAGTTACCCCTTACACTTCCTATGGTGGACTCATATGAACCCACTGAAAACGGTGAATCTCCTTTAGCCAATATTACAGATTGGGTAGAAACTACTTGTCCGGTTTGCGGAGGAAAGGCTAAGAGAGAAACTGACACAATGCCGCAATGGGCTGGGTCATCTTGGTATTTCCTAAGGTATATTGATCCTGATAATGACAAGGAATTAGCAAGCAAAGAGGCTATAGATTATTGGATGCCCGTCAATTGGTATAATGGCGGTATGGAACACACTACACTTCACTTGTTATATAGCAGGTTCTGGTATAAATTCTTATATGATATAGGTGTAGTACCAAATCCCGAACCATACGCTAAACGAACAAGTCATGGTATGATACTTGGTGAAAACGGGGAGAAAATGAGCAAATCAAGGGGAAATGTTGTAAACCCGGATGAAATAGTAGCTGAATACGGTGCAGATACCATGAGACTTTACGAGATGTTTATAGGCGATTTTGAAAAATCGGCACCGTGGAGTTCTTCAAGTATAAAAGGATCTAGAAGATTTATAGAACGTTATTGGAATTTCCAAACTATGTTGAGTGATGAGGAAGGCATTAGAAGTAATTTAGAAGTTTCTTTCCACAAGACAATTAAAAAAGTCGGCGAAGACATAGAAAATCTAAAGTTTAATACTGCTATAGCAAGCTTGATGGCTCTTTTGAACGAAATATATGCAACAAGCAAAATAACAAAAGAGGAACTAAAAGTATTCACTATACTTTTAAATCCATTTGCACCCCATGTTACTGAAGAAGTATGGCAAAATATGAAATTTAGCGATAATGCGCTTTATATGCAAAAGTGGCCGACTTATGATGAAGAAAAATGTGAGGACAAGGAAATAGAAATTGCTGTCCAAATCAATGGAAAGATTAAAACAAGGATAATGGTTAAGGCGGACATAGAGCAGCAAGAAGCCATTGAAATTGCAAAATCAAATGACAGCATAAAGCCTTTATTAGACGGCAAGAATATAATAAAAGAGATATATGTCAAAGGAAAGTTAATAAATATCGTTGCAAAGTAAACTTTGAATTTTTAATACTAAAATATATGGAGGAACTTACAATGAAAAACAATTTTACTTATTTCATTCCTACAAGGATATTATTTGGAAAAGGCGAGCTTAATAATTTACACAAGCAGTGTTTGCCGGGCAAAAAAGCACTTATAGTTATAACAAGTGGTAAATCCATGAAGGCTAACGGTTACCTTGAAAGAGTAGAAGAGCAACTTTCAAAAGCGGGAGTAGAATATGCTTTGTTTAATGAGGTTCTTCCTAACCCCGTGTTAAAAAATGTTATCGACGGCGCTCAAATGTGCAGGAAAGAAAATTGTGACTTTATTGTAGGCTTAGGCGGCGGGTCAAGTATCGATTGCGCAAAATCAATAGCAGTTATGGCTTCTAACCCTAAAGGAGATTATTGGGAGTATGTATTAGAAAAAGATTTTCCTAGAAATGATCCACTTCCGCTTGTAGCGATAACAACTACAGCGGGAACAGGAACTGAGGCTGATCCATGGACTGTTGTTACAAATGAGGAAACAAATGAAAAGATAGGCTATGGTTATGATAAAACTTATCCTGTTTTGTCTGTAGTGGACCCGGAACTTATGCTTACTGTCCCGGCAAAGTTAACAGCGTATCAAGGGTTTGACACACTATTTCATGCAACTGAAAGTATTATAAATAAAAACGAAAATCCTATAGGAGAGATATTTGCATTAAAGGCTATAGAGCTTATGTCTAAATATTTACCAAGGGCAGTAAAAGACGGCTTTGATGAAGAGGCAAGAGAAAATTGCGCACTTGCCAATACCCTTGCAGGATTTGTTATGCTTTGTACTTCAGAACATAGCCTAGAGCATGCAATGTCCGGCTATCATCCTGAGTTGCCTCATGGAGCGGGATTGATTATGATAAGTATTGCATATTACAAACATTTTGAGTCTATACACGCTTGTGATGATGAATTGGTGAAAATGGCTAAAGCTATGGGTGTAGAAAATGCTAAGGAACCTGCTGACTTCATAAATGCACTTCATAAGCTTCAAGTTGCTTGTGGGGTTGATGACCTTAAAATGTCAGACTATGGAATAGAAAAATCTGAATTTAGGGCTCTTGCCAAAAATGCTATGACAGCTATGGGAGGGCTATTTGAAAGAGATCCGGCTAGACTTAGTGAAGATGACTGTTTTTCAATATTTGAGAAGTCATATAAATAAGATTTAATTATTAAAAGTTTATTTTAGAGGGTCGCAGGCGTTTTGTTTGCGACTTTCTATAGTAAAGAACAGCTTTTTATGGAATTAGGTTATTTAGTATTAATATAATTGATTTTTATCTATTGAAAGTAATATACTTACTTAGATGATAAAAAGTTGCATTATAGTAAACCTCAAATGCATTATTACAGTTCGACAAAAAATTGTTATTATATGGGTAAAACATTAGGAAATATACAGTCTTTTTCAAAATATCTTTATTATTGCGATTGTTTATAGTATAATATTAAAATGGCTATTTAATAGTTAAAAATAATAAATATAAAAATTAAGATAATAGTATACATAATATATGGAGGTTATTATTCTATGTGTGGAATAGTTGGTTATGTAGGCTATGATGAAGCGACACCTATGTTACTTCATGGCCTTGAAAAATTAGAATATAGAGGATATGATTCTGCGGGAGTTGCCGTATACAGTGAAGGCAAATTAAAGGTTGTCAAGAAAAAGGGAAGACTTAAAAATTTAAGCGACATCCTAGACGGTGGCAAAAAACTTTTAGGAAAGACCGGAATAGGCCATACAAGATGGGCAACACACGGTAAACCGTCTGATATTAATTCTCATCCTCATATGAGTGATTCAGGAAAATTTGCTGTAGTGCATAATGGAATCATAGAAAATTATTTAAGGCTTAGAAATGATTTAATACAAAAGGGCAAGAAATTTATTTCAGAAACTGATACAGAAGTAGTTGCGCAATTAATAGATTATCTTTATGAAGGAAACTTTTTAGACGCTGTCATTAAAGCAACATCAATGCTTGAAGGCTCTTATGCCCTTGGGGTAGTGTGTTCTGATTTCCCGGAAGAGGTTATAGCAGTTAGAAAGGATAATCCTCTAATTATAGGCTATGGACCTAAGGAAAATTATATAGCCTCGGATATACCTGCAGTTTTATCAAGGACAAGGGATATTTGCAGATTGAATGACGGTGAATTTGCAGTTTTAACTAAGGATGAGGTTAAGATATATGATGCAAATAAGAATCCTATAGATAAAAAAATCACTCATATTGATTGGGATATATCATCAGCCGAAAAAGGCGGATATGATCACTTTATGCTAAAGGAAATTATGGAGCAACCTAAGGCTATAAGAGATACTATTCACCCTAGAATTAAGAATGGCAAGGTAGTATTAGACCAAATTAATCTTTCTAAAGAGGATTTGGAAAAAATAAGTAAAATTTGTATTCTAGCTTGTGGCTCAGCTTATCATGTAGGTTGTGCGGCTAAGTATGTTTTAGAAAAACTTACAAGAAAGCCAGTCGAGATTGATCTTGCTTCTGAGTTTAGATACCGTGACCCTATTATTGATGAAAGTGTTTTGGTTATCGTTATAAGCCAATCCGGAGAAACTGCAGATACTCTTGCAGCTTTGAGAGAGGCTAAAAAGCTTGGGGCTAGAATTCTATCTATAGTCAATGTGGTTGGAAGCTCTATTGCAAACGATTCTGACGATGTAATATATACATGGGCAGGACCTGAAATAGCTGTTGCAACTACTAAGGCATATAGTACTCAACTTACGGTTATTTATTTGATTGCTCTTTATATGGCAGAAAAACTAAATACTATAACTCAAAGTGAATATGATTTATATATAGAAAGTCTCTTAAAATTGCCGGATCAAATAGAAGAAATTTTTGAAAATATTGATGATATAAAAACATTTGCTAAAAAATATTTTGAAATTGACGATGTTTTCTTTATTGGACGTAATGTTGACTATGCATTAGCTCTTGAAGGATCTTTAAAATTAAAGGAAATATCCTATATACATTCAGAAGCTTATGCTGCAGGCGAATTAAAACATGGAACTATCTCTCTTATAGAGGATGGAACTTTGGTCGTAACTCTTGCAAACTATGATAAGCTTTTCGATAAAATAGTAAGTAATGTTAAGGAGGTTAAGTCGAGAGGTGCAGAAGTATTTTCAATCACGACTCGTGACCATAAAGATATTGAACAGGTTTCAGATGCTCAATTCTATATTCCAAAGACTTGCGACATAATGTCACCTTCGCTAGCAGTTATACCTCTTCAACTATTTTCATATTATATTGCTCTTAATAAGGGTTGTGATATTGATAAGCCAAGAAACCTAGCAAAATCCGTAACAGTTGAATAATATTTTTAGTATATAAATAAAAAGCTCGTCGTTTCGATCGAGCTTTTTTCTTATGCTAATATAAGCTTATAACTTTACTAATAATAAATTAATGGTTACATCTTGTTTGGAACCTTAGTTTATGTTATGTTGTTATATATAAATTTTATTTAAATTTTAGAGGAGATAAAAATGCACATCACTGCTATAGTTTGCGAATATAATCCAATGCATAACGGACATGTATATCATATAGAACAAACAAGGAAATTAGGATCAACTCATATAGTAGCTATTATGAGCAGCAACTTTGTACAAAGGGGAGAGCCGGCTATTATTTCTAAGGAGGCTCGCACAAAAATGGCTCTTAGTTGTGGAGTGGATTTAGTTTTAGAGCTTCCAAGCGTATGGTCAATGTCGACAGCGGAGCGGTTTGCATATTCATCCATTTATATATTAGATAAGTTAAGTGTAATAGATTCGCTTAGCTTTGGCAGCGAAAAAGGTAACATCAATAATCTAGTTGAAATAGCTAATTTTCTTAATTTAGATTCCTGTTTAGATAAGATTAAGGATGTTATGAAATCGGGTGTTAGTTTTGCAAGTTCAAGAGAAATGGTAATAAAAGAAGTTATGGGAGAAAAATATTCAACATTAATTTCAAAGCCCAATAATATTTTGGCAATAGAATATATAAAGGCATTAAAAAAACTTGAATCAAACATTAAACCAATGGCAATTAAGCGTCAAGGTGCAGAACATGACAGTGATTTAGAGATTAATTCATTTTTGTCTGCTAAGCAAATACGGAAATATATAAATGATAACAATTATAATTTGGAAAGATTTTTGCCTAAAGATGTTTTAGAGATAATTAGTCATGAAGTTTGCAATGGAAAAGCACCGTCTTCTATATATAATTTAGAAAGAACTATACTATACAAACTAAGGTCGACTTCTAAGAATGAGATTAGAAATATTTTTGATGTAAGTGAGGGTCTTGAAAATAGGATTTTAAGTGCCGCGGCCAAATCTACATCATTGGATGAGTTATACGAAAACATAAAATCCAAAAGATATTCGTTATCAAGAATTAGAAGGGTAATAATGTCATCGCTTTTAGGGATTAATAAACAATTAGTGAATTTAAAACCTCAATACGTAAGAGCTTTAGGATTCAATTCAAAAGGGCTCGAAATTCTAAAGTTAGCCAAGGGTAAAAGTAAAATACCTATAGTTACAAAGGTTTCTGATATAAAGTCGCTCAATAAAGATGCAAATTTAGTTTTTAGAAATGAAATGTTGGCAGGTGATATATATAACCTTACATTGCCAAGGGTTTTCCCATGTTCATATGAGACTACGAGAAAAATTATAAAATTTGATTAAGCATATCAATTGCAGAGTTTGCTAAGTAAACCTTATTTTCATCCCTGCTTTTAAAGACGGCAGCTAATTTTTGGGTATAGAATTTATCATTTATTTTATCGTATAAACTTATGTATACAATATTATTTTCTCCAAAAGGATTGTTAGGGTCTTGAGCATTTAATTTGCCGGTAATACCGATACCGTAATCGGAATTTGTAAACAAGGCAATTTTATAACTCATTTCCTTTGCAACTTCCGTACTATATACGGTGTACTTTTCTATAAGTTCGCTGCTAACCCCAAACTTTATTTTATATTCATTTGAATAAGTGACGGCGCCAAAATTAAAGACTAAGGATGAACCCTCTATAGATGTGATAAGGTTTGCGACTTCCCCGCCCGTACACGATTCCATTGTAGACACGGTTCTTTTTGTGTTTGTTAATTTTTCTACTACTAATTTTGGTATAGATTCATTTTCTTGCATTAATGATTAACACCCTTTTCGAGATAGTTTAGAATATCTTGGTACACGATGTCTTTGCCTTTTTCATTTATAAGTTCATGGCGCATATTATCGTATAGTTTACTTTCTATGTTAGAATATCCTATTTCCTTTAAGAAATCTTTGGTTTTATAGAATGCATGCTCTGTCATGATAACAGGGTCATCTTTGCCTGCTATCATTAAAATTGGCATATTTAAATTTTCCTTATTCCAATTTTCTTTTGAGTATACATCTATAAGCATTGTGAATAGGCATTTAAATCCGTTTAAAGTGAATGTAAATCCACAATTTTCATCTTTATTGTAGGCATCTACTACATTCTCATCTGAACATATCCAACTGTTTTCTACTTTGAAGTTCTTGTTATATGCACCTAGAACTAGGTTGTTGACAAGCTCACATCTATATTTTTGTCCATGAAAAAGCCTTATAGCGTCACATAACTTCAAGCCCAATTTGGCCGAGTTGTTTTCAGTTGGGACACCACAAAGTATTAACTTATCTATGTCGCCGTATTGCTTTATATATTCACGAGCGACTATTGATCCCATACTATGTCCCAACAAGGTTATAGGTAAATTGGGGTATAACTCTTTTACATAGTTTCTTATTTGGTGAATGTCCTTGACGATACCTATATGTCCGTTTTTATAGAAATACCCCAAATCTTGTGGCGATAATACGCTTTCGCCATGGCCTCGATGGTCATTTATTATTATTATATAACCATGTTTTGCAAGGAACTTCATAAATCCAATATAGCGTCGTCTATGTTCTGACATACCATGAGATATTTGCACTATTCCCTTGGCTTTATCTTTAGGAGAAATTAGTGTTACTCCAAGATTTAGACCGTCGAAATCTGATTTTATTTTAAAGTCTTTAATATCGTACATTGAGAAAATACCTCCAAGTTAAAACTTATAGATATATTATAATTCAAAAATTTAAAGTATGCTAGAAAAAGTGAGAGGAAATTTTGGTAAGGGTGTTTTATAAATTTATGATAACATAGATATTGTTTTGAATTAAAGAATTAGAGCTGTATAATTATTATGGGTGAGGGTATTAATAAAAATAATAGGTAAAGTAGGTTTTATAAAACCATTTACTGATTATAGAAAATGTAAGTTACTAAAATGATTTGTTATAGTGACATCCCATAACTTCCTTTGGCGTAATCTAAAAACAAATTGATTTTTGGAGGGACAAAACTAAAAGTCAAATACATAGATAAAAATAATACGAGCATTAGAAGTGAAATAACGAATAACTCTTCCAAATGATACTTGGAAGTAGCCAGTTTATACGATACCACATATGCGATAAATATAAATATAAGGCTAACTGCAATATCTAATATAAAACTATGATTGCCAATAAGTCCTAGGTATATAGAAAGAGAAAGTATTACACCTATTACAAGACTATATAGGCCTATTATTTTAGAAACGACAAACTTTTTAAACGGAAGTCGTATTATGCAAAGTTCTATAAATGACCATATAATATAGGGCATTGAAAATGACTTTGCGTGCTCCCAAATACTTTGGTTTACCGACCCAAAAACTATTGCCCAAATTGACCTATTAGATATGCTAATACTGTAATGTAGAAAAATTCCAAGAATAAATGTAACGATTATTCCAGTTATTTCAAGTTTTAGCCATAATTTTAATTTCATTTTTCTCTCTCCTTTAACCATATCATTAATTTATATGGTTAAAAACGGGAGAGAATTCTTATACTAAGTAATAAAATAGTGCAGTTATGAGTGAGCCTGTAATTGCGGCTGTGCCAAATTTTAAGACACTTATTGCAAAGTTATGCTTGTTCTTAATAGATGATGGGGCATTAATATCCTTTAATATTTTCTTTGCCTCTTTTTCAAGAAATACTTCATTTGATTGAGAGTATTCGGGTTTAACTATAAGTAAAGCTTTTTCATAGTATTTATTTCCTGTTTGAGTTAATTCTATAACATGATGATTTATTCCTTTTACCATAATTGATTCCCCTTTTTTTAGATAAAAGTATTTTTATCACAATTTTAATTCAATATACAAATCTCATTATTAAAAATTATGGTTAAAATTAAATTAACAATGATAAATATATATTATGTTTAATGTGGGATATTTTTTATATTATGTATGATTTTGGTTATAATTTACTTGACAGTAATGAAAACTAATTATACAATATAATAGTATTAATATGTTCGGACCAAAGTTTATATAAAAATATAAACTTTTAATATTAAGCTTAGAAAAAATCTGTTCGTATCGTTTGGAACAGGCTTATTTTTAAATATATTAGAATACTAAAAAATAAAATGGAGGTTGCGTTGTGGAGAAAAAACAACAATATAAAAAAGAAAATAAAGTAAATGCTAAACGCAGTGATCAAATTCTTAGCACAAGCATTGCAAAATCAAGGGATGATGCATCTAAGGAGAGTAATAAGTCTAAAAGTGTAAAGCAGGAGAAAAAACCAAACAGTAGGGGTAGAAGATCAACTAAGTCTTCGAAAAATAAAAAGCAAAAAGAAGCTCCTTCTATAAAAGTTATGTTTTTGGGTGGTCTTAATGAGATAGGCAAAAATATGACATTGTTTGAGTGCCAAGATGATATGTTTTTGCTTGATTGCGGTATGACTTTCCCTGACGGGGACATGCTTGGAGTAGACTTGGTTATTCCGGATTTTACTTATGTTGAAAAGAATATAGATAAAATTAAGGGTGTAGTTATAACCCATGGGCACGAAGACCACATAGGAGCAATACCTTATCTTTTGAAAAAAGTTTCAGTGCCTATATATGGTACACCGTTGTCAATAGGCCTTATTGGCGGAAAGCTTAAAGAACATGGACTATTAAGAAAAGCTAAGCTTAACACAATTAGGCCCGGGGACAGAATAAAACTCGGCTGCATGGAAGTAGAGCCCATTCACGTAAATCACTCTATACCTGATGCAGTAGGTGTAGCTATATATTCTCCTGCGGGGACATTGGTTCATACCGGCGACTTTAAAATTGACAGTACTCCAACCCAGGGAGGAATGATAGATATAGCAAGGTTTGCTGAAATTGGAAAAGAAGGAGTGCTTGCTCTATTTGCCGATTCAACTAATGCAGAACGTCAAGGTTATACAATGACGGAAAAGAAGATAAGTCATTCATTTGATAAGCTGTTTAATATGGCAGAATCAAAAAGAATAATAATAGCTACTTTTTCTTCTAATATCAGCAGAATACAACAAATAGTAAATTGTGCGCATAAATATGGAAGAAAGGTTTCCTTTTCCGGAAGGAGCATGATAAATTATATAAATATAGCAAGTGAATTGGGGTATATAGATATACCTTCGGATGTTATGTTAGATATTAATTTGTTAAACAAGTATCCTAAGGATAAGGTAGTATTAGTGACAACGGGAAGCCAAGGCGAACCTATGTCCGCTCTTTCAAGAATGGCATCTTCAGATCATAAAAAAGTCTCCGTAGGTCCTGAAGATTTTATTATAATCTCAGCAAATCCGATACCCGGCAACGAAAAAACAGTCGGAGATGTAATTAACGAGCTAATGAAACTTGGCTGCGAGGTTGTTTATGAATCAATGTATGAGGTTCATGTTTCAGGACACGCTTGTCAAGAAGAGTTAAAGCTTATGTTGGGCATAGTAAAACCTAAATATTTCATACCCGTACATGGTGAACAAAAACATCTTGTCAAACATGCGGGACTTGCTAAAATGATGGGTATGGATGACAGCAATATTTTTATAGGCGATGTTGGTAATGCTATTGAAATTAATAGGGATTATATTAAGCAAATAGCGGATGTACCTGCGGGGAAGGTTTTAGTTGACGGTTTAGGTGTCGGCGATGTTGGTAATATAGTATTGAGGGATAGAAAACGTTTGTCCGAAGATGGCCTTATAGTTGTTGTGGCAACTATTGACCCTGAAAATGGCAATACAGTGTCCGGTCCGGATATAGTATCAAGGGGATTTGTTTATGTAAGAGAATCAGAAGAACTTATTGCAAGTGCCGAAAAAGCCGCAGCTGCTGTACTTGATAAATGTGCAAAAGAAAATATACACGAGTGGGGCATTATAAAAAATAATATTAGAGATGCTTTATCTGCATTGTTCTATGAAAGAACAAGAAGAAGCCCAATGATATTGCCTATTTTAATGGAAATATAGTTATTTTATATACCTTTGTTGTGTATTAATAAAATAGGAGGCGATTTGCTTTATGAAAAAAAGTTATAACACGATATTTGTTGATGCTTTATTGATATTTACAATATTAACAATGACTATAATAAGCTGCTTTTATAATAAAGTCGTCTTTTATTTTGAAATACCGTTTGCCTTTTTGTGTATTGGAATATTAATATACAATATTATTGGAAATTTTAAAAATGTTAATGTCCTCCATCAAAAAGACGGGGTAATTGATAATCTTGACAAGCATACACTTGAAAAACTTAGGGTTCCTGTTGCTTTACTTGATAAAAAGTACAATGTTATTTGGAAAAATCATAGCTTTCAAAAGATTTTTGGAAAGGAACAATTAAACCTCGAGAATCTTATAAAAGCTGAGCCAATTAGTTCATTATTGAACAAAGGTATTGAGACTATAGAAATTCTTGATATTAGGTATAGTGTTTTATCTATAGAGTTTAAGGAATATATAGAATTATATTTCGTTGAGGATAAGTATTATCATCAAATAGAAAGTGAATATCTTAAAAGTCGTCCTGTAGTGGCTATGGTGATGTTTGATAATAAAGAGGAATTTGAAGCTGATGCTATAGACAGTGAAGATGATCAAATAATTGCTAAAGTAGAAGGAATCATTCAAAAATGGGCAGCAGGTACAACAGGATTTTATAAGAAATTAAATAATTCAAGATATCTTGTTGTGTTTGAAGAGAGAAGCCTTGATGTATTTATAAAAGAAAAATTTAAGATTTTAGAGGAAGTAAGAAGTGTAAAGTCTGAGGATAAACGTTGGGCTACAGTATCTATAGGTATTGGGGCTGACGGGAAATCCTTGAAAGAATGTGAACATTGGGCACGAAATGCTCTCGATATGGCATTGGGTCGAGGCGGAGACCAAGTTGTTGTCAAAAAGGGAAAAAGTTATAGCTTCTTTGGAGGAGTTTCAAAGGAAACTGAAAAAAGGAGCAAGGTTAGAGCAAGAGTTATATCGATGGCATTGTCAGACCAAATAGATAACAGTGATAAGGTACTTATAATGGGTCATAGGTTTTCAGACCTTGACTGTGTTGGTGCTGCTATAGGTATGTATAGTGCAGCAGCAAAGGGGAAAAAGAAAGAAGCCTATATAGTTTTAAATAAAGATGAGACTCTTGCCTTGCCTCTTGTAAAAAATATAGAAGCAATGAGCAGTAAGGAAATATTTATTTCTCCTGAAAAGGCTATAGGATTAATAACTGAAAAAACTCTTCTTATAATAGTTGACACTCATTCAATGGACTTTTTGGAAAGCAAACTTTTATATGAGAAATCGCATAAAACGGTTGTTATAGATCACCATAGAATGATGGTAAATCATATTTCTAATGCCGTAGTATTTTATCATGAACCTTACGCTTCTTCGGCATCTGAAATGGTAACGGAACTTGTCCAATACTTAGATGACGAATTTTTAAATAGAATTGAGGCGGAATCCCTTTTAGCAGGCATTATGCTTGACAGTAAGAATTTCGTCTTAAAAACAGGAGTTAGAACTTTTGAGGCAGCTGCTTATTTAAGAAGAAAAGGTGCAGATACGGTAGAAGTAAAAAGGCTATTCTCAAATTCAATGAATACTTATAAGGTAAAATATCAGCTTATCTCAGGGGCTGAAATATTTAATAGCTGCGCTATAGCCTGCGCAGATGAAAAGGAAGGAAGCTATGAGGATATACGAATAGCTTCGGCTCAAGCAGCTGATGAACTCCTTGGAATCGAGGGAGTTAGAGCTTCGTTTGTTATATATTCTTCCGGGAATAATTCAGTGAGTATATCCGCAAGGTCGTTTGGAGATGTTAACGTGCAGCTCATCATGGAGTCTATGGGCGGCGGAGGACACCAGACTATGGCAGGAGCTCAAATTAATGATACAAGTATAAAAGAAGTAGCTCAAAGGTTAATAGAACTTATTAGCCCTATTGAAATATCTAATACAAAAAATGAGGTGTAATTATGAAAGTAATATTATTGCAGGATGTTAAAAGCAAGGGCAAAAAAGGTGATCTGATAAATGTATCGGATGGATATGCAAGAAACTGCTTGCTTCCTCAAAAACTTGCTAAGGAAGCTGATAACCAAGCTATGAACGAGCTTAAAAATGCAAAGGCTTCTGAAGCGCATAAAATAGAAGTTCAAAAAGCAGAGGCAGATGCGATTTATAAAAAAATATCCGGAGAGACTTTAAAGTTTTCAGCTAAATCCGGTAAATCGGGTAAACTTTTCGGATCTATTACATCTAAAGAAATCGCTTTGGAACTTGAAAAAGTTTACGATGTTTCTATTGATAAAAGAAAAATACATTTAAGCAGTGATATCAAAAACTTTGGCACATATGAGTGTGAGATAAAACTTTATGCAGGAATTGTAGCCAAGGTATTTGTTCAGGTTACAGAGCTAAATTAATTAAATATACTACATTTAATCATGGTAAATTATGTTTGCCATGATTTCTGATTTTGTTATAATATATAAGTTTTACGGATTTAGGAGGTGACGTGCAGTGGATGATTTTAAAATAACGTCGGGGTATGATAATATAAAACTGCCTTATAGTTTAGAGGCAGAGCAGTCTGTTTTAGGAGCAATTTTACTTGATTCAGATTGCATGGACAAAGTTGCAGAGATATTGCCTATACCAGATTATTTTCATTTGGTTAACCATCAACTTATATATTCCGCTATGCTCGAGATGTTTACATTTGGTAGACCTGTGGACTTTATTACGGTTTTAGAGAAACTTAAACAAGATAAAAGTTTCGACGAGGCAACTGGTAAGACATATCTAATGCAATTAGCCCAAATTGTACCGTCAATATCAAATGTAGAAGTATATGCAAATATTGTAAGAGAAAAATATGATACAAGAAAATTAATTATTACTGCACGTGAAATAATGGAGGATGCAACGGAAGATACTGCAGACTCTGCGGACCTCCTTGACTCGGCAGAACAGAAAATATTTGATATACGGCGCGGAAAAAATATGCAAGGTCTTCAAAAGATTGACGAGATCGTTGTCCAAACTTTTGACAGACTTGATATGTTAAATTCTGAAGAGGGTAAACTTTATAGAGGAATACCTACCGGTATATCTGCGCTGGATGAAACAATAACAGGACTTAACAGGTCAGACTTAATACTTTTAGCTGCAAGACCCGGTATGGGTAAAACGAGTTTTGCTTTAAATATAGCAAGGCATGTCGCAGTTAAAGAATTCAGAAAGGTTGCATTTTTCTCGCTTGAAATGACAAAGGAGCAGTTAGCCTCAAGACTACTTTCGACTGAAGCATTAGTTGGGGGAGTAAAACTCAGGACGGGTAAATTGGCAGAAGACGAATGGATACGTCTTATAGAAGCCGGAGATATCCTTTCTAAAACGCAGATGTACTTTGACGATACCCCGGGAATTACCGTGCCCGAAATGAAGGCGAAACTTAGAAGACTTAAAGATGTAGACTTGGTAATTATAGATTATTTGCAGCTTATGTCCGGTGGCAAGAATATAAATAACAGGGTACAGGAAATTTCCGAGATAACAAGAAACTTAAAAATTATGGCAAAAGAAATAAATGTTCCCGTAATAACATTGTCTCAGCTTTCCCGTGCTTCCGAGCAAAGAGCGGAGCATAGGCCTGTATTATCAGATTTGAGGGATTCAGGTTCAATCGAACAGGATGCTGATATAGTTATGTTTTTATATAGGCCAGATTATTATACAGATCAAGATGATGATAATCAAGATAACAACGGGAAGAATAGCGGCGAGTGTATAGTAGCTAAAAACCGTCATGGCGAGGCTAGAACAGTTTACTTGCATTGGCAGGGCGAATTTATGCGTTTTACAGGCCAGGAGATGTTTAGAAATGATCAATAAGGTAAAAAAGGCTATTGAAGATTTTGACATGCTGCATTGTGGTGACAAGGTTTTGGTTGGCCTTTCAGGTGGAGCAGATTCAATTTCGCTTTTACATGCACTTTATTCTTTAAAAGGAGAATTAAACTTAGAAATTTTTGCTGCACATGTTAATCATGGATTAAGAGGAAAAGATGCACTTGATGATGAGAATTTTGCAAGAGAGACTTGTGAAAAACTAGGTATTCCTATATATGTTTTAAGAGCAGACATAAAAAAAGAGGCGCTCGAAAAGGGCATGGGTATAGAAGAATGCGGCAGGAGCGTAAGATATAGATTTTTTAAGGAGATAGGACAAAAATTAGGCTCTAAAACCGCTACAGCACATACTCTTTCCGATAATTTAGAGACTCTTATTTTAAATTTTACCAGGGGTGCAGGACTTAATGGAATGTGTGGGATAAAACCCGTAAGAAACAATATAATAAGGCCCCTTATTTATCTTACAAGGCAAGAGATAGAAGATTATTGCAAAGAAAATAATTTGAAGTTTATTATAGATAAATCTAATTACGATAGATGTTATTCAAGAAATAAAATAAGGCTTGATGTCATACCTATTTTAAAGGAGATAAATCCTTCAGTAGAAAAATCTGCCTTAAGAATGATAAGCCAATTTAAGGATGTAGACAATTATATTGAAAATCAAGCTAAAAAAGTTTTAGAATCATCAAAGTTTTCCGATGGATATGATGTAAAAAATCTATTGGGATTAGATAAAGCAGTACTGTCGAGATGTATTTCTATTATAGCCGGAGGAAATTTGGAAAATATTCATACTGACCTAGTTATAGAAAACCTAAACAATGGCTTTGGTACCGTTACATTGCCGGGAAAGAGATATATTGAGATAAATTCCGGTGTAATTAGATTAAAAAAAGAACAAAATAAGCAAGTAGAATTGTGGGAATATAAAATTAATAGCACAAATATCTTGACATATAATAAAAGAGAGTTCATAATTAGATCTATAGATATAATGGAGTATAATATTCTATTGGATAAAAATAAGGAGTTAGAATTATTTGCTCTTGACTATAATCTAGTTACTGAAAATACAGTGGTGAGGAACAGAAGAAGTTCAGATAGGTTTAAAATTCCTAAAAGGGGGATTACCAAATCGTTAAAAAAACTTTTTAATGAAGAGAAAATCCCGATTTGTGTTAGAAATAATTTGCCGATAATAGCAGACGAAGACAAAGTTTTATGGATTTACGGCTTTGGCGCTTCTGAATTTGCTAAGATTAATAAAGACACTAAAAAAGTGTTAACCATATTTCCTAAGGAGTGTTATCATGATAAATGATGTTGAAAAAATTCTTTTAAGTTGTGAAGAAATCCAAGAAATTACCCAAAAACTAGGTAAAAAAATCAGTGAAGATTATAAAGACAAAAACTTATTAATGGTAAGTGTATTAAAAGGTTCTATTTTGTTTATGGCAGATTTAATGAGAGCAATTGATATACATTGCAGGATTGACTTTATGGCCGTCTCTACATATGCAGGCGGAGTAGCAAGCAGTGGAGTAGCAAAGATAATCAAAGATTTAGATATGCCGATAGAAGGCTACGATGTTTTAATTGTAGAGGATATTTTAGACAGTGGTTTAACTTTGAGTAATATAATTGACCTTTTGGAATCAAGAAATCCTAAGAGTATAAAAATATGCACTCTATTAGATAAACCTGAAAGACGTAAAAGTAAAATAAAGGCAGATTATGCAGGGGCAGTTATTCCCGATGAATTTGTAGTCGGCTATGGCCTCGACTATGATGAAAAATATAGAAACTTACCATTTGTAGGTGTATTAAAAGAGAGTGTTTACAGTGAAAGTGTATAACACTAATTATACTACTATAAAGGAGAAACAAACTTGAATAATAATAAAAAATCTTTTAAAAGTCTGTTGTTGTATATAGGAATTCCAATTATAATTATTCTTATAATAGCAGCTGTTTGGAATTCAGGTCCTAAAGATAACCATAAATATTCAGACATTGTTGGCTTTTTTAGAGATGAAAAAGTATCAAGCTATACTATTAATTTAGGTACGGGGGAAATGCAAATATCCCTTAAAGACAGCGGTGAAGTTATTAACTATACTGCACCCAGCGTTGGTCTTATGTATGAAGATATTAAAGATTATGTAGCAAAATATAATCAGGATAATCCTTCTAGTCCTATGGAATATGATCTTATAAAAGCTGCAGACACTTCTTGGATAATGGATATATTGCCAACACTTATATTGCTTGTTTTGATGGGACTCTTCTGGTGGTTCCTAATGAGACGTATGTCTATGGGAATAGGCGACGGCGGCAAGCAAATGAGCTTTGGTAAAGCTAAAATTAAAAATATGAACGACGAAAAAAGAAAAACGACGTTTAAAGATGTAGCCGGAGCCGATGAGGAAAAAGAAGAACTTTGCGAAATAGTAGAGTTTTTGAAAAATCCTAAGAGATACAATGAATTAGGTGCAAGAATACCTAAGGGTGTTTTATTAGTGGGTCCTCCGGGTACAGGTAAAACATTATTGGCAAGAGCTGTAGCAGGTGAAGCCGGGGTACCGTTTTTCTCGATTTCAGGGTCTGATTTTGTCGAAATGTTTGTTGGTGTAGGTGCTTCAAGAGTAAGAGATTTGTTTGATCAAGCAAAAAGAAATTCACCGTGTATTATATTTATAGATGAAATTGATGCAGTGGGTCGTCATCGTGGTGCAGGACTTGGTGGCGGACATGATGAAAGAGAACAAACTCTTAATCAGCTTCTTGTAGAGATGGATGGTTTTGGAGCAAATGAGGGTGTCATTATGATAGCTGCTACCAATAGACCTGATATATTAGATCCTGCCTTGATGAGACCCGGACGTTTTGACCGTCAAGTCATAGTAAGCTATCCGGATATAAAGGGCAGGGAGGAAATTTTAAAGGTTCATTCAAGAGGTAAACCTTTGGCTCCTGATGTAGATCTTAAGGTTATAGCTAAATCTACGGCTGGATTTACGGGTGCGGATCTTGAGAACCTAATAAACGAAGCTGCTTTATTATCAGCAAGAAAACATTTAAAAGCCATTACTATGGATGAGATCGAAGAGGCTACTATCAAGGTTGTAGTTGGTGCTGAAAAAAGATCTAAGGTTATGACTGAAAAAGAAAAGAAAATTACTGCATATCACGAGAGTGGTCATGCGATCGCAACCTATTTTTGTGAAACTCAAGACCCGGTTCATCAGATCTCTATCATTCCAAGAGGCATGGCTGGTGGATATACTATGTCTTTACCGTCAGAAGATCGTTCTTACCGTTCAAAAAGAGAGATGGAAGAAGATATTGTTGTGCTTTTAGGTGGTCGTGTTGCAGAAGCTATTATACTTGGAGATATATCAACAGGAGCCTCCAATGACATTGAAAGAGCAACGAAGCTTGCTAATGCAATGGTTACTAAGTATGGTATGAGTGATAAGTTAGGGCCGATTAATTACGGTGCTGACAATACGGAAGTATTTATCGGAAAAGATATGGGCCATACCAAGAACTATTCTGAAAAGATAGCAGCCGAAATAGATACTGAAATGAGATCAATAATTACGAATGCCTATAATAGGACAGAGAAAATATTACTTGATAATAGAGATAAACTTGAAGAGCTTGCTATGTATTTATTTACAAAAGAGAAAGTAAGTGCTGAAGAGTTTGAAGATATCATGAATGGAAAACTTCCTAAAGAAGATTCTAAAGATAATGAAGTGTCGAATGAAGATTCTAATAATGTTAAATAGTTAATTAAAAAGGGGGCGTTAGCGCTCCTTTTTTAGATATCAATAAGGGAGGAATAGTAATGAGAAGAAATTCAGGTGTACTTTTGTTTGGATTAGCCCTAATAGGGGTATCAATTGTAATGATAGGT
>CAKSRC010000002.1 GCA_934486915.1 uncultured Eubacteriales bacterium
TAAAATATATCTGCAGTTGTAAATTACTATATCAATATAATACATCAATTATCTTATCTTTTCAAGTAATTGTTCTTTTTTCGGCTAATAAGCACAAAAAATTATCTTTCAACTTCATGAATAAATACTGGAATAAATGTCCAATATATAGGCATATATTTTATTAGGCGAAGAGGATATATTACTTTATGTCCTTTAAGAAAGGAATTGTTGTTTTTATGGAATTTATTGTTAAAATTACGAATTATATCAAGCAGTCATCTTTCACCAAAGAAAGAAATAAAGAACATATTTGTGTCTTAAACGAAATTTCCGATGTATGTAAACAATTAAAGTGTACGGACCGCTGGTTCGACATGGAATCCGATCATGATCTTATAGAAGCCTGCATATATCAACGTGAGGAACTTTTAGCACGTTATCGATACTTAATGCGAGTAGCTAAAAATGATAATATAAACTCTTCACCCTTTACAAAAGAGATTCAATAAAACATATCTACAAGGAAGGTGTTAAAATGTCATCTTGGTTGGCATATGTAATTGCCGGCTCAATTTTTCTAGTACTATTACTTATTCAAATATTTATACGCTCCAAAAAACCAATTAGAAAAACCTTAAGCGGAATATTCACCGGTATTGCCACATTAGCAATTGTTAATATATCCGGAGCATTTACAGGTGTAACATTGCCGGTAAGCCTTTTAAGTTTAGGCATCGCCGGCGTATCCGGAATTCCCGGAGTTACTATGATGTTGATTTTAAAAATCATAGCAAATTAAATACTTAAAAAATAAAGGCCATTGACTAATGAATAAAATAACAAATCAGAATATTGTTTGTTAAAAAATTCATATTAGCCAATGGCTTCACATTTTGTTGGTAAAATATAATAATGAATGGAGCTGATAACCGGATTCGAACCGGTGACCTCATCCTTACCAAGGATGTGCTCTGCCTCCTGAGCCATATCAGCACCTATGTTAAGTATGATATCATAAACACAAATGTTTGTCAATATCTAAAACATTAAATTTTAAATTTAAAGTCTCATATACCAAAAATCATTGACATAAACTTGAAGCCGGTCGTATTTTCTGATATAATTATTATTAATTATTAAATTCTTGAGGAGGCTACAATTTTGCCAAAAGTTACATTAATTTCATATACTCCAGATCCTGAAAAAACCGTCGCTGCTGCCGCAAAACTATGTTATTCATCCTCATCGATTGACGAAATATCTAAAGGACTTACAGAGCAAAAGACAGCTTCTTTTCTAGATATGTTATTAAGACTTGGTCATGAGAGCCCTCTTGAGCATGTAAGTTTCACCTTTGGTATAGAGGGTGTATCAAGAACATTTCTAGCTCAAATTACAAGGCATAGGATAGCGTCATACAGCGTCAAAAGCCAAAGATATGTAAATGAATCTATGTTTGAGTATGTAATTCCCCCCGAAATAAAGGAATCTAACGATACTCTTGAGATTTTTGAAAATGCAATGCTTGAAAGTAAAAAAAACTATGATCACTTAGTTGAAATGCTTACTAAAAAGCATACCGAACACTTCTTAAAAAAGGGATTTGATCTCAAATCGGCGCAAAAAATGTCCGAAAAGAAAGCTATAGAAGATGCTAGATTTGTACTTCCAAATGCATGTGAAACCAAAATGGTTTGTACTTTTAATGCAAGAAGTTTAAAAAACTTCTTTAGCCAAAGATGCTGCAACCGTGCTCAGTGGGAAATTAGAGAAGTTGCAACTGAAATGCTTAAGCTCGTACTCGACGTGGCACCTACCCTATTTAAAAATTCAGGTCCGTCATGCCTAAGAGGAAATTGCCCTGAAGGAAAAATGTCCTGCGGAGAAATTAATAATGTACGTGAATTTTTTAAAAATTTAGAAAGGGAAACATTATGAAAGGAAAACTTATAGTAATAGAGGGTTTAGACGGCAGCGGCAAGGCAACTCAATCAGCTTTATTATATAAACGTTTAAGCAAGTTATGCAATATAAAAAAAATCAGCTTTCCTAATTACGATTATCCCTCTTCTTCCCTAGTAAAAATGTATCTTAACTCTGAATTTGGGGATGATCCTAACGTCGTGAATGCCTATGCAGCCTCTTCCTTTTTTGCAGTAGACAGGTATGCAAGTTACATGAAATTTTGGAAAGATGATTATTTAAACGGTAGAGTAATTCTTTCGGATAGATATTCCACATCCAATATGGTATTTCATATGCCTAAACTTCAGGCTGATGAGTGGGACAAGTATCTCGATTGGGTCAAAGATTATGAATATAATAAACTTTCTTTACCGAAACCTGATATTGTTATTTATCTTGATGTCCCTATAGAAATATCCCAAAAGTTTATGAGTAAACGCTATCATGGAGACGAAGATAAAAAGGATCTGCATGAAAAAAACATTAAATACCTAAAATCATGCAGAAACTCAGCTTTATATGCTGCAAAAAAAAATAAATGGAAAATAATAAATTGCTATGAAAATGGAACTATAAAAACTATAGATGAAATTAATAATGAAATCTTTGATATTGTTAAAAGGGAGATTTTATAAGTGCTTACGTTTAAAATTCCGGAAATAAATGATAAAGAATGGATAGTCCCAATTTTAAAAGAATCCGGCTGCATTGGTGCGGACTGCGCCTTTGGAACTATGTTTATATGGCAGGAAGCATATAAAATAAAAGTCTTAAAATATAAGGGTTTTCTTTTAAAAACCTTTGGTGATGAACATATATATAGTTTTCCTGTTGGCTGCGGTGATATAAAAGATGCATTAAACACTATTATAAAAGACTCCAAGGAGAAAGGTATCCCTTTTAAGATGATGGGAGTTACCGAATATCTATCAAAACAGCTTGAGGAAATAATGCCGGGGACTTTTGAATTTAAAGAAGAAAGAGACATTGCCGATTATATATATAACTCAACCGACCTTGCTTTACTAAAGGGTAAAAAATATCATGGCAAAAGAAATCATATCGCAAAATTTGAAAGAGAATATAATTGGGAATATGAAGAAATTTCAAGTAAAAACATAGATGCCTGCAGAGACTTTTGTCAAAAATGGTTTGATGAAAACAAGGATCAAAAACTTGAATCTATTGAACTTGAAAAAACAGCCTTAAAAAAATCCTTTGATAATTACAATGCCCTTAACTTTTTGGGTGGGATTATAAAAGTGGATAACAACATAGTTGCGTTAACTATGGGTGAAGAAATTAACAAAGACGTTTTTCTTACTCATTTTGAAAAGGCATTAACTTCTTATAATGGATCTTATTCTATAATAAATAGGGAATTTGCCTCAAGATTAAATAATAATTATTTATATATAAATCGAGAAGAAGACATGGGAATTGAAGGCCTTAGAAAAGCTAAACTTTCTTATTGTCCCTCAACCCTCCTAAAAAAATTTATAGCCATAAAGAAAGATTAAATATGAATTTTAAATTAGCCACAAATAAAGATATACCTTCACTTAAACAAATTTGGAGTATTTGTTTTAATGAATCCCAAAAGACAATTGACCTTTTCTTTGAAAACAAGTTTAACGATAAAAATTGTGTCGTATTGGAAGTAGAAAATAAAATAGTTTCAGCTCTTTATATGCTTGATGCAACTATTGTACTGCATGATAAAATTTACCCTTGTTACTATTTATATGCAGCTGGTACTTTGCCCTCTTATAGAGGTTTAAAATACATGACTCAATTAATAAATTATTCAAACGACCTTGCTTTTAAGAATGGTAAAGATTTTTCTTTTTTACTTCCTGCCTCTAAGAGTCTTTATGGATATTATGAAAAACTGGGCTATAAAAGATTTTTTAAACAAAAAATTGTTGTTTTAAAAAATGAGGAAATAAAAAAATATAAACCTTCTTTTAAAAATGAAGAAATTTCGCTTGATAGCATAAATAACCTTAGATACAATTCTCTTTTAGGAAATGAAGGATCTATTATGTGGTCTAAGGAATCAATTAAATATGCCATTTTAATAAATGAAGCATACAACGGCAAAATTGTATTTGCCAAAGAAGGGTATGCTATCTGCATACCACAAGATAGTGAAAACCTTATTATAACTGAATTAATATCGTCAAGCTCATCCTTTGATAATCTTATTGGTGCAATTTATAGTAATTTCCCCTCTTATGATTATTATCACTTTAGACTTCCCGCTTTTGACAATCACTTTAAAAATGGAAAAAATATTGATTTTGGTATGATAAAAGTTTTAAATAAAAATATTAATTTAAATGATAAGCCAAATCCTTACTTAGGTTTGGCTCTTGACTAAGAGGTGAAAATTATGGTATACGTATTCTTAGCTGACGGTTTTGAAGAAATTGAGGCTGTAACAGTTATAGATATTTTAAGAAGGTCCGGTATCAAGACTCAAACAGTAGGTATTAGCGGCACTACGATAAAAGGTGCACATTTAATAAATGTTAATGCAGATATAAACATAGATAATGTTTGTTATGATGACATTGACGCTATTGTATTGCCGGGAGGAGTCCCAGGTATAAATAACCTTGAAAAGTGCGATAAGCTCTTATCTATAATAGAATATTCCATGAAAGAAAAGAAAATTATTGCAGCAATATGTGCTGCACCGTCTATATTAGGAAATATTGGAATATTAAAAGACAAATGCTACACGTGCTACCCCGGTTTTGAAGTAAAAAATGAAAATTCTAAACTTGTAGACGATTCTGTTTGCAAAGATGAAAATATAATAACTGCAAAGGGGCCTGGTGTTTCAACTGAATTTGCCCTTAAACTTGCAGAAAGTTTAACCTCCAAAAAAACAGCTTTAAACGTCATGGAGGAAATGCAATGCCGGTAACCAACATAAAACAATATAAAATTGAATTGAGAACTCACTATAAATCACTTAGATCTAATATGCCTCCCGAAAAAAAATCATTCTTAGATAAAAAAATTCGTAAAAATCTTTTTATTACACGTGAATACAAGCGAAGTCAATTAATACTTACTTATGTTTCCAAGGAGATTGAAGTAGATACAATTAAAATTATTAGGAAATCACTTGAAAACGGAAAATGCGTAGCCGTCCCCAAGTGTATTACTGACAAACACTTAATGGAGTTTTATTATATCCAATCCCTCGATGACCTAGCACCCGGCGCTTTTGGCGTTTTAGAGCCCATATTAGAAAAATGTAAACTTGTAAAGGACTTTTCTAACTCTCTTTGTATAGTCCCGGGATTTTCGTTTGATTTCAAAGGCTTCAGACTGGGATATGGCAAAGGCTATTATGATAGATTTCTATCAAACTATGAAGGTAATACTATTGGTATTTGTTATCGCAATTGTACAAGAGCCCTACTCCCTCATGGATATTTCGATAAACCTGTAGATATTTTGGTTACCGATTCATATATAAAAACAATAAAAAAATAGAAGGAGACAACTAATGAGTAACGATAGAAAAGATCGAAGTTACAAGAAAAATGACTTTGATAATCAAGATACAAGTGATAAAACGCTTTTCTATGACTTAGAATCAATACAATCTCAAAACAGCCATACTATAGATAATAATAAAGAAACTAATAGAACTAAAAAAGCCAGAGACAAAGCAGTCTCTAAGGAGAATAAGCATTTTTTTAGAATAGTATGGATAGTCATGATAGTCCTCATCTCGGCAATGCTTACAAAATACATACTTGTAGGAGTAAGAGATATGCTCGCAATAGGTAAAGAAGAAGATACTGTCACAATTACTTTGCCTTCAAGGCCTAATATATTTCAGGTAACCGATACCCTAAGCAGTAACGGTGTAATAGAAGATCCAAGCTTTTTTAGACTATACGGCCTACTTACTAAGTCAATCAAAACATTCTCGGGTGGGACTTTTGAAGTTAAGACTAACATGGATTACGAGGCTCTAATAAATTACTTAGAAAGTCAATCCAATAGAATCGATATAGTAAAGCTAACCTTCCCCGAGGGTATAAGTATTAATGAATATGCGGCTACACTTGAGGATAATGAAGTATGCTCGAAGGATGAATTTCTAAAAGTATGTTCTTCCGACGAATTTAAAGAAAAGTACAGCTTTATTAACTCTATACAAAATGCTGATAAACGCTATTATAAGCTGGAAGGTTATTTATTCCCTGATACTTATCAATTTTATAAAAACGAAGATCCATATAATGTAGTTGATAAACTACTTTCAAATTTTAATCAAAAGTTAAATACAAAAGAAAAAGTAAATGGTTATGACAATAAAGTAAACATAGCAACTCGTGCAAAAGATAAATCTACATCTATAGAAGATTTAATAACCATAGCTTCTATTATACAAGCCGAGGCAGCAAACAAAGATGATATGTACATGGTTTCATCCATACTTCATAATAGATTATCTACCATACCAAATGGTGGAGTCAGCAGCTATGGAGAATATGGTATGAACTACCTTGGTCAAGATTCTACTGTTTGGTACCCTTATAGAAATAAAGAATCTGTACCAAGCAATATAGTAAATTCTTTTGAAAGTACCTACAATACTTATAAAATAGAAGGTTTACCTCCAGGACCTATTTGTAATCCCGGTAATGATGCTATAGATGCAGCATTAAACCCGGAATCTACTAATTATTATTATTTTTGCCATAGTAAAGACGGCACGGCATATTATGCCACAAATATAACTGATCACAATAGAAATCTTGCAAAAGCAGGTCTTGTTTAAATGAAAAGAGGAATAATTTTTGAAATCCAGTAAATTAAATAAAATAGAACTTTTATCACCTGCGGGTGATATGGAAAGATTAAAGGCTTCGATTGATTTTGGAGCAGATGCTGTATATTTAGCGGGAAATGAATTTGGAATGAGAACTTCTTCATCTAATTTTTCGCTTGAGGAATTAGATAAAGCTGTAAAATTTGCTCATTCAAGAGATGTTAAAGTATACCTCACTTGCAATACAGTACCTAGAAACGATGAAATAAAAAGACTACCCGAATTTTTAAAAGAAGTAGACAAAATAGGTGTAGATGCCTTAATCATCTCCGACATAGGTGTAATGGAACTTGCTAAAAAATATGCTCCTAACGTGGAAATACATATTTCTACTCAGGCGGGCGTTGCTAACTATATGACAGCCAATACACTATATAATCTTGGAGCTAAAAGAGTAGTCCTTGCAAGGGAATTGTCACTTGATGAAATACGATTTATAAAAGATAATGTACCAAGTGACCTCGAATTAGAAGTGTTTGTTCATGGATCTATGTGCGTATCGTTTTCAGGAAGATGCCTCATATCTAACTACATGACAGGAAGAGATGCCAATAGAGGCGACTGTGCTCAACCCTGCAGATGGAAATATCATTTAACAGAAGAAAACCGTCCCGGCGAGTACTTCCCTATTGAGGAGGATTCTAAAGGCACATATTTCTTCAATTCAAAAGATCTATGCATGATAGATTACATAGACAAATTAATTGAATCTGGGGCAAGCAGCCTAAAAATAGAAGGAAGAGCAAAATCTGCTTATTATACCTCCGTTGTAACAAATGCATATAGACATGCTATAGATGGTTATTATAATGATAAAGATAATTGGTCGCTAAAACCGTGGATAAAAGACGAAATGAACAAGGTAAGCCACAGACCATACAGTAATGGATTCTTTTTTGGCAAAGAGCCCGGTCAACACTACGAAAGCGGCGGATATATAAGGGATTACGATGTAGTTGCTGTTTGTGATGATTATAAAGACGGCATTGCAACTATATCACAACGAAATAAATTTTTAAAAGGTGACACTTTAGACGTCCTCCCCCCGCTAGGTGGAGAACCATTTCTTATCAATGTAAGTGAACTTTATGATGAATGGAATAATCCTGTTGAATCCGCACCCCATGCGATGCAAAAACTATTTTTAAAAACGGATGTTCCTATAAAAGTAGGCTCTATTTTTAGAAAAAAACGCTAAAAATAAATAATAAGCTTCCCAATTATAATATAATTGGGAAGCTTATTTATTAGATGTCATTCTTACTTATGCAGTCCTTTATTTAAGTTTAGCCTAAATCTATGCATATTGGTTCACTAGGTATATTTCCATTAATAATATCCTCTAAATAGTTAGGTAAAACAGCAGGATAAATAATGTCATGACTTTCCTTTATTTGCTCACAAGAAAACCACTCAAGTCTTTTTATAACCGGTTTTTCTTCTTTAGTCAAATTCTCGAGTGTTACTACTTTGTTGCTTCGTGTCTTGGCTAAAATAAAGCGTTGATTTATATTTGTCATTTTGCCTTCCATTTCAAGCTTTAATTTTCCTTGCCATACCACTTTATCAAACTCTACGTCATCAACACCAAGACCGGTTTCCTCAAACAATTCCCTTTTTGCGGTGTCCAGGATACCTTCTCCTTCTTCCATTTTACCACCTACAAGCTGCCAAAATCCACCGTTGTAACTGCCATCCTGCGATTTTATGGATTTATCGTCAGTATGTAAAAGCAGTATCTCCTTTTTTTCATTTAATAGTATAATCTTAACACTATTCCTTATTTGTTCCATAACATTTCACTCCTTTAAAATAAATTGGGTACAATATTGTATCACAACATCTAAATTAGGTCAAGTATATTTTTCCAAAATTGACTGTCCTTATATTTCTATAATACCCCAACTCAACAGCATAAAAGATGCATTCTCCCTTTTAAGAGAGAATGCATTTCTTATTTATATTTATTTACTATAAATTGATGAGCTCTTATTTCTTCAGTATCATCGAGAGGTGAGAGTTCTATTTTTTCATTATATTTCTTTTCTAATGCTCTTTTTATAATTTCATCAGTAAGTTTTGGATTTTTGGGTAACAACGGTCCATGCAAATATGTTCCTATTACATTTTTATATATTACACCTTCAAACTTATCTTCCCCATTATTTCCATGACCATAGATTACCTTTCCAAAAGGTTTTATGTCTTTATCCTCTATATACGTTCTTCCACCATGGTTTTCAAAACCTACAACCTTACCAAACTCTGTCTCTATTACCACATTTCCTATCAATCGTCCGGGTTTTTGAATGGTATAAATATCTAAAAGCTCCAAGCCGTCTATTTTATCTTCATGAAGTTGATAATACTTGCCTAAAAGCTGATATCCTCCACATATTCCAAGCAAGACCCCGTTTGATTCAACATACTCCTTAATATCATCTTTTATATTAACAAGTTTCTTGCAAACAATAAGTTGTTCTCTATCAGAGCCGCCGCCAATAAAAACGATATCTATATTTGAAAAATCGATATCATCTTCTAAACTATAATTGCGCACTTCTGCCTCTATGCCGCGCCATTGGCAACGCTTTACAAGTGAAATTATATTACCCTTATCGCCATAAAGATTTAATAATTCAGGGTAAAAATGGGCTATATTAATTTTCATTTAGAGATTCCTCCTCGAATTTCTTTTGAAGCTCCTTTAATATATTTTGGGCATCAAAAATAGCGGTATAATTTACAAGCACGTAAAGAATCTCTCCATCCTTTTCAAGCATTGAAGTTATGGCATCTTTTAAATTATCATAAACATAGTTTCCTTTATTTATATCCGCATATTTAAATCTTACCGCAACATCATCTTTTCTTATACCTGTAAATGCTAAATTTTTAATCTTATCATCCTGCATTTTTTCAAAATCAACATCCCAAATCCACGATATATCCCTACCGTCTTGAGCGTTGTCATTAATCATAACAATTACATCTTTTTCTTTATCGTCCGCCAACACAGTAACAATACCTTGGTTAAAGCCCGCCGGATTTTTAGATAAATTTAGAATTACGGGTTTTTGTAGATTAAACTTTTCCATCCTGCCAATTTGAGGTTTATAGTCCTCTAAAATATCATTTATATTATCGATATCTATATCTAATTGTTCAATTATGGACAAGGCTGCTAGTATATTATACACATTATAAAAGCCTCGATAATTTACATTTATTTGATGTTCATTAACGCTAAACTTTAATCCATCCTTAATATCAACATTGGAGGCTTCAATATCTATATCAGGACGTTTAAATCCGCAACCTTTACAATAATAATCCCCCAATTGACCATAGTGATAATAATTATAAGTCAATTTCTCTCCGCAATAAGTACAAAATTGGCCGTCCCTTATTTCATCAAGAGATATATTTAATTGCTCATTAATACCAAAAGTAATAGACTCACCCTTGTAGTCCTTAGCTATCATTGCGCACAACGGGTCGTCTGCGTTTACTATAAGTTTGGTCTTAGGTGTAAGATCCAAAGCCCTCTTTAAATAATTGACTGTAAGATCTATTTCGCCGTATCTATCCAATTGATCCCTAAAGAGATTACCTATAAGCATTATATCCGGAGAAAGATACCTAAAAACCTTAACGGCAGATGCCTCATCAATTTCAATGCAGGCATAGTCTGCATCTAATTTTCCAAATATATTTGATTTTTCTATAAAGGCTGTTATAACCCCAGGAAGCATATTAGCCCCCACCTTATTGCAAACCACTTTATAACCGTTTCTTTCTAATATAAAAGATACAATATTGTTTGTGGTAGTTTTTCCATTAGTACCACAAACCGCAATGGTTTCTTTTCTCACTTGTTTCGACAAAATTTTTAATATGTCAGGACAAATCTTAAAGGCTATACTACCGGGCGTCGATGAACCTTTTTTACCCAAAGCCTTTCCAACAACAATTAATATTTTGCAAATCCATATTGAAATTAAACATCTTATTTTTTTCATAAACCTAACCCCATAAATATTCTTTATTAATAAATATTATAAAGCATAATAAATAAGTTTGCAATTTTAAATATACTATATTTTTAATTAATTATTATTTTGCCCATTCATTTTACGACATAAACAGTTTATATTAGGGTGAGATAATAGTAGTGTAAAATAAAAGGGAGGATTTATGAAACAAACTATATATATAGATGTTTTAATTGGCCTAAATCTATTTATAAACTATTTTATCATTATGGCTGTGGCTAAATTTATGAACTTACATATAGATAGATATCGTTTTATTTTAGCTTCGTGTTTGGGTGCTGTCTACTCTTTGTATATATTGATACCGCCTATACCAACCTTATTATCCATGCTTATAAAGCTTATCATGGCTTTGAGCATTGTTGTTGCAGCTTTTAAGATAAATAATATAAAGATGGCTATTAAAACATTTGCGTGTTTTTACTTAATTAATTTCCTTTTTTGTGGGGTGATATTCGCTATATGGCACTTTATTGCACCAAAAGGCACTCTTGTTAATAATGGAATTGTATATTTCAATATTTCACCCACAATATTCTTAATTTTTACAGTACTAAGTTATCTTATAATCAAACTAATAAGCTTGTTTGTCAAAAGACCCGAAAGTCCTAAGTTATTTTCATATGTAGAGGTGGAGCTTAACAATAGGAAAACAATCATACGCGCTAAAATAGACACAGGGAATAGTCTAAGAGAACCATTTTCTCACCTTCCCGTAATGATAGTAGAAAAAAATGATATAGAGGATATACTTTCTGAAAGTTTAAAAAGTTTTATAGACTCTGAAAATCAACCCTTAATCTATTCAAAAGATTTAACCAAAAATAAATGTAGAATGATACCGTTTAATGTTGTATCCGGTTCGGGTATGATTCCCGCATTTAAGGCTGACAACTTTTTTATTTTAAACAATAAAGAAAAAATATCAAAGGAAGCATACATAGCAGTGTGTCCCCCAAAAACATTTAAAAGTGAATTTCAAGCTATACTTAATCCCGAATTGCTTGAAGATAGATAATAAATTAAATAAAGTGGAGATGATCATTTTTGAAAGGACCAAAAGTATATTTTGTAAAGTTAAAGCCCAAAAAGTCCAACACGTTCTTAGCCAAAAATTCAAAAATCAAAACCATTCCCGGAAACTTGTTTAGTAAAGTCTACCTTAAAATTCTATCCCTCTTAAAGAAACTTGGTATTACAAATGGAGTTCATTACATAAACGGTCCCCAAACTTTACCCCCACCCCTTTCAGACCAAGAGGAAAAAGAGGTAATGGAAAGAATACGAAATGGTGAAAAAAATGCACGTGAACCATTGATAACCCATAATCTAAGGCTCGTAGTCTATATTGCTAAAAAATTCGATTCAACAGGCATAAACCTTGAAGATCTCATTTCAATAGGGACTATTGGACTTATAAAGGCTGTAAATACCTTTTGTCCCGACAGAAATATTAAACTTGCAACCTATGCATCAAGATGCATAGAAAATGAAATACTTATGTATCTAAGAAAAAGCTCCCAATTAAAAAATGAAATATCTATTGATGAACCTTTAAATATAGACTGGGATGGCAATGAGCTTTTATTATCTGACATTTTAGGAAGCGAACCTGACGTTGTAAACCATCATCTTGAGCAGGAGGTAGAATGTAATTTAGTTTTAGATGCCGTATCAAAACTTTCTTTAAGAGAAAGAAATATAATGCAGCTTAGATTTGGACTTTGCGGCAACAAAGAACACACTCAAAAAGAAGTAGCCGACTCATTGGGAATATCACAATCTTACATATCAAGACTAGAGAAAAAAATCATAGAAAGGTTAAAGCAAGACTTAGAAAAAGTCTGCTGACCTATGTGAAAATTAATCACATCAACTCTAAAACTGATAGTTATTTAATGCCATTAAAGCCTAATTATATAGCATTAATACTATATAAAAGTCGTATTATTAACAAATAGTATAATATGACAAACTTACTAATATTCATATAAATATATCTTGTCTTATAAGGGGTAATGTTGTAAAATAATATCGTGACTAAAAAAGATTGTTAAATAATTAATAAAATAGCAGGAGGCTTCTCGATGACAATCACCTCGATATTAACCCTTTTTGGCGGGGTAGGTATGTTCCTTTACGGAATGAACCTTCTTGGTTCATCCTTAGAACAAATAGCCGGAGCCAAGCTCGAAAAAACTTTAGAAAAACTTACAACAACCCGTTTTCGCGGAGTCGCACTGGGTACCATTACAACAGGTATAATCCAAAGTTCAGCTGCGACTACCGTTATGTTAATAGGCTTTGTTAATGCAGGAATAATGCGACTCGCTCAATCAGTTCCTGTCATTATGGGGGCTAACATTGGCTCAACCGTAACCGGCCAGATTTTAAGATTGGGAGATGTATCTTCAGACAATATATTACTTACTTTAATAAAACCATCTTCATTCGCTCCATTAGTAATTGCGATTGGAGCTGCAATGCTATTAATGTGCAAAAAGAAAAAAACTAAGAATGTAGCTAAAATATTAATAGGTTTTGGCATATTGTTTATGGGTATGACCATAATGGAGCAAACAGTATCTCCATTAAAAGATAATGATAACTTTAGGAGTATGTTCTATAAATTTTCAAACCCATTTTTAGGCGTACTTGTAGGATTAGTAATTACAGCTATAATACAAAGTTGCTCTGCTTCTGTCGGAATTTTGCAAGCTATCGCATCGACAGGCACAATTACTTTCTCTATGGCCTTCCCTATTGTACTTGGTCAAAACCTAGGTAAATGTCTTACTGTATTCCTAGGTGGAATAGGTACTAATAAAAAGGCCAAAAGAGTTTCGCTTATATACTTCCTATTTAACCTTATTGGCGTTGTCATAATAATGTCAGTCATATATTTAATACAATACTCCATTGGAATTCCTTTTTGGAACGACACAATGAATAGGGGTAATGTTGCGGATATTCAAACTGCATTTAACGTTATAACTACTTGTATATTACTTCCATTTACCACATCACTTGTGAAACTTTCAGAAATAATAATAAAGGATAAATTAAAAACCAATTCTAATCATGAATTAGATATTTTAGATGACATCTTTTTGAAAACCCCGGGTGTTGCAATAGAACAAAGTAAAAAGGTTCTTTTTAACATGGGTAAAGCAATCCAAGAAAATTATGATATTTCATCAAAATTATTGCAGTATTATGATGAAAAAGAAGTTGCTAAACTTAATGAAAACGAACATTTCCTTGATAAGGCTGAGACTGTCTTAGGTGAATACCTCGTTAAAATCACAAGCTGTAGTTTAGATGAAATTAATATAAGAGAGCTTAATGAACTAATGCACAATGTAGGCGACTTTGAAAGAATAGGCGACTATTGCGTAAATATAGCTAATGTTGCTGAATATAATGATGCAAATAAAATAGGCTTTTCGGGCCAAGCTCTAAAAGAGTTAAATTGCATAGATACAGCAGTAAGGGATATCTTAGACATAACTTTAAAGGCTAACGAACAATCTGATAGTTCAATTGCAAACAAAGTTGAACCGTTAGAAGAAGTAATAGATGCATTAAAGGTTTCATTAGTAGATAGGCACTTAGAAAGACTTAAAAAGACTTCTTGCAACGTCAATTCCGGCATTTCCTATGTAGAAGTACTTACAAACCTTGAAAGAATTTCAGACCACTGTTCCAATATAGCAATTCAAGTTATTAAAAGAGAACACGACAATACACAGTTTGATGCTCATGAACACTTAAAAATGCTTCATGAAGGTGTTACTGACAGCTATACAAAAATGTTTGAAGCGTATGAAGAAAAGTATTATAACATACTTAATGCTTAAAATATTAATTTAACTTAGTATATAAAAAATAGGTATTGCTTAAAAATATGCAATACCTATTTTTAATAAGGATAAGACCCCCATAAAGGAGGTCTTCTTTTTTAATATAATTTCCATATACTTTTTAATTCTTATGGAGTTTTAATCAAAATGTCTCTCGAAAATATCGCTGTTATATAAAAACTTTTCAACTGAATCAAACCCTAATCTATAAAGCAATTCTACCACATAAGGATTATCTATTGGTGTCTTGTACTTAGCTTCATTACCATACGCATCTACGTTTTCTTTTCCTAATGAAGCATCTATTATCCTTTTTGGCCCACCTACGCAGCCTCCTACACAGCCCATGCCTTCAAAAAAGTTTGCCGAGGTTTCATTATTTAAAAGTCTATTAATCATTTCCTTGCATTCCTTGACACCTTGAGCTTTTTCGGTTTTTATTTTTACTTTTTTATTTGGATTTAATCTTTCTATTGTGTCTTTGACGGCTTCACTCACTCCCCCACTTCGTGCATATATTCTACCCGCTCTTGATGAGTGATCTTTTTCCGTATCTTCCATATTGTCAGGATTTATGTTTGCAAAATCAAATATATCGCTTATTTCTTTAAAAGTTAAAACAAAGTCTACAGCGTCATTTATATCGGGTTCCTTTGCTTCTGCTTTTTTGGCTACACAAGGCCCTATAAAGACTGTTGTGGCATTTGGATGCAATTTCTTTACTGTCCTGCCGCAAGCTATCATTGGCGATACTGAACCCGGAACATGGGGCATAAGCTCTTTATATTTTTTTCTGATCATAGCTATCCACATAGGGCAGCAGCAGCTTGTAAGCTGATAATCACTTTCAGTTTGTATGTTTTTATCGAACTCCAAGGCTTCTTTCAATGTCAAAATATCTGCAAATAACGCTACCTCAACCATACCGTCAAAGCCAATCTCTTTAAATGCATTTCTAAGCTTACCCGGCGTAACTGTACTGCTGAATTGACCTTGAAACGCAGGAGCAATCAAAGCGTAAACGGGGCCTTTCTTATTTTTTAATGCTTTTATTACAGGTATAATATCCTTGCTGGACTTCAAAACTTTACCCTTACATGTATCAACACAGCTTTTGCATTCATCACAAAGCTCATCTTGAGTTTTAGTGCTCTCACCCTCATTATATAAAGCTTCATATATGCATCTGCACTCACAGTTTTCTATATTTTCTTTATCACAGTTACAGCCGTCTATATTAAAATCCGATGAACTTTCCTTGGGATTTAAAAGGCAATCCAAGTGATATGGATCATAATCAAGATCTCTTATTTTTTGTAATTCTTCTTGATCTGTTTCAGATGATTCCTCTAATATTTTTTTATAAAGTTCTTCAAAAGTTGTCATTTAAGAAGCTCCCTCTTATTCCTTATATTTTTGTTTATTATTCCCATAATTGTATACTCTATACAGAATTAATCGCCAAAACATACTCCAATATCCCTTGCAGATTTTATTATAGACGAATCCTTGGGGACAATCTTTAATTTTCCTGCCACTTCGCTTAATGGCACACTTACTATATCATTATTTCTAACAGCAACCATTTTTCCGTAATCCTTTTCAATTATAAGCCTAGCAGCTTCTGTGCCAAGACGTGTAGATAAAACTCTATCATAAGGACAAGGACTACCTCCTCTTTGAAAATGTCCGGGTACGGTAACTCTAACCTCATGAGATGTAAACTCCTCTATTTTGCTTGCAATTTCATATGAGATTGAAGGAAACTTAGACTTTTCCTTTAACAATTTCTGTTCCTTCTTTGTCAATGCCGCAAACTGTTTGGACATAGCTCCTTCAGCAACAGCCATTATAGAAAAGTTTTTACCGGCCTTAGTCCTTGCATTCAATGTTTTAATAATAGATTCAATACTATACGGTATTTCCGGGATTAATATAACATCAGCACCACCTGCAATTCCCGCATGAAGAGTAAGCCAACCTGCTTTATGTCCCATAAGTTCTACTATAAAAACTCTTCCATGAGACGTAGCTGTCGTATGAATGCAATCTATTACGTTTGTGGCAATATTAACTGCACTTTGAAAACCAAATGTTACATCAGTTCCCCAAAGGTCGTTATCTATTGTCTTTGGAAGAGTTACAACATTTAGTCCCTCTTCACTTAGCATATTTGCACTTTTATGTGTACCGTTTCCACCTAGTATAACAAGGCAATCGAGGCCCATTTTTTTATAATTTTCCTTCATAGCCTTAACCTTATCAACATTATTATCGCTAATCTCACGCATTAGTTTAAACGGTTGCCTAGATGTTCCAAGTATAGTTCCACCTATATTTAATATACCTGAAAAATTCTCCTGCTTCATCAAGTGATAATCTCCGTTTATAAGACCTGTGTACCCATCTCTTATACCATATATTTCCAAACTCTTATCATCATAATACTCATATAAAGACTTAGCTACACCTCTTATTGCCGGATTCAATCCTTGACAATCTCCTCCACTGGTTAAAATACCTACTCTTTTCATACTATAATCCCCCTTAAATTATTTATTTTGAGTTTGCTGTGATACAATACTATCCTCTTTATTAGATTGGGTCTTTTGAATCTTTTTTAGTAATTTAAAAAGATCAACTTGACTGTCATATAATCGGTCATCCTCACTCTTTATTTTAACATATGACCCATCATTAAGACATACCCTAGCATTTTTATTATCTTTTAAAATAATATCTAATATTTTAAAGGTCCTGTTTTTTAAGTCTTGGTCTTCGATTGGAAAGATAAGTTCCACTCTTTTATTCAAGTTCCTTGGCATTAAATCTGCACTGCCCATATACACTTTAGGATCTCCTGCATTTTCAAATTTAAATATCCTGCTATGTTCTAAAAATCTTCCAACAATACTTGTTACACTTATGTTTTCACTAATTCCTTCTACGTTTGGTATTAGGCAGCAAATACCTCTTACAATTAATTTTATTTCGACACCTGCTGCAGATGCCTTGTATAAAAGAGATATTATTTCATAGTCAACCAAGGAATTAACCTTTATAGTTATTCCACTTTTAAGACCATTGTTAGCATTGTTGATTTCATTATTTATCATATTGATAAAAAACTTTCTCATGCCTAATGGTGCCACTATCATTTCGTTATATTCGGGGGGTCTTGAGTACCCGGTTAAAACATTAAAAAGTGACGATGCATCTACACCAAAAGATTCTTTGGCTGTAAAAACACCAATATCCGTATAAAGCTTAGCAGTCGAGTCATTATAATTTCCCGTACCCATATGAAGATACCTTCTTATTCCATCCTTTTCCCTGCGAACAACAAGGCAAATCTTACAATGAGTTTTAAGTCCTGCAAGACCATATATAACATGGCAGCCGGCTTTTTCTAATTTTTTGGCCCACAAAATATTGTTTTCTTCGTCAAATCTCGCCTTTAATTCAAGTAAAACAGTCACTTGTTTACCATTTTCGGCAGCCTTAATCAAGGCTGAAATTATGGGTGAATGACCACTAACCCTATATAAAGTTTGCTTAATCGCCAATACATTTTCATCTTCGGCAGCTTGTTTAATAAAGTTTATAACATAGTCAAAGCTTTCATATGGGTGGCAAAGCATCCTGTCTTTTTCTCTTATAGCCTTAAATATATCATTGCATCCCCAAAAGTCCGCAGGTGGATTAATAGGCTTAAATGCGGGGAATATTAAGTCATTCTTTTTATTTTCATCTGCAAATTTAGAAAGAAATGTTAAATCTATAGGTCCATTTATTTCGTATATTTCTTTCTTTTCAATTTCAAGTACGCCTACTAAAAATTTTCTCGTTTCTTTATCGCATTTTTCTGTGATTTCCAGTCTTACCGGGCGGCCTCGTTTTCTTTTCTTTATTGACTTTTCAATTTCAGTAAGTAAGTCATCCGTTTCTTCATCTATCTCCAAATCCGCATCCCTCGTAATCCTAAAAGCGCAACTTGCCTTTATCTCATGAAGTTCAAATAAATCACTCAATTTTTCAATTATTATGTCCTCTAAAAGTACAAAATTCTTTTCGGACTTAGTACCCGGAATTTTCAAAAACCTAGGTAAAATAGACGGTACTTGAACAACTGCGAAATAGGATTTTTCGTCTTTCTTTAGCCTAACGGCTATATTTAAAGTTTTGTTTGCAAGAAACGGAAATGGTCTACTTACATCAACAGCCAATGGTGTCAATACCGGGAATAAAACCTTGTAAAAATAGTTGTTTACAAATTTCTTTTGCTTATTGTCAAGCTCACTCACTTTTAGAAAATTAAAATGATTTTCCTTAAGCTTTGGAACTATATTTTCATGAAAACACTTATATTGAAGATTTGAAAAATGGTGAATCTTATCAGTAAGCTTTTCTAAAGTAGAGGATGGAGTAAGACCTGACATATCAGCTCTTGTAATTCCCGAATCAATTTGATCCATTACTCCTGCCACTCTAACCATGAAAAATTCATCAAGGTTTGAGGCTGTTATCGATAAAAATCTTAACCTTTCCATAATAGGATTAGATTCCTCTATAGCTTCTTCTAAAACTCTAAGGTTAAAATCCATCCAACTGAGTTCTCTATTATTGTATGGATATATATTCTTTTTCTCAATCATATAAATCCTCCATAACGATAAATTTTAAGATAAATATTTACTTTCTATATATTCAATTACATCTGCTACTGCGCCATCGTCACAAGAACAAACTACTATATCAGCGTGTTTTTTAACATCTTCAGGTGCATCTTTGGTTGCTGCTCCTGTTCCTGCTATAGAAAACATCTCTATATCATTGTAGTAGTCTCCTACTGCAAAAGAATCTTCCTTTTTTATATTTAACATATTTAGCAGTTTCTCAAGAGCCATTCCTTTACTTATACCTTCGGGTAGCATCTCCAAAAATATATTTGAAGTCCTAACAAATCTAACTTGATTTACCTCAAGTGTAGATGCATATTCATCTACCTTGCTAATATCATCCTCGCTCATGGTAAATAAAATTTTATATATATCATCTTCTATATCCTCAAGCGACGTCATTTCATAAGGGAAATTCCCATTAGATATATGTGCCTTAACTTGATCATTTAAATTAATTATATTGATTTTATCTTTAGTAATAGCCTCTATACCTATATTAGGAAACTGTTTATGGATTACCTTAACATACTCAAGACTTTCCTTTGAAATAGCTTTTTCCCAAATTATTTTGTCTTTTTCAAAGTCATATATAAACGAGCCATTTACGAACAATCCCGGCGCATTTGTCTTTACAATTTCATGATATTGTCTTGCCGAAACTATAGGTCTTCCCGAAGCTATACAAAAGATTCCTCCTGCATTTTTAAATCTCTCTATAGCATCTATATTCCTTTGCGGGATTTTAAAATCTCTACCTATCAAAGTTCCGTCTATATCTGAAGCCAAGATTACATTTTCAAGCGGTTTTTTCATAATTTCTCCTTACTGTCAATCAACCTTAAGCTTGCCAAGAAAGTTTTTAAAATAATAGGGTAATTGACTTTCGATTTCTATATATCTTCCATCTCTAGGATGATTAAATCCTATAAGTTTGGCATGCAAGCATTGCCCCCCTAACCCCAAATCAGGTTTTTTAGGAGCATAAACCAAATCCCCTGCAAGAGGATGGCCTATGTAAGACATATGTACCCTTATTTGATGAGTTCTTCCTGTCTCAAGTCTTAACCTTAAATGTGTAAAGTCTTTATATCTTGTTATAACCCTATAATGAGTTATTGCAGGCTTAGAATTCTTATCAGTAACCGCCATCTTTTTTCTATCAAATTTACTCCTACCTATGGGCGCATTTATTGTCCCCTCATCATTTTTAAATCCTCCATAAACCACTGCTTCATACTCTCGTCTAAAGCTATGCACTTTTATTTGTTCTGCAAGGTTTTTATGAGCAAAATCATTCTTTGCAACAATTAAAAGTCCGCTTGTATCCTTGTCAATCCTATGGACAATCCCGGGACGGATTTCTCCATTTATACCGGAAAGAGATCCCTTACAATAGTATAAGAGAGCATTAACAAGTGTTCCTTCATAGTTTCCCGCAGCAGGATGTACAACCATGCCTTTTTGCTTGTTTACTACAAGTAAGTCATCATCCTCATAAGCAATTTCAATGGGTATATCTTGAGGGACAGCTTGGATTAGTGCAGGTTCAGGTATAACCACTCTTATTTGATCGCAAAGCTTAACTTTATAGCTGCTAGATATTATTCTTTCATTTACGTATACATTGCCACTTTCTATTAATTTTTGGATAGCGGACCTGGTAATATCCTCAATTTCCTCCGCAAGAAATTTATCTATTCTCACCTTTGTATCTTTTTGTACAGTTATATTTTTAATTTCGGCCAAAATATCCCCCACTAAATTATTATTTTTTTACCTTATCCTTATCCTCTAAAAAAAACACTATATAAATCATCAAAAGTATTGCACCTAAGGATATACAATAATCCGCAAAATTGCAAATTGCCGGGAAAAATGACCATCTTATATAATCCACAACATAGCCCAAGAATATTCTATCTATTAGGTTTCCTATTCCTCCTCCAATTATTAAGGTGGAGGAAACTAAAAATAACTTATTTTTTATCTTCTTTGCAAAAAGCAAATATAAAACAAAGGCTATTGCTATAAATGTAAATGAAATAAATATCCACCTTTGATTAGCAAATATTCCAAAAGCTGCGCCTTCATTTTCGACATATATTAAATCCAATAGATTACTTATAACCGTTACACTGCCTATAGGCTTAAGAAAAGCGATAGATAGATGCTTCAACACTTGGTCTATTACAACAATTAAAAAAGAGAAAACTAAAACTAAAATCGTCAAGTATTTCACCCTTTCAACAATATTAAACGAACTGAAAACGCGGTGTATCAAAATAGACACACCGCATCCCCAAAAATTATTCTAATATAGACGCGCAGCGGGCACATAATGTAGGATGTTGTTCATTTTTTCCTACTGTATCACTATATATCCAACAACGTTCACATTTTTCTCCGTCGGCATGGGTTATAGTCAATGAAAGATCTTTTACCTTTTCTGCCTTAAACTTACCTTCGCCTTCGCTTAGAACCTCAATATCTGAAACAATAAATATAGCTTTTAATTCTTCAAGCGAGGATTTAATAAACTCATATGCTTCACCATCAGCATAAAGAGTAACCTTAGCATCTAGAGATGAGCCAATAATTTTCTCACTTCTTGCTAATTCAAGGGCTTTTTGAACATCTTCACGCAAATTATGGATACAATCCCAATATCCAATAAACTCATCGTCAACTTCAATGTTTATAAGTTCCGGCATTTGGTTCAATATAACATTGCTTGCTACTTCTTTATTACTATGCGGCATCTCGCTCCAAATTTCCTCTGAAGTATAGGCCAGAATAGGAGAAAGTAAACGAGTCATTGCGTTTAAAATAATATATATTGTAGTTTGGGCAGCACGCCTTGATTTGCTGTCTGCTTTTTCAACATACAATCTATCCTTTAATATATCCAAATAGAAGTTGGACATATCAACTACGCAGAAATTTCTAACTGCATGATAAACCAAATGGAACTCAAAGTTGTCGTAAGCTTCCCTTACCTTTTTATTTAATTCATCTAATTTATATAAAGCCCATTTATCTATAGGTTGAATTTCCTCTAAAGAAACCATATTTTCATTAGGATCAAAGTCAAACAAGTTTCCTAGAATATACCTTGCCGTATTCCTAATTTTTCTATATGATTCGGATAATTGCTTCAATATATCCTTAGATATTCTAATGTCGGCATGATAATCTGAAGACGCTACCCACAACCTTAGAATATCAGCACCATATTCATCTATGACCTCTTTTGGAGCCATACCATTGCCAAGAGATTTGGATTGCTTTCTTCCTTCACCATCGACAACCCATCCATGGGTTACGACTGTCTTATAAGGAGCTCTTCCACCCGTAGCTACTGAAGTCAATAGCGATGATTGGAACCATCCTCTATATTGATCGGCACCCTCTAAATATAGATCTGCCGGCCAATGTAAATACGGCCTTTGACCGCAGACAGCTGCATGGCTAACCCCGGAATCAAACCATACATCCATAATATCCTTTTCCTTGGTAAATGATTCTGAAGAACACTTTTTGCACTTTGTCCCTGCAGGAAGAATTTCAGAAGCTTCTCTTGTAAACCAAGCGTCTGAACCTTCTTCTCTAAATAGGTCGGCAACTTTAAGCATTACTTCCTTATCAATTAGTGGTTCACCACAATCTTTGCAGAAGAATATCGGGATTGGAACACCCCATTTACGCTGCCTTGAGATGCACCAGTCTTTTCTATCCTTAACCATAGATGAAATTCTGTCCTCACCCCAAGCAGGAACCCAATTTACGTCCTTTATTGCCTCCAATGCTTTTTCCTTAAAATTATCTATAGAGCAGAACCATTGCTCAGTAGCTCTAAATATAACAGGTTTTTTGCATCTCCAGCAATGAGGGTATTGGTGCTCTATCTTTTCAAGAGCAAATAATGCTCCTATTTTATCAAGATGTTCTGCAATTGGTTTGTTGGCTTCCTCAGTAGAAAGTCCCTCAAATATTCCTGCTTCACTTGTTAACTTTCCTTCTGCATCAACGGGTACGACGATAGGAAGGTTAGGATAATTTCTGCATACTTCAAAGTCCTCTATACCATGACCCGGTGCAGTATGAACGCATCCTGTTCCACTCTCGAGGGTAACATGATCGCCAACAATAACTAAAGATTCTCTATCTAAAAACGGATGTTTAACCTTCATCTTTTCAAGCTCTGAACCTTTAAAAGTAGCGACAACTTCATAGTCCTCTTTACCTGCTGCCTTCATACACTTTTCATATAGTTCTTCGGCCATAACATAGAACTCATTGCCGCATTTTATTAAGGAGTAGTTAAAGTTAGGACCTACACAAATAGCAACGTTTGCAGGTAAAGTCCATGTTGTTGTTGTCCAAATTACAAAGTAGGTATTATCAAGCTTAGCACCTTTTGTCCTAAATTTTGCAAAATCCGAAACAACTTTAAATTTTACATAAATAGAATGGCATTTATCCTCAGAATATTCGATTTCTGCTTCAGCCAAAGCTGTTTTGCAGTCTGAACACCAATATACAGGTTTAAGTCCTTTATAAATATACCCCTTAGAAGCCATTTCAGCAAATATCTCTATTTGTTTTGCCTCGAATTCCTTCTTTAAGGTTATATAAGGGTTATTCCATTCACCGATAGCACCTAAGCGTTTAAATTGATTTCTTTGGTCATCAATATAGCCCATTACAAACTCGCGACATATATTTCTAAGTTCAACATCAGAAATATCAGTAGAGTTGCTAACGCCGGCTTTTGCTCTTGCTTTTAGCTCAGTAGGCAAGCCGTGAGTATCCCATCCTGGCACAAACGGAGCCTTAAACCCTGCCATGTTTTTATATCTTACAACAAAGTCCTTTAATATTTTGTTAAGCGCTGTCCCTAAATGAATATCACCATTTGCATAAGGAGGACCATCATGAAGCACATAAAGAGGTTTGCCTTCATTTTGATCCATAAGTTTTTCATATAATTTGTCTTCTTCCCATTTTTCAAGCATTTGGGGCTCTTTTTTAGTAAGCCCCGCACGCATTGAAAATTTTGTTTTAGGAAGATTCAATGTATTATTAAAATCATTAGCCATAAAACATTTCCTTTTGATTTAGTTTATTTTAAAATTTGTCGAAAAGATCTAGAGGGGATTCATCATCTGAATCGGTATCTCCACTAATATCATAGTTCTCACCAAATTTAAGCTTTTGAGATTTATTACCACGATTATGAGTATTTTTTCTATTTGATCTAGATTTAATTTCTTTTACATCCAAGTCTAACTCTACATCTTCTACATCTTCGGTTTCCGAATCATCCTTTTCTTCAACGCTGCTATTTCTATTTATTTTCGCATTGATTTCGGTCAAATTCTCTTTCGCCTTAGTTATATTAGGGGCTTGGATGCTTTTTTTAGTATTAGATGCCGGCAATGAATCCAATAACTTTAAGTGTTCTTTATAAATACTTATAATTTTTTTCTTAAAATCGGAAATTTCAGATTTCAAAGTATCAAATTGAGAATTTGCAATTTGTACTTTCATTTCAGATTCATTTATGATTTTCTCAGCCTCAATTTTTGCTTCCTCTATGATAGAGTCTGCCTTAAACTTAGCTTCTTTGACTGAAGCCTCAGAAACCTTTTCAGCTTTTAAAAATGCATTTTTAAAGGCATTCTCATCTTCTTTATAGCCTTCAAGCTGCTTAGACAATTTTTCTAATTTTTTTTCTAATTCTCGATTTTGATCTAATAAATCCTGAAAGGAATCCTGGATATCGTCTATAAATGTATCAACATCATCAGTACGATATCCTCCTATTGTAGATTTTCTAAAAGTTGCATATTTTATATCATCAAGTGTTACCATAGTTGCTTGCTCCCTTCAAAAGCCAAAAGTAGTCTAAATTAAAAATAGTTAATATTAGAGTCGTTAGATTCCAGTGCTTCTTCACCGGTCATATCTACATTGTAAGAAGTAATTATGAAAGTATCAGTTGCTACCCTTTTTATTTTTCCGTTATTTGCATAAGCTACTCCACTTAAAAAGTCTATTATTCTTCTGGATACATCGCTTTCTGCATTTTCAAGGTTTAAAACAACTGTATGCATTTTTAAAAGTTCATCGGCAATTGCCCTTGTTTCTTGACCAAATTTCTCCGGTTTAAATAGAACCACTTGAAGCTTTGATGAATTTCTCAAGTTTACCACCTTTTCCTTTGGTTCAGGGTTAACCGAACTCTTATTATATTCAGCATTAGGTTCAGCATACTCTTCCCCTTCATCGTATTCCTCATTTTCCATTTCTTCGTACTCGTATTCATCCTCCGGCGGAGTCCACATTTCTTTAAACTTTTGAACAAAACCTGACATAATTATACCTCCTAAATTATTTACTTTCTACTTCCAAATAAAAATGAGCCAATCCTTATAACTGAAGCGCCCTCAAGTATGGCCTCATAATAATCATTTGACATACCCATAGATAGTACATCCATAATACCATTATCTAACTTTTTTTGCTTAATGTCAATAAACAATTTGTAAATTTGTGAGAAGTATTTTCTACTATCCTCTTTTTTTGTACAAACTGGAGGTATAGCCATCAATCCTCTTATGTTTATATTATCAATTAAGGACATTTGTTCAAAAATACTTTCCAACTCTTCAGGAAATACTCCGGATTTATTCTCTTCTCTTCCAATATTGACTTCAATCAATACATCAGTTTTTACATCATTGTCCTTTGAGTATGACGCTATTTCATTTGCAAGCTCTATAGAATCAACTGACTCTATCATTGAAACCTTTCCAACTATTTTTTTGACTTTATTTCTTTGTAAATGTCCTATAAAATGTATATCAATATTTTCTTTATTGATACCATCATATTTTTCTAAGAGCTCTTGAACTCTATTTTCCCCTATTAAATTTACTCCTAAACTTATAGCGTGATTTATAAGTTCGGGTTCAACAGTTTTGGTAGCAGCAAGAAGTTTTATATTGCTTGGGTCCCTGGATGCCTCAAATGCCGCTTGATTTATACGTTCTCTCACTACCTTTAGATTTTCTTCCAAATCATGTTTTCTTTTATTTAGTATATCATTTGATAATTCTGCCATTATAAAGACCAGCTCCTTCAGTTATAACTTGATCATAAGCTTTTATAGTATCGCCGTTAAAAAGTTCTCCCTCTTCTGGATCACTTTTACATACTACATGGCTGCTGTTAGCAAAAATAGGAATAACTTGTTTAAACACCATCTCGCTGCCATAAAGCACATACACTCCTTGGACTTCTTTTTCCTCTTTTGTAGTGTTGCCACTTTCATCAGTTTTTTCTTTTACAACAACATCCTCATGCAAGGACTTTTTACTTATTACTATCCCGCTATATGAATTTAAGTTAATAGATATAGACTCACTTCTCAAAAGAGAAAGTTCCCTATTCATATAGTCACATTCAAGTATGACAGCAGTTTGATTTTGTTCATTATCAGGATTTATTCCAACAACCCTGCATGGGACATCGCTTATTGATGCAAATGGGAATGTAATGCTAAGATTCGAGCCTAAGTCTATGTTCTTGGCTTCTTGATAAGGTACATTGCAAGTAACCCACCAATTGACTCCACCTATAATTTTACCCAAGACATTCCTAGCAGGCCCTTGCTCCTTTTTAGATAGAGCATCAGTTATATCACTAGGCTTAAGAGACTTTACATTATTATAATCAGTGACACCTTCGATGCCATCAGTTACACTAACAAAATAGCCGGACTTAGGTGAAAGTATAGAACATATTTCTTTATTATAAGATGATTCAAGTGATGATTTTTGTTTTTGAAGCTCTTGTATTCTATCATTAAAGTCCGATACTTTTCCAGTTATAATATTTCTTTGATTTATCAAATATAATACGTTAGATTTATCTTCATCCAAATTTTGGAGTTTATTATCATTTATATCTGAAATTGATTCTTTTATACAATCAGAGATCTGCGCATTTATAGCATTTGGATTTGCAATTGCTGCATTTGAAACCATATTTAAATTTTTAAGCTGACTTAGCTCTTTATCTATTTGCTCCAGCTGCTTTTTTATTATTACATCATCGGAATTTTTATATAAACTTGCTATTTTACCATTGTTAGATATTTTATCACCATCGCCGACAAAATAATTTACAACACCATCCTTGTCATTATATATTATTGTCTCATCCCTAACAACATAAGCATCTGCATTTATAGAATCCTTTATGGTTGAATATGTTGCAGTTTCCGTACTTACCGTCTTTTTATTTATACTATACACTTGATATCCTACATAAACAAGTATAAGAATTGACAATGTTATCGTAAAAAACTTCCTAAAAATAGTATTTCTCATATCTAACCCCCAAACTACACCAATTTGGATTCTATTATACCAAGTGCCGCTTGTTTTAACAAATCAAAACTATCATAATCATCAATATAAAGCCAATTTATGTTTTTGTTTCTTCTAAACCAGGTCAATTGTCTTTTAGCATATCTTCTTGATTCTTGTTTTATTTTTGAAATAGCCTCTTCCATGGAAACCTCTCCATTAAAATATGGTATAAGCTCCTTATAACCTATAGCCGCTGCACTTGTAGAATTATATCCTTTTTCAAATATCCCCATAGATTCATCAATAAGCCCGTTTTCTATCATAATATCTACTCTATGGTTTATTTTGTCGTAAAGTGAAGCTCTATTTCGATAATTAAGGCCAATCATAATACTTTCATACGGACTTTCTTCAAGATGTGACTCTTTTATATGATCCGTCATACTCTTTTTGGTTGTATAATATATTTCCAAGGCCCTTACTATCTTTTTTATGTTATTTGGATGGATTTTTTGCGATGCCTCCTTATCAAACCCGCAAAGTTCTTTTAAAAGTTCCTCTCCACCCACTTCTTTGGCTCTTTTATTTAACTTATCTCTTAATTCCAAGTCTACATTATAGTCAGTAAATTTTGTATTATTTAAAAGAGAATCTACATAAAGGCCCGTCCCGCCGCAAAGAATAACTCCTTTTTTTCGACCTATTATATCCTCAATAGCTTTCTTTGCTAAATTTACATAATCATATACACTAAAATGTTCATCAAGTGAAATGATGTCTATGAGATGATGTTTTATCCCCTGCATCTCTTCCTTTGTTGGCTTTGCAGACGCTATACTCATTTCTTTATAGATTTGCATAGAGTCGGCGGATACTATCTCTGCATCTAATACCTTCGCAAGCTCTATAGACAGTTCCGTCTTTCCTGATGCTGTAGGTCCTACCACACCCACAACTTTAACTTTTTTTTTCATACAATTCTACCCCATCCTGCCAAACTGTTTTTCTATATCTTTTTTAGTAATAGAAATATATATAGGCCTTCCATGGGGGCAATGCTTTAAGTTGGGATTCTTGTTTAAGTCCTTAACAAGCTCAATAAGCTCCTGCTTTTCCTGTTTTTCACCTGCTTTAATTGCCGCTCTGCACGCAATATTATGGTAAATCCAGTCTAGATATTCGGTGTTTAGATCGCTTTTATTTTGCAATATGTGTTCGGCAATCTCTATTATAGAACTTTTTATATTTCCCTTTTCAAGATAAGTTGGGGCTGATCTTAATAAAACAGTACCCAAACCAAAATCCTCTAGGTCAAAACCGGCATTCATTAAAATATCAAGGTTTTGCACAATCGCCGCATATTCGTCTTTATCTAAATTTAATGTCATAGGACTTAGTAGCATTTGGGAAGTGATATTTCTATTTTCCTTTTTTAGTTTTTCATATATAAGTCTTTCATGCGCTGCGTGCTTATCAATAAGAATTATCTCATCATTATTTTCTAATATGATATAAGTTGAAAATGCCTCACCTATAAACTTATAATTTTGCTCTTCCTCTTTTAAAATAGGTTCATCAATAATCTTAATATCATCGTCTTTATAACTAATCTTTGCATCTTCCTCTGCCTTAGTATCTATGCTTACTTCATCAAGAGGTTTTAAATTATTGTAAGCATCAATAGGTATGGTTTTTGTAGCATACATTGACTCATTTTTCTCATCTTGAATGTCCTTAACTTTAAACATATTCCAAAGAGATGGCCTAGGCTTTGGAGGAATATACACCTCTGGCATATCATCTTCATCTAACGATATACTACGTATATTCTTTTTCAAAGGAATTTCGGTTTTCAATGCTTCCTTATTTTCATAGGTTTTTATTTGAGTATCCTTATGTACAGCCTTTACCTCTTGACTATCTATAATATCATCAAAAGAAAAGTTTTTTAACCTTTCATTATTATTTATAGATGACTTAACTCCATGATAAACTGCATTAAAAACAGGCCTTTCATCAATAAATCGTATTTCAAGCTTTGCAGGATGTACATTGACATCAGTGACCTCGCATGGAAGATTTATATACATAACACACGATGGAAATTTTCCTACCATGATACTACCCTTATAGGCCTGCTCTAAAGCTGACATAGCAGTATTGCTTTTTACATACCTGCCGTTAACAAAAAAATGCTGCATCCTTCTGTTTGGCCTTGAAGAGTTAGGAAGGCTTATAAAGCCACTAATTCTTACTCCTGCTAATTTATAATCCAAAGGAATCATAGAGTTGGAAAATTCTTTACCGTAAACCGCGTAGATAGTTGACTTAATATCCTTATTGCCGGGCGTATTAAGTGTTTCCTTGCCGTCCCTTATAAATTTAAAAGAAATTTCAGGATGGGACAAGGCTATTCTATCTATCAAAGACGCCACGGCATTTGCTTCTGACACGTCCTTTTTCAAAAATTTCATCCTTACGGGCACATTATAAAACAAATCCTCAACTATTATAGTAGTTCCCTTAGCGCATCCCGCTTCTTCAAAAAGTTCTTCTTTAGAGGCACTTATTTTAAAGTGAGTCCCCTCTAAATCATCTTTAAGCCTTGTATAAACTTCTACCCTAGACACTGCAGTAATAGAAGCTAAGGCCTCCCCTCTAAAACCTAAAGTAGAAATTTTCTCCAAGTCATCCTTTGAAGAAACCTTGCTTGTTGCATGGCGTAGAAAGGCTTTTCTTACATCATCCCTATCAATGCCGCTTCCATCATCAGTCACCTTCATAAAGGTAATTCCGCCGTTTCTAATCTCCACAGTGATGTTGGTAGCTCCTGAATCTATAGAATTTTCTACAAGTTCTTTTATCACAGAAGATGGGCGCTCTATCACTTCACCCGCTGCAATTAATTCGGATATATTCTTATCAAGTACATTAATTTTTCCCATAATAGAGACACTTCACCCACTTTCTTAAAATGATAATTTAATCTTTAATTGAATTGGCCAAATCAAATAAAATGTTCATAGCCTCAATTGGAGTCAAGGTATTCACATCGATTTTATTGATTTTTCCAACCAAAATATCGCCTTTAGATGTATTTAACTCAAGTTGTTGGCTTTTATTCGTATTCTTATTTTCTATATGTTTTTTTGAAATATTTTGATTAGGCTCATCTTTACCAGATTCCAAATTATTTAAAATTTGTTTAGCTCTATTTACTATTTCGTCCGGCACTCCTGCAAGTTTTGCTACCTCGATACCATAGCTGTCATCAGCGGCACCCCTTACTATTCTCCTTAAAAATGTTATATCATCGCCGCGTTTTTTAACTGCAATATTATAGTTTTTAACACCGTCAAGCAATTCCTCTAGTTCAGTAAGCTCATGATAATGAGTAGCAAAAAGAGTTTTTGCCCCTACTTTTTTCTTGTTGGATATGTATTCTATGGCAGATCTTGCTATACTCATGCCGTCAAATGTTGAAGTTCCTCTTCCTATCTCATCCAAAACAATAAGGCTGTCCTGAGTAGCATTATTTATAATATGAGCAACCTCAGTCATTTCAACCATAAAAGTAGATTGCCCCGAAGCCAAATCATCCGAAGCTCCCACTCTTGTAAATATGCTGTCTACAACCCCAATTTCGGCCTCACTTGCAGGGACAAAACTTCCAATCTGCGCCATCAACGTAATTATCGCCGTTTGACGCATATATGTAGACTTTCCCGCCATATTAGGGCCTGTAATAATAGCCATACGGTTGTCGTCCTTATCAAGCATAACATCATTTGGAACAAATGGAGTATTTTTTTGAAGTTCTTCAACAACAGGATGCCTGCCGTCCTTTATTATGATTTTGCCGCTTGTATTCACTAAGGGGCAAACATACTTATTAGTAGCAGCAACATTTGCAAGTGAAGCAAAGACATCAAGATGTGCAATCGCTTTAGCCGCTCTTTGTATCCTTGGAAGTTCTATGGCAATAGCTTCTCTTATTTTATTAAAAAGTTGATATTCAAGTTCTATAACCTTATCTTTAGCCCCAAGAATTCTTCCTTCGAGATCCTTTAATTCTTTAGTTATGTACCTTTCGGAATTAGAAAGCGTTTGCTTTCTTATATACTCATCGGGAACTTTATTTTTATATGAATTGGTAACCTCAATATAATATCCCGCAATCCTGTTATAGGACACCTTTAACTTAGGAATACCCGTCTTTTTTCTTTCCTCTGCCTCTATATTAGCTAAAATTGTTTTAGAGTTATTCATATCATTTTGAAGTTCATCAATTTCTTTATTGTAGCCCTTCTTGATTATGCCGCCCTCTCTTATTGAAAACGGAGGCTCATCAACAATCGAATTTTCAATTAGATCCCTTATATCTTCCATAGTATCAATTGACTCATTTATATGTCTAAGATATGCAGACTTAACATCCTTTAAATGCTTTTTCAACCTGGGAAGCTTACTTAATGTTGCCTCTAATGATTTTAGATCCCTTGCATTGGCTGAACCGTATATTATTCTTGTCATAAGTCTTTCAAGATCTGATATTCCAAACAAGTTGTCTATAATAGAGCTTCTTAATATTATATTAGAATATAATTCTCTTACTGCATTTTGCCTTTTGTTGATTTTTACGGAACTTAAAAGAGGTTGTTCAATCCATAATCTTAGTAATCTTTTTCCCATAGCGGTTTTTGTTTTATCTATAACCCAAAGAAGAGACCCTCTCTTTTCGCCGTCTCTCATTGTCTTGGTTAACTCTAAATTTCTTCTTGTATTAAAATCAAGCATCATAAAGTTAGAGTCATTATATATCTCTATTGCATTTATTCTTTCGAGACCCTTTTTTTGAGTGTTCCCCAAATATCTAAGAAGTGCACCTAAACTTGATATAATTATACTTTTATTCTCTAAGTTTATGTCCTTTAAAGTTTCCTTTTTAAAATGATTTAATATAGTAGTTTTAGAAATTTCATAATCAAACTCAGAATCATCAAGCATTTCTACACTTGAAAACAACTTGTCTTGTATAAAAGATGATAGATTTTTAAGTTTCTCGACGTCTCCGCCAATCAATATCTCCTTTGGTGAAAATCTTGAAAGTTCATTTTTGAGCTTTTGATTTACTTGATCATCCGAAAATTCAGTAGCGTAAAGTTCTCCCGTAGAAATGTCACAAAAACATACACCAACTTTTTCGTTAGCCAAAAACATTGAAGATATAAAATTATTTTTAGAAGCATCAAGCATAGAACTTTCGAGTACTGTTCCGGGGGTAATAACTCTTATAACATCCCTTTTTACTATACCCTTTGATGCTGCGGCACTTTCCAGTTGTTCGCAAATAGCGACCTTATATCCTTTTTCAACAAGCCTTGCGATATATCCCTCACTGCTGTGATAAGGTACACCACACATTGGAGCTCTTTCTTTTTTACCGCAATCTTTTGACGTTAAAGTAAGTTCAAGTTCTTTGGATGCCGTCTTAGCATCCTCAAAAAACATTTCATAAAAATCTCCAAGACGAAAGAATAGGATTGTATCCTTATATTTTTCTTTAACCTGCAAGTATTGTTGCATCATAGGAGAAAGTCCAACCATATTATCATTCCTTATATTATAATTATCTATTAATGGCAACCGCTGCAGCCCGAACAATTTCCTTCGCATCCGGATTCTTCAAGGTCGGCAGTATTTGGGTCTTCACCTGAAGCTGATTGCATAATTATAGCGTTAACTCTTTTTACAATATGATCAAATTCATTCTTTGCTATATTATAAGCAACCATTCTTTCGTTTTTCATTATCGATGAATAAAGTTCTCTTATTTGATTATTTAATTCTTCAATTTTTTTGCTGTCTCTTTCTTCTTTTGTTGCTTCATTATTTATTGCCATTCTCTTTAGGTTGAACTCACCAATAAGCTCTTGAAGTTCTTTATCTTCGTCACTGTTTTGTTGAGCTATTTGTAAATTCAAATAGCTTTTGTCCTCTTGAAGTTTTCTTCCTATTTCTCTTGCTAGTTCTATAATATCCATTTTACATTCTCCTCATAATTTTTTATATTAATTTACCTTTTACTATATAATTGCCGGCGCTCGTTATTTCCACATTAGCAAAAGTTCCTATATAACTTTCATCTGCCGGCACCTCTACTATTATGTTTCCTTGGGTTCTTGAAGTTAACAAGTTATTCTTTGGATTCTTGCCGTCAAAAAGTACCCTATAAGTCTTTCCTACCATAGAATTGCATATTGAAGAGGAAATCGTCTCTTGTTCATCCAAAAGCTCCCTAAACCACTTTGATTTTTCTTCATAAGGAATAGGGTCCTCCATTTCTGCTGCGGGAGTTGACGGCCTTCTAGAATAAATAAACGTAAATAAAGACGAGTACTTTACTTCTTTAATAAGGCTTACTGTGTCTAAAAACTCCTCATATGTTTCCGATGGGAAACCTACTATAATATCACTTGTAAATGTAATATCATCAATTTTTTGTTTAGCATACTCTATTATTTCAAGATATTTTTCTCTTGTGTATTTTCTATTCATTTCCTTTAATACACGATTATTCCCAGATTGGACAGGTAAATGAAGCTGATGACAAATATGTTTGCTATTAGCTATAGTATCGATAAGCTCCTTTGTCGCATCTTTTGGATGTGAAGTCATAAAGCGTATCCAATAATCACCTTCAATTTTATCAATTTCCCTTAAAAGCTCGGAAAAATTGATTTTTCGCTCCAAATTTTTGCCGTATGAGTTTACATTCTGACCTAGCAAAGTAATCTCTTTATACCCCATACTTATTATTTCTTTTGCTTCTTTAATTATATCATCTGGCCTACGGCTTTTTTCCCTTCCTCTTACATATGGCACTATACAATAAGAGCAAAAATTATTGCATCCATACATTATAGGAAGCCACGCCTTTATTTTTCCGTCACGCCTTGTAGGAATTCCCTCAGTAATCGACATATCTTCTATACCGCTTTCAACTATACGTTTCTCTTTTGACAATGCATTATACAAAAGCTTAGGAAAATTTTTCAATGAATTAGTGCCGAAAATAAGGCCCACAAAAGGAAAACTGTTTCTTATCCTTTCAACAACTCTCTCCTGTTCCATCATACACCCGCAAAGAGCTATTAATGTTGAAGGCCTTCTCTTTTTAAGAGCCTTTAACGCCCCCACATTGCCAAAAACTCTATCTTCAGCATGCTCCCTTATAGCACATGTATTAAACAAAATAAAATCAGCTTCTTCTTGATTTTCAGTAAAGCCATACCCCATATCAAAAAGCATACCCTTAATCTTTTCACCGTCTGCCACATTTTGCTGACAACCATAGGTCCTAATAAATGCTAAAGGTCTGTCTTTTTGATATTTTAAATGTATAATTTCATTAACCAGCTTTATATATTCAGTTTGCTCAAACAACAAAACATTATCCAAAGTTTTAGACAAATGCAAAACCCCCAAAAATAAACTTTAATTCTTTAATTTTAACACGATATACTATAATATTCAAGAAAATCTCAAAATGCAATTTGTTTATACTATATTATTCACTCAAAGACAAATAACAATGCCTGAATTTATCATAAATCAATTGACAAAACCTCAATATTGATGTATCATACTTTACAAAGGTCTTAATTTTACTAAATAAATACATATAGAATTTTTTAATGATTAATCGGTATTTTATTACCTGTTAATAGATTATTAAAAGTATGGAGGAATACAATGAATAGAACAGAATTAATTTCAGATATGTCCGAAAGAAGTGGACTAACAAAAAAAGATACAGAAAAAGCTCTATCAGCGTTTATTGAATCAGTAACAGACGCAGTTGCTAATGACCAAAAGGTTCAACTAGTAGGATTTGGAACATTTGAATTAAGATCCAGACCTGAAAGGCAAGGTCATAACCCTATTACACGTCAAGCTATTACAATTCCTGCATCAAAATGCCCAGCTTTTAAGGTTAGCAAAACTTTTAAAGAAACTGTAAATAAATAATGATAACCCTCGGCTATTTTGCCGAGGGCTTTTTTATTTATATTTAAGTTTTATTTATCTAAGAACTGATATTATGTATTATTTATTTTCCCAAATACTTCTTTTCTTGGCTTTTCCAAAACTCATTTTCCTCATTATTTGAACTCAATACATTAGGGAATAATTTTTGTATCCTGCTTATTGAATATATAATAGTATTCCTCATAATACCCAATCTCATAAGTCCAATCTTTTTACCTAAGCATTCATTAAACAATCTTTCATAATTTATATAATTATCTTTTTGTTTTTTATAATGTTCCCATTCCAATTCTAATAAATTATCACGAATTTTCAAATAACGATTTACCTGATTCTTCCAATATGCATCTTCATTTTTATCTTCTAAGTTCATTGGATATCTTTTAATTATGTAATTTATTTTTTGTAATCGACTTTCAACATATTGTATAGATTTAAGAAGTTCTATTCCAGTTTTATTCTCATTATTACCTAAGTTCTCATTTCCTCTTTCTCTACCGAATTTACCCTGTTCTCCTACATAATTAAAGATCGTTTTACGTTGCACCATTTTTAGTCTTGAGTTAAGTTCATTAACATATTTATCCCAATGCGCATATAAATAACCAAATTCCATATTCCTTTCAATGCACATCCTATATTTCTTTGCAACACGTTTACGTATACCTGCAATATTTTGTATTATGCCGTATGCCTTAAGTGCATCATCACATGTAAAATCATGCCCAATACCAATATTCATAGAGTCAAACTCTTTAAATGCCTCTGACTGTAATTTTTCATAACAATTTTTATCTATCTCATGTATACTACTCAAATATTCCTTTAAACTTGAAATACAATATTCAATATCTTCCCTATTTTTACTAATGATATCCTTAATCTTTTTAAGAGATGACTTTTGATTATCATCAAAGTTCAGGTCATCTAGGTAGCCCCACCTTCTTTTTAAATCTCTTAAACCGTTAAGTGTATCCCAAACATCATCCAGTATTTTTTTAGGGACGAATTCCTCCTTATTAAGATTTTGAACACTCATACAAACTATATCGAATTTTGTTAATAAATCATCTAATTTATCAACAATGTCTTGAGACTTTATTGTTCCACGAATATATCTATGCGTTTTTTGTATGTATTGTCTATAAGCTTCAAAAAGCTCTGGTTTATTAGCGTAAAAATAAGGATACTGTGCTTGTATTTTCGATAACTCTTTCAATTTTTCATTCACACTTGCATTTGGATCAAACAATTTCAAACATATTATTTTCATATTATACAAGGCATCCTCAAACTCATATACAAGCGACCACTTCTTTTTATTTTTTTCAAGCTGAAGTGGTTCTGTTTCAGCCACATGCTCCCTACTCTGATCATATAATTGGTATGTTCCGTTGAATCCTTGGACTCTATATCCTACCTCACCAAGGTTAAGCCTTGGTATAACCTCTACTTTATCCGCAAATCTAAGTGTCCTTTTAATATCAGGCCCTTTGTTGAAATCACCTGCTGTCTTTAATATTTTATTAGGCCTTGCAGACTGATAGTCAATATGATTTCTTACAATAGGTAAATTTGTTTCCTGGATAGGTATTGGTCTAATCTGATCAATATCACCATAACCCAGGTTTAAATATGTACTGCTTTTATTTTCCTCAACTTTCTCTTGATGCATAAAACTCCCACAACTTTTAAATGATATAATTTATTGATTATAACACTATTATTAACTAAAATCAAGCTTATCACTATTAATATTCACAAAACCTAAATAACTAAACTACTTTTATAGTTTTATATTATTTATATTTACGTTAATCCTCTACATATTTCAATTATATTATCTATATCTTGAATTATACAATTGTTAAACGTCCCCTCATTTTTTTCTTCAATCATTATCGAGCAAAGAATTTCCGCATACTTTGATACCGCTTCTATCAATTCACTATCATTCTTATAATACTCTTCAAATTGATCTTTTAATTGCAATATTCCTTCTAATGTCGATATAATTGACATAATATTATCACCTATGGAAAAAGTATCCCTATCACTTTCATTATAGAATTCACCTAATATACTATTTATAATACTATCATCATTACCACTAATATATCTAAGAATTTGATTCCTGTCATAAATATATTTTTCCTCGCTGTTCCTTTTATATATGTCCCTTAGAACATGCATTTTATATGTATAATATTTAATTAATGGCTGCATTTCATTATCATGCCCCTTGACCTCTATAAACTTTTTACATACTGCCAACTTATACGTTGTGCTAACCTTAGGATTATACAACATAGTTGCCAATTTATCTGATATAACACCTGCTTGATTTAATTCAACTATAACATTCCATGTTATCTCATCATCTATCTTTCTCATGTTAACCTGCGGTTTTTTAGTTTTTCTTGTTTCCCTATTTAAGCTTTCAAGTGATGAACCTTCATTCTCTGGGAAGTTATCATCTAAGTGTAGCCTTCCTCCACTTAATGAGGCTGTATAACTTGCCCCATTCAAATCCGTAGAAGGAAACTCCTCCACATTATCATTAAACCTTACTCTCTTATTACCGTTCTCTGCAGAATTATTAACATTATTTTTTAAAATCAATTTAGGGACGACATTATCATAATCAATTTTCTTCCTTGTTACGGGAGCTATACTTTCTATAGGTGTAGGTTCTAAATCAGATTCGCTTGATTTTTTATGTGATAATTTTCTTTTAGGCCTATGTCTTAAATATTTTCTCATCAAATTAACCCTTCCACTAAATATTTTAATGTAATATATTTTAACACAAATGAGTGCTTATGCATATATTATCATAAAAGACTGACTTTAACTTATACAAACTTTTAAAACATCAAGGAGAATGCTTTATGAATAGAATCCTTTCTTTGAATAAATTGCCAATTGGCAAGAAAGGCGTTGTAACTGCACTCTTATCAAGTGGGATAGAACGCCGCCGTATGTTAGACCTAGGAGTAGTACAAGGTACAACCATAGAAGCTTTACAAAGGAGCCCATCAGGAGATCCTATCGCATATTTCATAAGAGGCGCAGTTATAGCTTTAAGGGACGAGGACGCTAATAAAGTTAAGGTAAATATTCAATAAAATAAATTTTTAAGCTTCTATTCGGAATATGGTAGATAAACCTAGCATAAAGTTTAATTACCATATTTCGATATTTTTATATCAAAACGAAATGGAGTTGATAATCATGGGGCTTACTAATAAATCAACAGGGATTAATGTTGATTCTTCTAAACTTAAAATAGATAAAGTCACTCCCCAAGATAAGGTTATAGCATTAGCAGGAAACCCAAATGTTGGGAAAAGTACAGTATTCAATGAACTTACTGGGCTTAACCAACACACCGGAAATTGGCCGGGTAAAACCGTTACCAATGCCCAAGGTAAGTATACTTACAATAATAAAAACTTTATATTGGTCGATTTGCCGGGAACTTACTCTATTTTATCAAGTTCAGTCGAAGAAGAAATCGCAAGGGATTTTATTTGTTTTGATTCTCCTGATTCTATTGTAGTGGTAACTGACGCTACTTGCCTTGAAAGAAACCTTAATCTTGTACTGCAAATACTGGAAATCAACCAAAATGTAGTAGTATGTGTTAATCTCTTAGATGAAGCTAGAAAGAAAAAAATGAAAATAGATTTGGATGAGCTCTCCTTATATTTAGGTGTACCCGTTATAGGAACAAGCGCAAGATCAAGGGAGGGATTGAATGAACTAATTGAAGCCATCGATAAGATATCCTTTAATGAAACAAAAACATATTTTTCTCCAACAAAATATGATAATATAATTGAAAAATCAATAAGCACTTTAGAGCCTATAGTAAAAGACATTGTAAAGGACAAAATAGATTCCCGTTGGCTTAGTATCAAACTTTTAGATATAGATGAATCACTAAAAAACTCGCTCAAAAATTATCTTGGATTTGATATTTTAGAAAACAATGAAATATTAACAACTCTTGATAGAATATATAATATGTTAAATCAGGAGAACATAAGCAAAGAAACCATAAGGGATAAAATAGTATTTAAAATAATCAGCAGAAGCGAGGAAATTTATAAAAAATGTGTTTTTATAGAAAACAATCAATACAATTCAAAAGATAGAAAATTAGATAAAATACTAACCTCTAAGTCAACAGGTGTACCCGTTATGATACTCCTTTTTGGCCTTATATTTTGGATTACAATAGCAGGTGCCAATTATCCATCTGACCTACTTGCACTGGGTTTGTTTTGGTTTCAAGATAAATTATATGAATTTTTTAATTACATAAACATGCCATTATGGATCAACAATATGATAGTTCTTGGAGTATATAGAACCGTAGCCTGGGTTGTATCCGTAATGCTGCCACCTATGGCCATTTTCTTTCCTCTTTTCACCTTACTTGAGGATTCGGGATATCTTCCAAGAATTGCCTTTAATATGGATAAATATTTCAAAAAAGCTTGCGCCCACGGTAAGCAAGCATTAACAATGGCTATGGGATTCGGCTGCAACGCTTGTGGAGTTATAGGATGCAGAATCATAGATTCAAAAAGGGAACGACTAATCGCAATACTCACTAACAACTTTGTACCATGTAATGGAAGGTTTCCAACACTAATTTCCATTATCACTATGTTTTTTATAGGTTCTGTAATATCCCCCATACAGTCTTTATTCTCAGCTGTTATCCTTACACTTGTTATAGTATTAGGTGTAATAATGACACTTCTAGTATCAAAGCTCTTGTCTAAAACCATATTAAAGGGTATGCCGTCATCTTTTGTATTGGAGCTTCCTCCATATAGAAGGCCCCAAATAGGTAAGGTTATAGTAAGATCCTTATTGGATAGGGCATTATTTGTGTTAGGCAGAGCTGTGATGGTAGCAGCACCCGCAGGACTTATTATATTTCTTATGTCAAATATAGCAATAGGAGATATGAGCATATTAAAACATTGTACCAGCTTTTTAGACCCATTTGCAAAACTCTTAGGTCTTGATGGCGTAATATTAATGGCCTTTATCCTAGGTTTTCCTGCCAATGAAATAGTAATACCAATAATAATAATGAGTTATATGTGTACAGGAAGCATAATGGAATTAGATAATTTAGAATCACTAAGGACACTATTGGTCGACAATGGCTGGACATTTACCACTGCTATATGTACCATGCTTTTCTGCCTATTCCACTTCCCATGCGGAACCACTTGTTTTACGATAAAAAAAGAAACCGAAAGTATAAAATGGACCTTAGTCTCATTTTTATTACCAACGGTTATAGGTATAGCTCTATGCTTTATAGTAAATTCAGTTAGTTTATTATTCTAAAATCCTATAAAGGCTAAAAGCTTATTATATTTTCATTTTTATCCTTATTGCAAAGCACAAACACGGTTAAAGCCGTTAAAAGAGGATAAATTGCTGTTTCTTCTTTAAGACGAACAATAAAATCTTGAGGTTCAATTACCTCGCCATCTATGCTTCTAATTATTCTTTGCAAACTAACAACAGCATTTAAATAGTCAAGACTCGATATACTCATTGTATCCTTTGGTGACGTACCACAAGTTATAGCAAAAACATCCGTTTTTCTAAGTATTCTTGCAGCATTGCGGTTGTTTGCCGAAACAACCGTAATAAATTCCTTAGGAATCACAACATCTTTCTTGAACCCCAAGGAACCTTTGAAAACAAAAATACCCTTTGAATTTTTAAAATTTTCAATATTACATTCATCATATTGAAAAATACAAAGTTTCTTATTCTTATTTATTTTCCTTAGAGAATCACATACCCTGTTTAGCACCTTATCCACACTTGTTTCAGTTTCTTTTCCATATAATATAATAGGTATCATTGCTACACCGCTTTTGCTTATAGTCTTGATACCTTTTATTATTTTCAGTTGTGTTTAAGTTTATCCATATATCAATTAAAAATTTATATTATCAAAACCAAGATAATAAACCGTCCCCCATGCCGACATAATCATAGGAAGAACTTTCTCCTGAAACCATATGTATAACAGATTCTACGTCACTTGAATCCTCACTTAAGTTTGGTGCTTGCGTTTCTATCTTGATATTGCTTGGTAAAATATTTCTAATAACGTTGGATGCCGCATTTGGATCTCCACAGAGTCCAACATTTACTTTTTCAACATCACGTATAGTTAACTCCCCATGATATTGAAGTTCTATGTATTGATCAACCTCTTGCGCAATTTCACCTGGTTCCAGTCCCGATGAATCTTCTCCAAATTTTCGAACTATACTATTATATAAACTACTTAATGCACTGTTTTTTATAGATTCTACCTTAGGATCAGTTACTTTACTTGCAATTACCTTTTTGCCTTGACAAAAACTGTCTCCATAGGTAAATGTGGTTCTGTCTTTTACTCTATCTTTTTTAAAAGTAAACATTATACTCCCATAACTTGATAAAGCTTCGTAACTACACCCACAGTTTAAAAAGCCATACTTTTCCCTATCTATTGAATCTATAGATGAGCTACAGCCAAACATACTTTTAGCCAGTCTCGCTCTCAAGCTATACTCGTCCTGCCCATCATTAGCAAAAGTCTCAAAACGATTTTTAAAGTGTTCCCTAGCTATACTTGACAACACTCCAATATCACCCGGCACCATCATACAAAAATCATTTTTTTCAAATAATTGTTTAAAATATGATTCCACCGTATTTCTAACATGTGGATAGACATTTCTACGTTTATTAATTTCCAAATTTGCGTCCAAATTTTTTAATGTCGGAATCCCACTTTGATGATTATCTCTATTAGATAAAAGGTCGTTTGCCCTACTTGCAATATAATATAAATCTAAAATTCTATCCCTATTATTTGAAGAAATATCCCCATTTTTACAATATTCATACGCCATATTCATCATATATTGAGAATAGTCTCTCTTTTCGTTTGGTGTATAAATACTTCCTATGCCACCTTTACCATAAAAGTAATCAAATTTCAAGTCTACTTGCTTTGCTTGATGCTCCGCAAGATAAAGATTTTGAATCGCCTTTTCTACATTTCCATTATCATAATGCCACTTTACACCATTTTTCAAACTAAACAAATTGACTATAAACCCCTTTATAATCCAAAATATACTTATATAAATTAGCTATTGGTAGAGTTATCTAGGGTCACAATCATTTACACACCTAAATTTAAATTTCATCGCCAAAATTAATTTACTTTATATATTTCTTATTTTTACCTTGTTATGACCAAATTACATAAATTATTTCCCTTCAAAGGCCAGTTTTGAGTTGCTCTCTAAATTGATTTTGTCAGCATCCTCTACTAAACCATTTTTAGCACCTAAATCTTTATTATAATCAGTAAGCTTCTCTTTTGCAATACTTAGCATTAGTTTAATTCTATTTTCTTGGTTTACCTTAGGTGAACCGGGATCATAATCTATAGCCACTATATTTGCCCTTTGGTCTACTTCTTTTATTCTTCTAATCATTCCTTTGCCGCATATATGGTTAGGAAGGCAACCAAACGGTTGAGTACATACAATATTTTCATATCCAGCCTTTGTAAGTTCAAGCATCTCTGCTGTTAAAAGCCAGCCCTCTCCCATCTTATTTCCATAACCAATTACACCTTTTACAAGCGATTTTGTATGTTTATATGATGATGGAGGCATAAAGCAAGGATATGACTTGATAGTGTCTATCATTATTGTCTCCATCTTTGTAAGGTATTTCATTAAAGCATTTACAACATCATACTTTATCCTGCTTCCGCCATAAAGTTTAATATCCTCAAGTCTATTGTCAACTTTAAAAAGCGCAAACGACATAATGCCCGGCACACAAACTTCGCAATCTTCTTCTCTTAAGAAATTTTCAAGTCCATTATTGCCCAAGCTTGAATACTTAACATATATTTCGCCTACTATTCCAACCTTAACCTTTCTTTTTGGAATTATAGATATGCTTGAAAAGTCCTTACATATATCATTTAGATTTTGTTTTATATCTTTGTTGGAAAAACCTCTGCCGTTTTTAAATTGAGATGTCAATAGCCCAATCCAATTTGAAACCATACCATTCGATGCACCCTTATTTTTTTCGTAAGGTATAACTTGGTTTTTCAAACACATAAGTACATCGCCGTACACAAGGCCCGCTATTATCCTTCTTAGCATTGGCAAAGTCAATTTAAAACCACTGTTCTTCTCAAGCCCGGAAAGATTAAGCGATATAACCGGCACTTGAGGAAATCCTGCGGCCTTTAATGCTTTTCTTAGCAAATGAATATAGTTAGAAGCCCTGCATCCTCCACCCGTTTGGGTTATCATTAATGCAGTTTTATTCACATCATACTTGCCGCTTTGTAAAGCATCTATAAACTGCCCTATAACTAAAAGCGCAGGATAGCACGTATCATTATGGACATACTTAAGTCCTACTTGAGCAATATTAGGACCTTCCGTATCTAAAAGGACAGTATTGTAGCCATACATATCAAAAACATTCTTAATTAAATTAAAGTGAATAGGCGCCATCATTGGCAATAATATTGTATACTCCTTCTTCATTTGCTTAGTAAAAAGAAGGCGGCCGTTTTTATCATACTTTAATTCGCTCATGCTTTTTCACCTCTCTTTTTTGCTGCTCAATCGCAGAAAGCAAGCTGCGTATTCTTATTTTCACTGCACCCAAATTTGTAATTTCATCTATTTTAATTTGAGTGTATATTTTTCCGTCCTTTTCTAGTATCGACCTTACCTCATCAGTTGTAATTGCATCTACACCGCATCCAAACGATACTAATTGTATAAGATCCATATCTTTTTGAGATTTAACATATTCCGCTGCCGCATAAAGCCGTGAATGATAAGTCCATTGATTTAAAACTGCCACTGAAAGTTTATTTACATACCTGCTCACGACATCTTCTGATATCAATGCAACACCAAAATTTGTTATAAGCTTATCTATGCCGTGATTTATCTCCGGATCAATATGATACGGCCTTCCTGACAATACAATAATATGTTTTCCTGCTTTTCTGGCCTTTTTAATTATTTCTTTGCCCTTATCATGAACCTTATTAATATAGCTTTCATACTCCTTATATGCTAAATCAGCAGCCCTTTTAACATCTAAAATAGTGATATCGTTAAAATACCTAAGAAGTATCTCATGAAATTTATAAGGGAAATCTTTTTTTCTATGTATACCCACATAATCATTTATAAAGTTGGGTTCCTTAACTTCCTTAACATTTGCACCTATTACCTCAGAATAATACGCAACTACAGGACAGTTATAATGATTATCTCCCAACTTCTCGTCAAAATTATAAGACATACATGGGTAAAATATAACATCTACATTCTTATCCAATAGATATTTTATATGACCATGCACCAATTTTGCAGGGAAGCAAACTGTATCGGATGGTATTGTATTTTGCCCCTCTATATAAAGCTCTCTATTGGAAAATGGAGAGGTCTCAATTGAAAAGCCGAGCTCTCTAAAAAGTGTAGACCAAAATGGCAAAAGTTCGTACATATTAAGCGCCATAGGTATGCCTATAACTCCTTTATGACCTTTAACACTTTTATATTTCTCAAGCTCTTTAAGTTTAAAGCTATACATATTCAAAGAATCATCAGACTCACTGTTTGTAATAGGTTTTTCGCAGCGGTTTCCGCCTATATATCTTCTTCCCTCTTGAAACTTATTTATTGTAAGCCTGCAATGGTTACTGCATCCATTACAATTTACAGCCTTAATTTCATGAGTGAAATTTCCAAGTTCCTCTTTTGTAATTATAGAACTTTTTTCATTTTCGTTTGACTGCTCTTTTGCATATAAAGCTGCCCCATAGGCTCCCATAAGTCCCGATATATTGGGCCTTACAACATTTGTTTTAAGTTCTGATTCAAATGCTCTCAAAACAGCATCATTTAAAAATGTACCGCCCTGCACAACGATTTTTCTACCAAGTTCTTCAGGAGAAGAAACCCTTATAACCTTATAAAGAGCATTTTTTACAACGCTTAAAGAAAGTCCTGCGGATATATCTTCTATGGTAGCACCATCTTTTTGAGCTTGTTTTACAGAAGAGTTCATAAACACCGTACATCTCGAACCTAGGTCAACAGGACGTTTTGCTAAAATGCCCAATTTTGAAAATTCTTCAATTGAATATCCTAAAGCATTGGCAAATGTTTGTAAAAATGACCCACATCCCGATGAACAAGCCTCATTTAAAAATATGTTGTCAACCGTTTTATTATGTATCTTAAAGCATTTAATATCTTGCCCGCCTATGTCTATTACAAACTCCACATCAGGCAAAAATTCCTTTGCCGCTGTAAAGTGAGCTATAGTCTCAACAACTCCAAAATCTATATTGAAGGCATTTTTTATCATTTCCTCGCCATAGCCCGTTGCAGCTGCAGCCTTAACATTTATAGAAGGATTTATAGAATATATATCATTTAAAAAGTCCTTAACAATAGGTATTGGATTACCGTTATTTTGACGATAATTTTGGTATAAAAGCTCATTATCCTCTCCCATAACCACAGCCTTTACAGTAGTTGAACCGGCATCTATTCCTATATAAACTTCCTTTTTATAATCTTGAAGTTCGCCTTCTTTAACCTTGGCCTTTTTGTGTCTTGATTTAAAGGCTTCATATTCTTCTTGACTTTTAAATAGAGGTTCATGACTTGCAAAATCCATTGAGCCCTTATAATTTGCTATATCCTTTATTAGACAATCTATATTAAAGACTTTATCTGCACAAAGTGCTGCTCCTAAAGACACAAAATATAATGAATTTTCCGGGAAAATTCCTTTAGTCTTTAGTGTATCATCAAAGCACTTTCTAAGCTCTGATAAAAATGTAAGCGGTCCACCTAAATAAACAACCTTCCCACTTATTTCTCTTCCTTGAGCAAGTCCTGCTATAGTTTGGTTTGCAACGGCATAAAATATGCTGGCAGCTAAGTCTTCTTTTTTTGCACCTTGATTTAAAAGAGGCTGTATATCAGTCTTAGCAAACACACCACATCTTGATGCTATTGTATATACCTTTTCATGATTTTTAGAAAGTTCGTTTATTTCATCTATAGGTGTGCCAAGCAAAGTCGCCATTTGATCGATAAATGCGCCGGTACCCCCAGCACAAGAGCCATTCATCCTAACTTCAGTCGAACCTGACATAAACAATATTTTAGCATCCTCACCACCAAGCTCTATTATTACATCAGTATCCCCTATAAATTTTTTAGCAGCCACTCTTGTAGCATATACTTCTTGTATAAAGCTTATACCCGCACTTTGAGCAATACCCATACCTGCCGATCCTGATATTGCAATCTTAGCATTCTTAGCCTGCGGAAATTTCAATACTATTTCATTTAAAATATCGCCTGCTTTTTCGACAATTCGGGAATAATGACGTTGATAAGACTTATGTAAAATTTGATTATTTTCATCTAAAACTACACACTTTATAGTAGTGGAACCTATATCTAAACCTATTTTCAAAACATTACCCCCAAAAAATTCACATATATATTTAATTAAATCACTTAAAATAAAATGGCGTATTCTAGCAATACAATGCTGTTTTTAGTGTTTTTAATTATAAAAAAGTATATCAGCCTTTAAATTGATTGTCAATCAAGTCAGGAGAAATATGGACTAATATTATATATTTACATATTAGGCTTTTAATTCATCATGAGACTTAATATATTCTTCAATTCTTGAGATATCGATACCCTTTTCTGCTTTAAGTATATTGTAAAGCTCCAATAAGATTTCTTTTACACCAAATGCTTTTTCACTTTCTACATTTAAGGGCATTATAGGGTCATGCACACTAAGTCTAAGTAAAAACCAGCCCGTATTATCTCCTTTATTAAACGAGGCTCTAATTCCTTCATAATTATCATCATTTATCTTAAATTCATCTTTAGAAGCTACGCTTTCACTTAGCTTATCTATTATTTCTTGACCTCTTACTTTAAAATCAGCATCTAAAATAGGCAATCTAATCTCTATGCTGTCCTTAGGTTGTGGAAGCTTATTAATAATATCTAAAAGCGATTTATTTGACTTTTTCAACTTTACAAATTTAATAATAATCTTTGTAATAAGATATGCTCCATCATCAAGAAAATAATTCTCCCTCAAAGCAGCATGACCTGATGTTTCGATAGCTAATGGACAGTTTATACCCTCTTGGTTCAGCCTTCTTGCTTCATTAATAACATTTTTATAGCCTCTTTTAAATCTATGATGTTTTCCCTTTAATATTTCCTCTATAAAATATTTTACACCACTTGAGGTTATTGAATCAGTTACTACAGTTCCGCCGTCATTACCCTCTAATGCAATTGCCGCACAAACTGCTACCAAAGTATTCCTTGCAATTTCGATACCGCTTGAGTCAACTGCCCCGGCCCTGTCTACATCAGTGTCGAATATAACTCCCAAATCTGCCTTATTTTTAAGCGTAGCATTTCTAATAGCTTCTATAGCTTCTTTATTTTCCGGGTTTGGTATATGATTTGGAAAATATCCGTCAGGTTCTAAAAATTGGCTGCCGCTTATGTTTGCTCCTAAAGGCTCTAAAACCTCTCTTGCATAGAATCCTCCTACACCATTTCCCGCATCTACTACAATTTTTAAATCTTGGAGAGGTTTATCATAATTTTCGGCATTAACACCTTTGCATATTATATTTCTTAGATGTTTAGCATAACTTTTCATATAATCCACTTGCTCTAATTTGCCGCATGAAGACTTTTTAGGAAATTCCTCGTTTTGAGCATACTCCAAAATTTCCTCAATGTCCTTTGAATCTAAAGCGCCGGACTCCACAAAAAATTTTAACCCGTTTCTATTAAAGGGATGATGGCTTGCAGTAATTTCAATAGCCGCATCACATTTTAGGTCTAATATAGACATAAACATTGCAGGTGTTGAAGCTAGGTCACAATCATATATATTTGTCCCTACTGACCTTATAGAACTAATCAATACATCTTTTATCCTATTTGCAGATATCCTAGAATCATGTCCTATAGATATACTTATATCACTTGCTTCCTTACTTTGACGTTTACAAAGCCATGATACAAAACCCAAAGCTATTTTAAAAATAACTTCATCCGAAAGATTTATTTCTTCATTTTCAACTCCGCTTGAAGCTACACCCCTTATATCTGTCCCACTTTTAAATTGTTTCCAATACGAATTAAGCAATTAGATCCACTCCTTAAAGTATTTACCATTATATAGATAATTTTATTATATCTAATGCTTTTAGTTTTGTCGATAAAATTATCTTAAATTTGGGGCTGCAAAAACGATATTTTATGTTTATAACAAATTTTCACTATTAAGATTTACTAATTTATTTAATTGACTTTATTAAATCTCTTTGGGTATTGATAAAATTATTAGCAAAATCCCTCGTCTTATCATTAATGTTTCTATAGCTATCTATTTTTTGTGAAATCTCCTCTATATCACTCATGCTTTTACTTATTATCATTGCAGATATCTCACTTAAGCTTTTGTTTGGTATGTCCTTAGGTTTTATTTTTCCAAATGACGAGAGCATATAAAGATAGCCTGCATCCTCTTCAACTGCTCCACAGTCTTTAAGCATAAAAGAACTTTCCTTTGCAGATCTGCAATAATTTTCATACTGCACTTTTGCGTGTTGCTTCAGTATATCATTTTTAGATTTATTAATAATAATCTTATTTGCGTATATTCCTGTTTGAGAAACTTTATATATATCCTTTAGCAAACGGATATCATCTTGATTCAAAAAATTTACCCCCTAAAATTATTTGACCAAGATATATTTCCCAAAACCTTTTATAATATTAATAAAAAAATTTACAACCAACATAACAAATGTCGATTGCAAATTTAAAAATCACTTTATAGTTTTATTGGTTTTTAAAGAAATCGTCCCAATCTGACTTTTCCTTAAAATTCGACCTTTTATTTGATTGATTTTTTATATTACGGTATACATCTAAGCTTTGAGTGTCTTGTTTTGCTACCTTATGCGGGACCCTATTGATCTTATGCCTTATTTTGGAGCGCTCAAGCTTTTCTCTCTTCTTATATTTAATATGGTCAATAATCAAATAAACAACACCTATAAAAGAAAGTCCTATAAGGGTAAAACCTAAATACATCATCCACTTTGATCCATCTGCATCAAACCCTGTTGAATTTTTAATAAAATCAAAAGAATCTGAACCAGCCTTATTGTCAGCTAAAATTTTCCAATCATCATCCGAGATTTCCGGCTCATCCACTTCATTTAATCCTGAAATAAGAGATGGTGTACTGTATTGATTATATCCGCCGGAATGTTTGGATGAATTATACGAGGATCTACTTGATACGCTAGAAGTTTCACTGTCACCTTCAGTATCAGTATAAGAATAAGCATTTTCATCTATATCACTTGAAGATATAGACTGTTTATCGGAGTATGAATAAATATCCTGTTCAGCGACAGCTGATATATTAATTACAATAATAAAATTTAAAATAATAAAAGTAGAAAAAAATATTAATAAACGTCCATATTTTTTTTTCATTTAGTTGCTCCCTTCAAAATACAAGCACTCCATAAATCTGCGCGATACTTTTATTTTATCATACCTTCTTTATTAAATGCAACATAAATAAGCACCCAAAATATAATATTTGAGAATTTTATAGGATAATTTTATAATATTACTTATTTCATTTATAACGTATTATCATCGATAAAATTTATATATTATAAACCTACATTTTTCAAATCCCGTGTTGAAAATCGGGTGTTAGAATGATATAATAATAGATTATAAATGCTTTTTAATAACACTATACCTTTTGCTGTTATTATAGGATTATTAATTATAAAATGTTTTATTTATGAGGTGGATTATGAGAGAGGAACTGGAACTGATTTTAAGTGATTTCAAGCACGAACTTGAAAGTACAAATTCAATAAATGATCTTGAATCATTAAGGGCCAAGTATTTAATGAAGGGAGGAAAAATTTCCTTAATATTAAGCGAAATAAAAAATATTCCTGATGAAGATCGTCCGGCAATAGGAAAAATAGCTCATGAGACAAGGTCTTTTATATCAAAAAGTCTTGAAGATAAGGAAGTATTCTTGAGTGAACTTGCAATAAAGACAAAAATTGAAAACGATAGAATTGATATTCATGCTAAATCTCGACGCAGAAAAATAGGCAAGTTATCGACCGAATCCATTCTTTTGGAAAAAATAAACTCCTTTTTCCTAGGCTATGGCTTCAAAATCTATGAATCAAGCAAAGAAAAGCTTATTAATTCATTCATTGACGGAAATGAAACGATCTCTATTCCTTTTAAGGCAAATGAACTACCGTTGCGTGCCGTCACATTAAATAAATTATATAATAAATCCTCTTTTGAACCATCATATCTTCTAGAAGGAGTTATCATTGATAAAAATCTAAAATTTTCGGAGATTAAGGGATTAATTAATGATCTTTTCTCAACACTTTTTTCAAAAGAGATAAACTTAGTATCAAGGCCTAATTATTTAGGAATAATGAGCCCAAGCCTAAATGTTGGTTTGGAAAATGATAATAATGAGTTCTACTCTATAATGAGTTATGGTATGATTATCCCTAAATATTTAGAGGACAACAATATTAACTCCAAAGAATATAACGGATTCGTTTTATTTATCGATATAGAAAAACTTATAAACAAACTAACTTAATTTTTTGGCACATAATTTAGAAATTCTAGGAGGCAATCAATCGATGAAATTTTCGATAAAATGGTTAAATGAGTTCGTTGGGACTAACAATATATCTAAAGAAGATTTTATAAAATCCATGGCTAAAATAGGATTTAATATAAAAAACTTTAAAATACAAGGTGAAAATTTAAAAAACATAGTTGTGGGAAGAATATTATTTATTGATGAACATCCCTATGCTGACAGACTCTCTGTCTGCAGTGTCCATGTAGGCAAAGATAAGCCTGTCCAAATAGTTACAAATGCCACAAATATCAAGGCAGGAAATCTTGTCCCTGTCGCACTCGACGGAGCAGTTTTAGCAGATAATACAACAATTACCGCAGGAAAAATTCGCGATATTTTAAGTGTTGGTATGTTTTGTTCTATAAAAGAACTTGGCGTTGATCGAAAAGATTACCCATTTGCAAGCGAAGACGAAGTTTTTATATTAGATAATAATTGTACAATCGGTCAAGATATAAAAGAGGCCTTAGGGTTTAACGATACTACTTTTGAAATTAATATTCCTAACAAAAGGTCAGATTGTAATTGTGTAATAGGCCTTGCAAGAGAGATCTCCGCAAAGTTTGATAAACTACTAAGAATACGTTCGCCTAAAGTAGATAATTCAAGCTCAAACGCTTCAGAGCTTTTAAACATTTCTAATGAAGCCCTTGATGTTTGCCCTTACTATTGCGCTGCTGTCGTAAAAAACATAAAGCTTGGTCAGTCTCCTAAGTGGATTCAAGAGCGCCTTGTAAACTCTAATATAAAGCCTGTAAATAATATTGTAGACATTACAAATTATGTTATGCTTGAATACGGTCAGCCAATTAACGTATTTGATTATAGGACTATAGAAAACGGTTCTTTAAAAGTGAGATATGCAAAACCAAATGAAACAATAACGACCTTAGACGGTATTACCAGAACATTAACTGAAGACAATGTTGTGTTAGCTGATGAAAGTAAAATACTATCTATTCCCGGAATTGCAAGGGGTGAATTTGGCTGTCTTACAAGTAATTCAACTACCGTAGTATTTGAGGCTTCAAACTTAGATAAGGATTATATTAACTCAATTTCGAAAAAGTTAAGTCTTTCCTCAGACCAATCAACCAGATTTGAAAGCGGACTTGACTCTAATTACTGCATACCAGCTTTAAAAAGGGTATGTGAACTCATTCAAATGCTAAATATTGGGGAATTTGTAGGACCTATAATTGAAAGTAACTTCAATCTACTTAAACCTACAAAAATCGAATTTGATTATGACAAAATAAATTCATTCCTCAATTCATCATTCAGCCTTGAAGAAATGCAAAGGATCCTTAAAAAGATAGGCTGTACCTTTGAAAATGAACACATTTTAGTTGTGCCGTCTTATAGACATGATCTTAATAATATATATGACATTGCAGGGGAAATCGTAAGATTTTACGGTTATGATAATATAAATGCATCTTCTTTAAAACGATTGCCGTTTCAAGGTGCTTGCTATAGGTATAAAAAATTTGAGGAAATTAAACGTATAGTTTCGTCTTTAGGCCTTAACGAGATTTTAACATCTCCCGTCATAGATAGGCTTGACATTAACAAAACGGATTTTCCTAATGATAGGTTAATAAGTATAAACCAAGATGGCAACAAAATCCTAAGGCCATCAGTGCTTATATCATCTCTAAATTATATAGCAAACTCTCCAAAAGAAAAGCTTGAATTTTTTGAATTAGGAAATAAATATAGTTTGGATGATGATAATAATATTATAGAAAAAGCTGAACTTTCATGTGGTTTGTTTGGCGATAACTATGACTTTTATGATATCAAGGGAATTTTAGAGGAATTAATGGATAACATTAAGGTAAAAGACTATCACATAGAAGAAAACAGTGAAAATTTGACTTTTCATCCCGGAGTATCTGCTGTTATTAAAATAAAGGATAAAAATATAGGCTTTTTAGGTGAATTAAATCCACAAGTCGTATCTAACTATAATATAAAACACAACGTATATCTTTTAAATCTCGAATTAGATAAAATTATCTAATTAAGCTTTTAAATAAGGAGATGGTCATTTTGAATCTTGCCTTAACAGTGCTTCTTACCGGCCTTACCGTAGTATTTTCAGTATTAATTCTACTAACTATAGTAATAAAAGTATATGGTTTAATTATATCTAAAATACAAAACAAGTCATTAAAGCCTAATACTAATGATCTCGACAATGTAATAAATAATGATGACGATGATATCGATCAAGAAGTACTTGCAGTAATTTTTGCAACAGTCGCACATATGTACAGTGATGACTCTAAATATAAAATAAAGAGTGTCAAAAGAGTATTTACATCTCGCCCTGCTTGGGGTAACGCATCTATTATCGAAAACACAAAACCATTTTAATTTAATGTGAAAGGGGTATAGTTTTGGAAATAGTCAACAACTTTTTATATTCTATTAAAAATATTATATCTTCTTCCGGGATTTACAGTCTTACTTGGCAGAACTATGTTATGATGGCAATTGCAGGAATATTAATATATTTAGCTATCGCAAAAAAATTTGAACCTCTTCTTTTGCTTCCCATTGCTTTTGGAATGCTTTTAGTAAATCTATGCCCCGGAATCATGGCTCCTTCTCGTATTGATATGCAGCTTGTATCCCAATATATGGCCGAACACGGTGGTAATGCCGCTTCCTATCCTATTACTAATATCAACGGTCTGGATTATTACCAAATTCCTACAAACGGTGGGTTACTTTATTATCTCTATCAAGGAGTAAAGCTGGGAATTTATCCTCCACTTATATTCTTAGGTATCGGCGTTATGACCGACTTTGGTCCACTTATTGCTAATCCTAAAAGTTTTTTATTGGGTGCAGCAGCCCAACTTGGTATTTTTGTAACCTTTATAGGTGCTATACTATTAAAATTTTCACCGTCTCAAGCAGGATCTATTTCAATAATCGGCGGTGCGGACGGACCAACGGCAATATTTGTTACGTCGAAACTGGCTCCTGAACTTTTGGGACCAATAGCTGTTGCGGCATATTCATATATGGCGCTCGTCCCAATTATTCAGCCCCCCATAATGAGGGCCTTAACAACAAAAAAAGAACGCAGTGTAGTTATGGAGCAACTAAGACCTGTCTCAAGGTTGGAGAAATTACTTTTCCCAATAATAGTAACTATACTGTCTGCCTTAATTTTACCAGATTCAACTCCACTTATAGGTATGCTCATGCTTGGAAACATATTTAGAGAAAGCGGCGTAGTTGAAAGAATCTCCAAAACAGCTCAAAATGAACTTATGAATATCATAACTATATTCCTTGGTGTCACAGTTGGTGCAACTGCTATAGGCAATGTATTTTTAAATGTTCAAACGCTATCTATAATTGCCCTTGGTTTATTTGCATTTTGTGTTGGTACCGCGGGCGGTGTACTATTTGGAAAACTAATGTATAAATTTACCGGTGGTAAAGTCAACCCTTTAATAGGATCCGCGGGAGTATCGGCAGTACCTATGGCTGCAAGAGTTGCGCAAAAGGTTGGTCAAGAGGAAAACCCATCTAACTTCTTACTAATGCACGCTATGGGACCAAATGTCGCAGGAGTTATCGGTTCAGCGGTAGCTGCAGGAGTTTTAATAAGTATACTTGGATAAAAATATTTATGACCAATTAATTTAAGAGAGTTCCCTAATTATGAAAATCTATTAATTATCAAGTTATATCGAGTAAAAGAAGTACCACCCACATAAAAGTAGGGTGGTATTTCTTTTATTATAATAACAAACGACCGGCGTACACGTCGGTCGTTAACTAAAGGTTTTATCGAAATTGAAACTTGTTGTTTAATTACCCAAAAGCAACGCAAAAATATTGCTTGCCGGATTGATTTAAATTCATAAATGGTCCTGTCGACGGCACACTTTGGCTTTGGCGAAGTGTAAGTGTGTTATCGTTTAACGACATACCGGAAGTTCCTCCATAACCTTCGCCGTAGCATACTCCCCCATTACAAATCATACAGTTGTTGGTTTTATCAAACTCCTCAAATGGAGTTCCAACCAAATAAACAATGACAAACTTAGGGACTATATCTAAGGTATGATTTTTTACTGCTTCCCCATTTCCTGCTAAAGTAATAAAGGAAATACGACTTGATTCCAGTTTAACCCTGTCAGCAGCCGAAAGGTGTACATTGGTATCTGTTGTATGAGCATTAATCGTACTGTCCAAAATCTCATTATCACTTACAAAATCTTCTCTTTTTGGCTTATCTGTCCCCAACCAACTATTCAAATGTAAATTTTGTGTTTTATTATTTGTAGGCATTTTATTCACTCCCTTAAGTATCTATTTCATTCCATGTCAAATCTTTTTGATCAATTTGATTGAAAGTATAATCATTTTCATTTATTTTATCCCAGCTAAGGTCTCTAAAGTCGAAAGTACAGTTCAAATGTGCGGGTAAAAATGATTGAATTTCACTTATTGCATCCTTTTTTTGTTGTTCACTTTCAAAACTGTTATTACAATTAAAATCAAAACTCATTTTGCCTTCATTTTCTATTATGTAACCATCGATACTGCATGCTTTGGCTGCTTCTTCAATCTTTATTTTCGTATAATCATTTGACGTTATTTTGTATCTATACATAAGCCTTTGTCTTCTTTCTTTTGTAGAAAGCAAAGTCTTTAAGTATCCAAATAATCCTTCTCTAAACTCTATACCATATGTTGCTGCCGTACTTATAAAGCACTCTTGTTCAGCTTCTTCAATTTCTGCCTCTAAAATTTCTAATCCCTTAGCATATGCGGAAAGTTCAGCATTCAATATAGTACCGCTTTGAAGATTATAAATTCCTAAAGGTTTAAGCTTAGATTTTAATGAAGTTAATGTGTTCAATTTTATTCTCAGCTCCCCTCGGCGACAGTTACAGTCCCACTGCAAACAAGTTCATCACTATCTGCATTATAATCTGATGAACCTGAATGGAATCTATAATTCTTAACACCCTCAATATTAAATATATAACTCCCAAGTTCAGCTAAAAGATATGGTTGTCCTATTTTTAAAGAGGCTAAATAGTTATTTATTACACTTTCACATTCATCACTTATATCACTAAATTTATAACCATCCTTAGGATATAAATATACACTTACATTCTTTGATATAATATCCGGTGCTTTTACCTTAACATCTACGTTTACTTCTTTTAGTGCACTTAATTCATTATTTATAGCTTGCATCCTTGTACTGCTAAGCACTCCGCCTTTAGCTGCAACATATATATCTACAGTTCCATTTCCTCGTGCCCTTGGCACAACACTTGCTGAGTATACATCGTTATATTTTAATGCGCAATCCCTATAAAATGCTGCATTTGTGCCATTTGGGATATTTCTATAACTTTCAATAAGTCTTGCCCTTAGCTCATCATCAGATTCTTGATCCGACCCGCCAACAAATGCAAGCTTATTTGTAACTTCAGTAACTGCAGTCGGTGGTGTCACCATAACTGTTATAGTTTCAGCTAGAGTATTGAATTCTGCACCCGGAGATTCTGCCTCTGCAGCTACGTCAACTGAAAGGGTATCGGCTGAAAGGGTAACAGGTTCCAAAGTAACATATCTCAATCCGTCAGCCCCGGGTGTAGCACAAACCGTGCCCGCAGGAATTGTTACATCATAATAAATTATTCTCACTCGTGAAAACGTAAGTACCCCTCTGGCTTTTGTTGCTGACTTACGAGTAATTCCTCTTTGTTGAGCATGAAGATCCAGTTGTTCTGCAGTAGCTGTCTGCGGAAACATTTGCTTTTTTAACCAATTTAAGTTTGTCACTTCGGAAAAGATTGCACCTGCTAATACCTTTAACCTTATTCCTATATCAGAAGCATCATCTGCATCAAACCCTGCAAGAGTTTTAAACTCATTTTGCATAGAACTTAATATTTCTTCATATGTTTTACTCACAATAAAATCTCCACCTCTTCTTTATTATTATTTATAGAAAGAAGCACGTTGAGTTTTAGATTTTCTGAACTATCAGTAAGTTTTATACTAATATCTTCAACCTCTATCTCCCTCATATCAGCCAGTGCCTCTTTTACCATTATAATCGCTTGATTTTTTATATCCTTGTTTGTATTTTTAAGGGTATATAAATCGCTTCCTAAATCCTTATCATATATAAAGCTGCCCTTTTTTACTGTCAATCGTATCAATACTCTTTGAAGAAGTTCTTTAATACCCGAAATTGCAATTGGTTTTCCAGTTGTTCCTAAGTAAAAATCTCCGTCTTTAAGTGCGGTATCCATAAACACACTCCTTTTTGTTATACTTCAACACCATTAATTAAAACTTTGCCATCGTTTTTAAGTGTAATGCTGGCTCCTCCTGAAGAATAAAGCATAAGTTCACCTGGCTTAAGGTTTTTATTATCCATTATTACCCCGGTACATACATAGCCATTTTGTACGGGGATAATAACCGTTTTGTCTCCATCTACAGGAACATATGATATTCCTCTTGGAGCTATGTTGTAAATTTCTCTATACTCACTGCTATTTTGTACATTAACAGTTTGCGAGGTTGAATATGTAACTTCACCTTCTAGATTCTCTCTTGCATAACTGTTTGATTTTGCAATTTTTTTAGAGATCCACATTACTCTTCCCCCTTCACCATAACTATTTTTGTTTTTTCTCCACTGCTGTCAAGCTGATAATTTATTTTTACAATATTTAGATTGTCAATATCCCCTAAGATATCATCACATACCTTTATTTTTTGAGAAATTACAAACGGCACAAGTCCTATACATTCAGCGGTTATACGTTTATATTTTCTCCTTCCTTTCTTTATAGTCTCTTCTCCCAAAGAAATCGGCGTTCTTTTATCATTTGTAAAATTTAGATATCGCTTTCTTTTAATTCCATTTATAAGCGCACTATCATCTGCAATCCTTGTATCATAGACAGCATCCTTACCTGTTCTTATAAAGACTTCTGATATTAGGTTATAACGGCTTACATCTTCTTTTATACTGAAATAATGAATTTCATTATCTCTATTACTTAAAATTGTATTTGATTTATTATAATTTCTTGATGTTGCATCAATTATATAATCATCTATAACTATAGGGACCGTATTTAAATAGGTACTGCAGTACTCCTTTAAAACATCCCACTCACTCATGCCCTTTGATACTGTAAATGTATTGGTAAATGCCTTATTATCCCCTCTAAGTTCTGAAAATCCGTATTTTTTTATATGCCTATCAAAAATAATTTTGAGTGATGGATTTTGATATGTTTGAGGCAACGCCTCATTATCAATAAGAAGAGCAGCCTTATTTCTTGCATATATTTTTAAAGCCAATCCACTGTCACTTATTTCAGTTATTTGCTCATCTATATTGCCGCTAAATATCATAACATCATCTAAAAAAACTTTTACATCTTTAAATTCGTCAAACCTTTTATCAATAGGAAAAACAGCCGTTAAATCGTCGGCGGGAGTGTCCTCTTCTTTATTAATAGAAACCAGGTATGGGTCTTTAAGTTCAATGACTTTATTTTTCACAGTCTTAAATTTAAACTTCACCTAAGCACCACCTTTTGTCCCTTTGCAAGATAATCCGGCCTTTTTATCTCCGGATTCAAATCCATTAGACTTGATACGCTCATGTTATATTTATAAGCTATATCCCAAAGGTTTTGCCCTTCATTTGCTATATAATATTTATTTGAAAGATCCATTATTGTATCTTGAGGTTCCTCTATTTTCTCCCAAAATTCAAATGTGTAAGTCAAACAATTTTCAGCCGCATTTCCAAGCATATTTAAATATTTAAAACTTGCCAAAAACGGTTGTGTATTTGGAAGCTTCAAATATCCCTCTTCATTGGATAAATAAAGATCTCTTAGTTCTTTGTATTCATCTAAAAAATTATCCCCAAAAAATTCGCCTACACCCTTAACAATTCTCTTGCCACGTCCTAAATTTTGCAATAAATTTGGAGCAAATGGAATAGCATAATCTTTTATGTTTTTTTCTTCTTCTATTGATAATTTCTTAGGGTTATTCTTCCAAACATAGTCTTTATAACTCATCTTTTCTAAATTCATAACACGACACCTCCAAAATCGTTTTCAAATGAACTTGAATACCTTCTTGAATCTCTTTCAAAGATATCAGAAATTTGTTCCGCATCGAAGACTTCGTATTTAGGAGCATTATTTTTATATGTATCAAAAGAAAAGTTGTTTTCTTCTGCATAAATACTTCTTTCTTGATAACTTACTTGGGACTTTATTTTAGGTATAAAAGTAATTTTTTTAGGTCTATTTTTAATTGCCGCTTTCCTATTTTTTTCAAACACTTCATTAAATATCTTCAACTGCACTTTCACTCCTTTTTATAAACTCATCCTCGTCAAAACTTAAATTGATGCCTTCCTCATCATAGACTCCCTCTTGGTCAAGAAGCATATTAATATAGCAGTAAATGTAATCTCCCTCACACATTTTTCTTGCATCTTCTGAAGTAGGAAGGACCCCAAAATTCTTTAAAACCTCGAAACAAATTCTTTCTCTTGGAGAATTTAGTTTTTTTTTAGCTTATATAACATTTTAGGTGTAAGCTTATCAAAACTCAAAAACCTCTTTTGAACCTCATTATACTTATTTGCAATTCTTAAAAGTTCCTCGGGAGTAAGAACCGACAAAGCATTAAAAGCATCCTTAAAAACGCGATTGTCATTCTTATCATATACGCAAAATGATGCTAAAGCCGCATTTTCGGTTACAGATTTAGAGATTCTTTGGTCTGCCCCATCAGCTATAAGTTTTTCTACAAGGGTCCTTGATTCACTTTCACATAAAATCGCTTCATAAACTGACATTAAATTAATGTAAAATATTCCTGATAAAAGCTCTATAGGCTCTCTTATAAACTTTCCTCCAAGAAGTTGATTTTTCAGTTTATTATTCATTGTAAAATCTCCATCCTTTTCGCAGCTATAATTTCTACATCCTCTAAGACAGTATCATTTAAAGATGCCGATTCTTTTATGTTTGCCCATTCACACCCAGAATAGATTATTCTTCTATCCGGTTTTACTATTACAACATTAAAATTATGTAAATTAAAGAAATTTATATCCAAACAAGAGTTTCCATCGTAATACATATAAACTCTTGATAAATTTAAAATATGTTTTATCCTTCCTGATACAGTTCCTACAGGCTCACTCTGACCAAATGCTTCAATATAGCGACTGCTTTGACTTGATTGCGCCTTATAACTTTCTACAACCGCCAATTTTTGGCCATTGACTTCTATATATATATCTTGACTTGTTGGGAACACAACTTTAAGCATAATTCATTCACCTCTAAACCTTAATGTTGGCGGAAATTACAATTTGATTTAATCCTTTTGATACACTAAATGACACTTCAATAATACATACAGTTTCATCAGTCGCTGATACTGATACCTTGGGTGCCTTATAGGACTCTATTACTTGGGCTTCAACGTATTCTTGAAGTTTTACAATTGTTTGTGTTTCCAAGGAATTTCTTGTTGTCAAATTATTTTTAGAACCTAAAATATTACTTTTAAGCATATTTCTAAGTCCTGGTATAACTTCATCTACTATTAAAATTGTATTTATATCTTTAAATGTAGTATCAGATACATTATCAGTTGTAGTTTTGGACGTTACAAGTCTTATAATCTCCGATTCATTTAAAATAGTTTCCAGTGGAGTTATACCGTTTGTTATATATGTGTCTACAGTATCCTCATCTAAATTTTTAGATATACTCAATATCCCGCTTAGAGTATTTGCATTAAACGAGTAGGTTGGATCGCTGTTTGCCGAAATCATTCCTGCTATAGCTGCAGTAACCAAACATCCTGATAACTCGTTTAAATTTTCATCTAATGGATTTTGAGCTGTCAATATCATTCTTTCGCAGTTAATACTTGATGCCCAATTTGTTACACTACTTATATTCTCATATGATCCATAGGCTGCTATGCCCAATCTTTCTTTTTGATTTTGTGATGCGTTCAATACACTTGCCTTTAAAAGTGCATGTACATCATTGCTCGTACTGTCACAAATAACAGTGTATACATCACTTTGACTCTCCAAGACATTAAATGCAGCTTGATAATCAGCTTCTTCACCTGTTCCTGCAGAAACCGCAACTACTTTTAGTGCCCCGTTTAAAAGAGCTATCCTGCAAAGTTCATACATATCATCATCAGTTCCAAATATTGTCTTGGCATCACTCGTTCTTGTAATAGTATAGGCCACATTTGCTTTGACACTGCTAAGTCCTACTATTCCAACAGCTTTTCCTCTTCCACTTGACCATATAATTCCCGATGTATCATAATCCGAATAAACTCCGGGCCTCTGCCTAGCAGTTATTGACATTAAATTTCCCCCTTTACCTCAATATTACTTATCACCATTTCTTCCGGTTCATTTCCTATAAACACATTCATCTTCAAAAAGCAGTCTAAGTAATATGCATCAGAATTTTTATCAAATGCAACTTCCTTACAACTAACTTTATTGATTCTATTGAAGTTATTATCTAAAAATAAACAATCGAACATTTTAGAAAAAATTTCAGAACATTTTTCGCCCTCTGTGGTCTTGGGAGAATAAATTCTAAGGTTAATTGTTACTATACAATTTTTCCCATAAAGTTCATTGCCATTTTCTTTGCCTAAGAAATTTCCAAATGCTCCATAAGAAGAATCAACCGACGAAACACCTATCGCTACATAAGGGTTCCTTATTGGATTTGGGTGAGGCGAGGATCTATATGAATTTATAAAATTAATGTCCTCAAGCGATGTATCTGCTGATAATTTGCTTTTTATACTCTCTACAATTTCATCAAATATTCCCATATTATCCACCCTTCGTGCTTTTTAATTTTCAGGAACATATTTTTGTAAAAGTCCCCAAACGTATATTATCTCATCTTCAAAGCATACCTTTTGAGCCCTCTTTATTATGTAAAGATCATCATTACATCTCAAAACAGTGTCAAATGGCATTGTATCAATCCTAACATCTGCCGGCCCTATGTATAAAAAAGTATCTATATCGGCCTTACCCAGCTTTAAATATTGGTACCCAAATGTATTTTTATTTACGTATCGGCTTGGTTGAATAAAGGCCTTAGTTTTGGTTATAACATTGTTTTCATTGTCAAGTATTTCCATAGTACTGCCATACTTATCAATAGATTTTTTAACCATATATCTTCTCATATGATGTTCACCTGTCCTACCAAGAATTCATCATCATTTATTAAATCTGATATAGACCTTTTAGCATCCAACCAAACTTTAAGAGCCATCTCTACCATGATTTTTTTATCACTGTTAATCTTTATATCTCCGGCAGAAAAACTGCTCATTTCTTCCGCAGAGGCTCTATACACCGTATATCTATAAAGAGCTAAGGCAGCGGCAGCGGCATTGAGCCGCGCGCCGTTTTCTTCTTCTTTAGTGGCATCTTTCATCAAACGTCTTATTTCTTCTGCTGCCTCGCTACAAATAGATACCCATGGTGCTGCTTCTTCTTCACTTAATGACGCTATTAATGAAAATCTTAATAGAATTTCTTTTATATCCAAGCAGCTCACCTCTTAAAATTAATAAGTTAATTTCTTTGTTGCATCTTTGAAGATTTTAGCAAATCCTATAGTTGTGCTTACAGCTGCTCTTTCAAGCTGTCTATCGATTAATCTATCGTAATCGATTACAACATCACCTGCTTGTACCATTTCAAGTGCACAATTTTTATCTATACCGATTATTGTATCATCGCTAATTGATGGTACATGAATTAATGTAGCACCTACAGGAGTAACTAATTTACCCGTTCCTTGGAAGTTAAGGCCTGCTTGAGCGTCTTTCATCTCACTAAGATTTAGAATTTTTTGCATTGTAGCGGTTGGAGCAAGCATTGTATTTAGCTCATAAGGAGCAAGACCCGCCCAAAGTTTTACTATATCTGCATATGTAAGTGTATCTGCAGTAGCAGAACTTATTTCTGCAGCTGCATTATTGTTACCATCACCGTTTAACAATACATTAACAGCATCCTCAAGTTGAGCCTTTGCTATATATGCACCAATTCTCTTTAAGCTTACTGTAAATAAATCAAGATGCTGGAATCTTAAAGCCTCATAGGATGCTTGTAACATTCTTCCTCTTTTGTTAAGCTTAATTAGATTTTCTTGTGTACGAATTTTTGTTGCCGGTATTGCTGCTCCCTCTGCAACATTAGGAAGATCTGCTTCATCTTCAGATACTATTCCTCTATAATCCAATCCTTCAATATTGGTTACTGTAGCAACGATAGATGGCAATACATTATTTTCCTCGATGCCTTGTTTTACTGCTCTTACGATATACTCAGGGAACAAAACTGCAGAATCTGATGTTTGGAAGAATTTATCAATAACATCAGAATTTCTTCCGCCAACTTTAATATCAAAACGTTTTAACTGACGTTCAAACGCATCCAATCCGGCGAATTCCGTATTTTCATAGTTTTCCGATGGGTCAAGTGCCTCTAGATTTTGAGTAAAGCTCTTATTACCTGTTTTGTACATACCTTTTTCTAGTTTTATTGAATCATAAAATGACATAATTTATTCCTCCTAAATTTTAATTTATAAAATAATTCCTGTTTTAGATCCCGTAGAGTCGATATCTACAACTAAAATAGATCTTCCGCCTGTAGTTACGGTTTTTACATTGTTTGAGCCGTCAGAAGCCAATGTTTGATATCCAAGAGTTGCAAATGTCCCGCTATATGGTAATGTTGCATAACCCCCAATTTTAACTGCGGCATAACCGTCTTTTACTGATAAAACAATCCCGCAAAAAGTATCGCCTGCAGCACATTTTGCGACAGTCTTATTTGCACTGATTTTTACCAAATCACCTTGTTTAACCCCTGATGCTGCAATCAAGGTTACTACTTTATCTTCATATCCATTTAATGAAACGCTCATAATTCTATCTCCTTTTAAATTTTAAATTCACTGTTATTTATTTTATTTTTTTCTTTGCCTTGAGGGCATAACTGTGGTTTATAACCTAAAAATTCATGTGATTTTTTCTCAAAGGTTTCCTTAAAACTTTTAAGTTCACTAATACTCATTTTTTCTGCAACACTCTTCATAGTGTCTATACAAATACCTGTTTTGGATGCAGCACAAAGTCTTATAACTTCTCTTTTTAAATCTTCCTTATATGCCTTACCATCCTTTGCTTCTTCTCTTAAAGACTTAATCAAAGAATTTAAGGTCCTTAATTCATCGACATTTAAAGTAATGTCTTCTTTACTGTCTAAGCACTTTAGGATATCTGCCATTTTGAAATCTCTCCTTTCTCTATTGTTAAAAGCTTTGATAACTCCCGCTTCTTTTTGAGCAGGAACTGCAACAAATGACCATTCGTAAGCATCATGCGGCTTATTAAGCACATAATAGCAAGTTTTTTCCTCTCCATTGACTCTGTAAATACTTCCCTTTTTATGGCTGCACCTTGTGTTCTGCAGGTTCTTTGAACATATAGAACAAGATTTTTCTTCAACTGAGCAGCTAACGCTTACCTCCTTTTTTATTCCCGACTCTATTTCTGTGATAAAGTCTTTGTTTTTTTCTGTTCTAGGCATATAAGCCCTTGCTGTCAGCCTGAAATACGGATCGCCAAGGGAATTGAATTTTCCATTTACCTTTTCAACCTTACAAGAAATAATTCTCGCAGTTTGATTTTCAGCCTTCATATCATGGTTCATTATTCCTGTTTTTCCCACAAACAATTCAGCTAAAGAATCCAAGGCTTCTTTGGTAAACATTTCATAATCCCTATCAATCTCATTGTCGCAAAGGACAACTGAAAAAATATAAACATCAGATTCTTCAAATTTTCTTCTTGTGTATTTGTTAACAAGCTCCATTTCTTCCTTAGTATTTTTTTCAGTTTTCAAGCCCTTTAGTATGTAACCACTCTTCATTTGCATCACCTCACTATTTAAAAATTATATATATAAATAAAGCAATCTTAAGTGCACTATATAGGGGTACTTATATAAGCCCAATTAGTGCTTTAAGCGCAATATTTATTCAGAGTAAGTACCTATTCTTTTTTCAATTTCAATAGCTCTTGCCTCCAAAAGTCTTGCATTTGCTATTTGCAATCTATCTTGAAGATTTATATCGCCCCAATTAATCTCATAGCTTGTAATTATCCCTCTTGATATAAACCATGTATCACAAATTTTTCTTATAATCGGTTCCAAAAGCTTTCTATATGCCTCAAGTTCACTGGTTAAAAGATCAGCCTGCTGGGTCGACATTCTTTCAGATGTTGACCAGGAAAGCCCTAAGAAACAAGGTGGAATAGAAAGTTTTGCAACTATCTGTTCAAGCATTTGTTTTACCGGCACTAAGCTGTCAAGTATTTGATTGTCAGCCCCGATAACCTTTATATTTACATCACCAACAGCAACAAAATCATTAACTCCGCCGCCGTTTCTCATAGTTTTTCCCCACTCGGAGGCTATTTGCATTGCTCTTTCTCTTGCATAGGCCTTTTCAGATGGATCATTACCCGGATTATAAGTAACTGCAAACCTTACATTGCCAACTCTTTCCCAATTGATTCCTATGCTATTGTATATATTTAAAAGTATCCTACTTACAAATGGGAGCCCCTTTAAAATAGATGTGCCGTAAATTGCCCCAGGGGTTGGATTAAGCGTCGAAATTAACACTAAATCCTTATTATTTATAGGCGTCAATTCTCCTCCTGCATTTTTTGTATAGATGTCTAAATCTAAAGGATTTGAACCGATTTTAAGTTCTACGTCCTTAATATTTGCATTATAAAGCGCTATATCTTGATTCAAACACTCATTTGGTATAATCTCACCTATAGCAGTGCCAAAAGTTAAAAGTTGGTCTAAATAGGAGCTTATAAAGCTTTGGATTCCCTTACTGCTTGCCCCTACTTGCACACAAGCTAAAAATTCCTTTAGTTCTCTTTCTGCCTTCTTATCCTCGCATACAACATCAAAACACCCTATAAGCCTTACGGTTTTACAAATTGCTGCATCAATTATAGGTACAGCTTCTCTTAGCGACTCATAAAGCCTAAACTCAGCCCCAGAAAGAGGCACATAGCGCTCAAGCGCTGAAAACGGTTGTTTTGGCGACAAAGATGCCGGCGCTGTCTGCACAATATTTGAGCTTTTCCTTTCTTTTCTAAATAAGTTCATAAACTACTCCTCATCTCCTAGATGCCACAACAAAAAAGCTATCATTTGTAGTTGATAATATCGTCGTGACAAAATATCTTATATCATCCATTGCATGGTCATTTTCCTTAACGGGGACATCCTTCCCCACACTGTTTTCCCATCGATATAAACCAAATTCTCTAATACTGTCAATGCATGTATTGCAAATTTTAATTTTGCCCTGCTTGAGCACTGTTGAAACCTCTCTTATTCCATCAACTACATTGTTCTTAGCAGGAATTACCCTAAATTTACCCCTTTGCTTTATAAGGGTTATAAAACTTGCCGCTGATGGGTCAACAGTTACAACCTCTACATCAACACCATCACAAAGCTCCAAAAGAGCCCCATAGTGTTCTTCATCTGTCCTTTGAATACCTATTTTTCTAGAGTTATAGTAGTATTCACGTATCCTATACCATGTACCTTCATAATTTCCCCAAAGCCCAAAAGATGCCGGGTTTACTGTACCATAATCACAAGAAACGGCATATCTTGAAAAACTATAATCAGGTACATCACAAAACATTTTACTATTAGACATAAACGGGTACACCGCTCCTTCAGCCGCAACCCACTTACCTTTTATGAATCTGTCATAAAAGGTGCCCGTATAAAGATTTTCGTATCTGCTAATCATCTCCTTTGAAAGTGATGGATTATCATTCATCGTAAAATGAATATATATTGCATTTTTTTCCTTAGCCTTTAAAATCCATTCTCTATAGAACCAATGGCCTGGATATTCAGGGTTGCAATTAAACCAAAACTTCGATCCTTCAACGGAACACCTCGCCATAGCTTGTTTTACAAATGATTGCGGCATTAATGCTACTTCATCAAATAAAACTCCTGAAAGAGTCATGCCTTGAATTAATGCTGCTGATGATTCATCTCGACCACCGAACAGATAGAAGGTATTCTTTCTTCCGTCCCTACTAATTTCCAAAATATTTTGCGAGAGTTTTTCCTTGCAAGAAAAACCAAGTTCCTCAAGTATTGGAGTAATAGGTGACACAACATTTCTTCGTAATGATTTTATTGATTTGCCACATAACGCAAAACTTCTTCCTTCAAATCTATAGAATGCCCACGCCACAAACGAAATTGACATACACAAGGTTTTTCCGCTTCTAACCGAACCGTCACAAATAAGTGCATCATAATTTTTATACTCACTATTTCCACACCACCATGAAAGAACACTTATTTGCTTTTTAGAGAAAGTTTTAAATTCCAAATTTACTCCTCCTGTTCCCGGCTATTTTTTAAAGTAATTGCCTTTGCCCCCTCTTCCAGTGCTCTATAAAACGGCAGCGCCTCACTTTCATTACTAAGGCCGGATTCTTGAAGTTTGTCCATGGCCCTAAGCCTATCAAAAAACTTAATTTCTAAGCCTCCATCCTTAAGCTTTTTTATCTCGGATATATTAAACAAGTCCATGCTTTGCAATGTTTTATAATTTGGATTATCAGAAAACAAAAGCCTTACCGCATCAGATATACTTCCAAAAGCTAAACGTTCATATCCACTATGTGCCTTATGAACCAAATTCTTCTTTTTTAAACTGTAGAGTCTTGCAATTTCATCGTTTATACTCTGCTTTGCCAAAAGTTTAATCCCCGCTTTTTCAGGTTCTGAACTATAACCTGCCTTAATCGCAGATTCTTTAACATTTCCATTGTTAATATAATTACAGCAAAAAAGCTTTTCTTTCTCCGTAAGATCAAAAGTCTTTGATGTTGACTTCAATTTTTCTCCTCCTTTTTAAATTAGTTTTCATATAACCGCAAAAAACCCCGTTTTTTTCCCCTTTTGAGGGCAAAAAAACAGGATTTTTTTTATTTTTTTATAAAAAATATGGATTTATCGGGTTTTATGCTTTATTTTTCCTTTTCTTGACAGAAACATGCCAACTAATATTATTAAAAGTAAGATGGAAATAATAGAAATCCCAATCCATAAATATTGCTTTGTTTTTTTATTAGATTTGCTTTCCTTGTTGTTTAATATTATATCTTCATTATCATCTTGATCTTCCGTTTCCTTTTCACCTTGAGAAGTACTTGTTTCAGCCATAGTAAATGCTTTTTCGGAAAAGTTTACTTGATAAGCTAATTTATCACAATAAAAGCCCGTTAAAAAAACTATAAACATTATTATACAAAATAAAATGCCGTTTTTTAGATGTCGCACATTATTCCTTCTTTCATTGTAAAAACCTATTATTATATTTCTCATATACTTTAAATAAATTCATATATTATTGTTTGATAATATGTTGACTAACATTTTTATAAAATATAAAATAGTATTAAATTAATTGGAGTGTGATATTAATGGCTATAATAAAACCATTTAAAGGACTTAGATATAACCAAGAAAAATTTTTAGATCTTTCAAGTGTAATATGTCCACCATATGATGTTGTAAGTCAAGAAGAGTTCAATAAGCTTATTAAAAAAAGCCCATATAATTTAATTAACCTAGAATTACCCCAATCAACTAAAGATCCTTACAAAAAGGCTCATGATCTTTTTGAGGAATGGAAAGAAAAATCTATTTTGAAAAAAGATCTTAATGACTCTATATATATTTATGAAGAAGAATTTTTATTAAAAAACGAGATAAAAAAAATCAAGGGTTTTATTTGTATTGTAAAATTAGAGGAATTTTCAAAACAAGTTATTTTACCCCACGAAGAAACTCTATCGAAAGCTAAAGACGACAGGTTCAACTTATTAAAAGAAACCTCATGCAACTTTAGTCAAATATATTCTTTGTATATAGATGACGAAAAAAAGACTAAAGCCAACATAGATAAGCTATCTCAAGGTAAGCCGGACATAGAAACCAAAAGTGACGACGGCATAATACATCGATTATGGATAATAGATGATAAAAACGTTATAGAAAAAATCACAAATGATTTTAAAAATAGAAAGCTTTATATTGCAGACGGACATCATAGATATGAAACTGCACTTAAATATAGCAAAATAAGTTCATTGGAATCATCTAATTATGTGATGATGATGTTAATGGATATGGAAAATGACGGCTTAGTAATTCTTCCTACACATAGAATAATAAAAAACCTTAATAATTTTGATCCCAGTACCCTAATCGAACAATGTAAGGCATACTTTGATATTGTTTATTGGGATAATATTAATACTTTAGAATCCAAGCTGTATTCATATTATTTAGAGAATAAAAAAGCATTTGCATTTTGCTATGATTCAACAAAGGCTTGTATAATGGTATTACGATCAACTGATATTATAGATGAACTCCTCCCTCAAAAAAGCACAGCTGCCAAGGATCTTGATGTAACAATACTTCATGAATTAATTCTAAAAAAATTCTTAGGTATCGATAATGAAAATATGAAAAATCAAACAAACTTATCGTATACAAGATGCATAAAAGAAGCTATAGATTTCCTAAAGGATAATAATGTAAATTGTTCATTTATTTTAAATCCAACTAAAATATCTCAAATAAAAAATATCGCATTGGCAGGAGAAAAAATGCCGCAAAAATCAACATACTTTTATCCTAAGCTTATAACCGGTCTGGTAATGAATGATTTAAACTAATAAGTACCTAACAAGAAGAATGGGTTAGCTCTTAATAAAGAGTTAACCCATTCTTCTTTTTCAATTTAAACACCTTCTGCCGAGTATTTCACATCAATAACACTGGGATCATCCTTAAGTTCATTATAGGCCTCTTGTACAAGCTTATCATCAGCTCTTGGAAGATTAGTAAAATCTCCATCATATTTAATTAGAGTATCGAACGGAATTTTTTTTCGACGTTCATTTCCATGTGGATTCACTAAATAAATATTCCTTAAATTATCTATCCATATAAAGCTATACGCATGTAAAAAATATAGTCCTTCACTATTTTGATGCACATTAGCAATATGACTCTCTTCAAGGGCAAATGTAACAGGAATTTTTTGTTCAGCCGCCACCTTTATTCTTGCTAAAAGCATCATACGCTTTTTTAGGTTTGACTTTGAAGATGGGTCCCCCTTAAAATATGGTTTTAAACTTAATTGGCTATCTGCACTTTGCCCAAGCAAAGCAGAGAAGGCTATACTTGAATATGAACCATCTATATCCTTATAATCTATCTTAGGGTACGTCGTTCTAAGATAAGCTGAAAAAGCCTTTTCCATAGCCTGCACCCAAAAGTTACGTGTATATTTTCTTGAGGCCAACGGAGTTCTTATATCGTCAAGATATGGAATAGTCTTCTTAATGTTATAAATTTGATTTATAATAATACTTCTCGATAAATAATTTTTAAGCACTACATCCACGGTGCTATCTTGATTGTTATCTCTAAATAAGTCCGTTAATTTTTTACGTTGAAGTTCAGCCATGGAACCAAGAGCGGATAACAACCAACAGTCTCCAATCCTTCCCTGCTGAATATCATGCACAGATATATCATTATATCCAAACAATTGCGTATTAGAAGTATCTATGAAATTCAATTGCTCATTGTCTTTTCCATAAGTAAATTGATCATCGTCTATCATAAATCTAAGAGTTTTAATATCTGCATATTCTAAGTTTTTGCAGCCTGCAAAGGCATTAAAACAGATTATTATATCATTATTTCTGTTAAAATAAAGTCTTTTAAGGCTGATACATGATGAAAAGGCGTCCGGCATAATAATTTTCAATGTAGTAGGAAAATTCATGATCTCTAATGATTTGCATTTATTAAATGCTCCCTGCTGTATTCTTTGCAAATTATCCGGGAGATAGCAATCTTTCAACTTAACACAGCGTGAAAATATCCCCTCAGGTAACCTCTCTATATTATCCGGCAAACTCACATTTTCAAGTCCTGAGCAACTATTAAATACATCCTGTCCCAAAAAATCAACACTTTTGGGAATTTCTATAGATTCAAGCCTGCTGCAGTTCATAAACGCACCTGTCTCTATTTTCCTTAATCCCTCTTGAAAATACACTTGACTTAAATATGTACAATTTTTAAAAGCATCAACCCCTATAGTCTTTATGTTGGAAGGAATAACAACCATGCTAAGTATATAATTACCCATACATAGGCCATTTGGTATTTGATCGAGTCTTCTTGAAAATATTATAATAGATGCCTTGTTTTTTACTATTTCAGCTTCAGAATCAGTAATTGAGCCACTCTCACCTATGACATAAGTCCTATCCGTAAAGCACGAATTTGAACATTTATAACCTTGTTTACTATCGAGATTAGCTCTTGGAATTGGAACGTTTATATTATGTTTAAATTCTTTAAAATTCAAATTGTTTTTAGGTAAATCATAAAACATCGAATTACTTTTAATTTGTTTTTGTTTCATTATTCGATGATTGAACAATAAGTGACTCGCCTCCAAGTCGTAAAAAAGTAATATTATAATATTTTATAATATGTACAAGCAAAAAATCAATATTTAGTGATAACCCTTTACCAAATATAAAAAGAGCCGCCTTTAAACAAAGGAAGCCCTTTTATAAAAATTTAACCTTTAATAATTTACTTAAGTAAACTGCTTGTTGATATAGTACCACCGCCAACTACTATGTCTCCATCATAGAATACAACAGCTTGCCCAGGTGTAATCGACCGCTGCATTTCTTCAAATTCTAATCTTATCATAGACGAAGATATTGGAACAAGCCTTGCATTGGAGGGTTTGGACTGATATCTGATTTTTGCCTTTACATTTAAAGGACCACTTGGAAAATCAAAAGGAATAAAGTTTAAGTTTTCAGCAATTAAAACATTGGAATATTGTTTACCCTCTTCTGCCAAAACAACAGTATTATCATTTGCATTAATCCCCACAACATACATTGGTTTTCCAAAAGCTACCCCCAAACCTTTTCGTTGACCTATGGTATATCTTGCTATACCTTTATGCCTTCCTAAAACATTTCCATGTATATCCACAAAATTTCCACAAGCAAATTTTTGATTTGTATAACGTTCTATAAATCCCGCATAATCTTTATTTTCAACAAAGCAAATTTCCTGGCTATCCGGCTTTGATGCGACGGGCAAATCATAGCTTCTTGCTATCTCTCGTGCTTGGGACTTGTCCATCGAGGCCAACGGCATAAGAGTGTGTGACAATTGATCTTGTGTCATGCTATATAATACATAACTTTGATCCTTACTGCTTTGAGATTTTTTTAAAAGCCAGCGTTTAATGTTATTATCATACGTTATAATAGAATAATGACCTGTCGCCACGTAATCAAATCCTAATGTTAAAGCCTTGTCTAACAAGGCCTTAAATTTTACATGTGTATTACATGCAATACAAGGATTTGGTGTTCTTCCTTTCTTATACTCGTTAACAAAATAATCAATTACTTTTTTAGAGAATATATCAGTAAAATTCAATACAATATGATCAATTCCAAGTTTATAGCAAACTCTTCTTGCATCTGATATATCGTCAAGCGAGCAGCACCCACCCGATACGCTCTCAGTCATATATTCATCAGGCCTTAACTTCATAGTTACGCCAGTCACATCATAGCCCTGCTCTAAAAGAAGAGCTGCAGCTACAGAGCTGTCTACCCCTCCACTCATGCCAAGCATTACTTTTTTCTTCATAAATACCCCAACTTACAATAAATTTATATATTTTTATTATAAAAAAAACATATATAAATTTCAAGCAAAACATTAAAATATTTATATCGATAATAATTTATGGTAAAAATATGTTGACTTTAACTCCTTTTTATAACAAAATATATTTATACTATTAAATTATAAGGAGTCGATGTATAAAATGTCTAAGAAGTTCAAAAATCTTTTTGCGCTTATTATAGCAATAATTACTATAATGAGTTGTACCACTGTAGCATTTGCAACCTCACCCCAAAAAGGTATAGACGTATCCGAATGGCAGGGAGACATAAACTGGTCTGCCGTAAAAAACAGTGGAATAAAATTTGCTATGATAAGAACCGGTTTTGGACGAAATGAACCCAATCAAACTGATAAAAAGTTTTATAAAAATATTAAAGGAGCCCAAGCTGTTGGGATAGAAACAGGAGTATATCACTACTGTTATGCTGTTTCCGCTAAGGATGCAGTAAATGAGGCAGACTTTTGCTTAAGTATTATTAAAGGTCATAAATTATCCTATCCTGTTGTTTTGGATATAGAAGATGACAGTATGATCCACTTAGGAAGGCGAGAATTAACGGAAATAGTAAAAGCCTTTTGCAATCGCATCGAAAAGGCAGGATATTACGCTTGCGTATACTGTAATCCAAACTGGATGAACAATTACTTATATAAAAATGAGATTTTCCCAAAATATGATCTATGGCTTGCCCATTGGGAAATTGCATCACCGTCATGCAGCTGCGGTATATGGCAGCATACCAGTACCGGTAAAGTACCCGGAATAAACGGAAATGTCGACCTTGACTATTCATACAAAGACTACCCAAGCATCATGAAAAGTCGCCACTTAAACGGTTTTTAAATAATACATAAAGATAAATCCGCACCTAATAAAAAGTTAAGTGCGGATTTATTTTATGTTATATGACAAGTATATCAATCTAAAACTGATTGAGTGACCTCGTTTTCGGGTACTTTATTGAATCCGGCGGATATTTTATTAACTATCAAAGCTATCGCACCATCGCCGGTCACATTGCATGCAGTACCAAAGCTATCCTGTGCTATATATAAGGCTATCATAAGCGAAATCATTACAGGATTAAAATGTAGCATTGATTCAAGTATTCCAAGAGTTGCCATTACTGCACCCCCGGGTACTCCCGGCGCTGCAACCATCATTACACCTAGAATCATTATAAACGGAAGTACATCATAGAAGTTAACCGGAATTCCATTAAGCATCATAACCGCTATGGCACAACCTACAAGAGTTATTGTACTGCCTGATATATGTATAGTTGAACAAAGTGGCATAACAAAATTAGCAATTTCTTTTCTTACACCATTTAACTTAGCCCTTTGAATAGATACCGGTACTGTTGCAACAGACGACTGTGTACCAAGAGCAGTAACATAGGCAGGCACCGTAGTTTTAAGTAGTTTAAACGGGTTTTTATTAACTACACTACCAGCAACACAATATTGGAAAATAAGGATTAATATTTGAAGTAATATAACAACTAAAAATACCCTTGAAAATACACTCAAGATTTTATAAACCTGACCGGAATAAGTCATATTTGCAAATATACCTAAAACATGAATTGGTATAAGAGGAATAATGACTTTTTCTATTAAAAGCGTAACCAGTTTCTCAAAATCAGAGAAGAAGCCTTTTATAGTATTGCACTTTAAATTGGCGATACCTATACCCAATATAAATGATATAACTAGTGCTGAAACTACATCCATCATAGGCGGTATTGCTATTGAAAACAATGGGGTTATCAATGAAGTCTCGGGATTTTGGCTTTCAGCCGACATAACAAAAGATCCGGCCTCTAAAAACATAGGGAATACATTCTTTCCCACAAAATAAGCGCAAACTCCTGCTATAACCATTGAAGTATAAGAAATCAAGACAGTTATTGCCAAAATTTTTCCCGATCCTTTTCCCAATTCACTTATTCCTGATACAACATATCCAATTATTATAAGCGGAATTGAAAAGGCGAGAAAATTTTGAAATATGTCATTAAATGTCGCAAGAATTTTAATTATAAATTCAGGCATAAAACTTCCAATAAGAACACCAAATAATATAGCACATATCAAATATGGAAGAAGCCCTAAACTTTTTAAAAAACTTTTCATTAAGGACAAACCAACTCCTAAATAGTAAACTTAGTTTAGTATTATAGCATATACGCTATAAAAATGCAAAATATAAAAACTAATTATTTTAATTTATAGTATATTATTTGGCAATATAAATATAAATAAGTTAGGCAAAATATTGTATATCACAAGAAAGTTAACTTAAAAGTCACTGGAAAATATATCTTTTAATTTTAAAATAATTGATGTATAATATATGGGTAAAAACTTTATAATATTTATAGGAGCGTGATCTTAATGCCATTAGTAAACACAATAGATATGTTTAAAAAAGCCTATGAAGGCGGTTATGCTATTGGAGCATTCAACGTCAACAATATGGAGATAGTGCAAGGAATAACCGAAGCCTGCAATGAGCTTAAAGCACCTGTCATATTGCAAGTATCTTCAGGAGCAAGAAAGTATGCAAATCACACATACCTTATAAAACTTGTAGAAGCTGCTGTTAAGGAAACTTCTATTCCTATAGCTCTTCATTTGGATCATGGCGATTCTTTTGAGCTTTGTAAAAGTTGCATAGACGGTGGTTTTACCTCCGTTATGATAGATGGATCTCATTTACCATATGAAGAAAATGTTGAATTATCTAAAAGGGTAGCAGACTATGCTCATAAATATTCAGTAACTGTAGAAGCGGAATTAGGCCGTCTTGCAGGTATTGAAGATAAAGTTAATGTTTCAGCTGAAGATGCATCTTATACAAACCCTGCAGAAGTTGAAGACTTTGTAAACAAAACAGGCGTAGATTCTCTTGCTATTGCCATTGGCACAAGTCATGGTGCTTATAAATTTAAGCCGGGTCAAAAACCTCAATTGCGTTTTGACATACTAAAAGAAGTAAGTGATAGACTACCTGGATTCCCAATAGTTCTTCACGGTGCTTCCTCAGTTATACCCGAATTTGTAGAGATGATTAACAAATACGGCGGACAAATGCCCGATGCTATAGGTATTCCCGAAGAAATGTTAAGACAAGCAGCATCAATGGCTGTATGTAAAATCAATGTAGACTCAGATTTAAGGTTGGCTATGACAGGCTCTATAAGGAAACACCTCTTTGAGAATCCAAGCCACTTTGATCCAAGGCAATACTTGTCTCCCGCAAGAGCTGCTATAAAACAATTGGTTGAGCATAAAATTAAAAATGTATTAGGCTGCGAAAACAAAGCTTAATAGCATTATATCTAACTTTAATAGTCAGCACCTACTGTCATGTATGTGCTGACTTTTGCATAAATAGGTTATATACAAATTATTTTTACATAAAATATTTTTATGAATATTGTACCACTTCTTGCAATTTTTGCTTATATATATTAATATAAAGTTCTACAACATAATTTTTAAGTGAAGGGTCGTCTCATTGTGAAATATACATCTATGACTAAAAGTGAACTGTCAAAAGAGCTGGAAAATATTTTATATATATACAAAGAATATAAAAATAAAAATCTAAATCTTGACTTATCAAGAGGTAAACCAGGAAATGAACAGTTAAAAATCTCCGAAAAAATGCTTGATAGCCTAACAGCCTCCTCAGAATACATGAGTGAGAATGGGTTTGACTGCAGAAATTACGGACTTTTAGAAGGTTTGCCAAGAATGAAAAGAATCTTTGCAAGCATGCTGGAAGTTGATGAAAAAAGTGTAATAGTAGGAGGAAACTCAAGCCTTAACTTAATGTTCGACGTTATTTCATGCTTTGTAACTCAAGGTGCGGAAGGATCAAAGCCATGGAACAAGCAAGGTAAAATCAAATTTTTGTGCCCTGTACCGGGGTATGATAGGCATTTTTCTATTTTAGAGTATTATGATATAGAAATGATTAATATACCCATGCTAAAAGATGGTCCCGATATGGATAAAATAGAAAGTCTTATAGAAAAGGATGAAAGTATAAAGGGTATTTGGTGCGTACCTAAATACTCAAACCCTCAGGGCATTACTTACTCGGATAGCGTTGTAAAACGTTTTGCTTCACTAAAACCAAAGGCAAAAGATTTTAGGATATTTTGGGATAACGCCTATGCAATTCACGATATAAACGATACCCCCGATAAACTTTTAAGCATCTCAAAGGAATGTAAAAAAGTAGGAAATGAAGATATTGTAATCCAATTTTGTTCTACTTCTAAAATAACATTCCCTGGTTCAGGCGTAGCTGCAGTTTCTGCTTCAAAACTCAACCTTGACATGATAAGAAAGAGATTACTTGTGCAAACAATAGGCTATGATAAGTTAAATCAACTAAGGCATATACTTTTCTTTAATGATTTTAGCGGTATGTTAGAGCACATGAAAAAACATAAAAAAATACTAAAACCTAAATTTGATTTGGCTTTAGATATCTTAGAGAAAAACTTCCATGAAAACAATATTGTTTCTTGGATAAGACCTAATGGAGGATATTTCATAAGCATTGATGTTTTAAACGGCTTAGCAAAAAGGGTAGTTGATCTTTGCAAGCAAGCAGGAGTAAAACTAACACCCGCTGGGTCAACTTATCCTTATAAAAATGACCCTAATGACTCTAATATACGTCTAGCTATAACCTATCCACCGCTTAATGAGTTAAAAACTGCTATGGATCTTTTATGCGTATGCATTAAAATTGCCTCTTTAGAAAAATTAATTAATGAATAACATAAACAAACGTGCTCTCAGCGTATTTTATGCTAAGGGCACGTTATTTTAATATATCTATCTATCAGTAATTTGAAGAGCAGCGCAGCCGTTTAAATCCAATGATGCAATATTTCCGCTTAGATATTCATAATAAGCCTGCGACCCCACCATTGCTGCATTATCACCGCAATATCTAAGTTCAGGGACAAAAAGCTCAAAGTTCCTTTTCATACATTCATCCTTAAGCCTTCTCCTTAAAAGAGAATTAGCAGAAACTCCTCCTGCTACAACAAGCTTATCATATCCCAAATCAACTGCCGCTTTAATAAACTTCTCACTTAAACAGTCGACAACTGTTTTTCTAAAGGAAGCCGAGAGATCCGGAACTGAAATCTCAACTCCCTTTTGGTTGGCATTGTGTATTTGGTTAATTATAGCTGTTTTAAGTCCTGAAAAGCTAAAATCATATAATGCACCACTAACCTTAGGATGAGGAAATTCATATGCTGTATCATTGCCACTTTCCGCTATTTTATCAAGGTGTATACCCCCTGGGTACGGCATACCCATAGACCTCGCAGCCTTATCAAAGGCCTCTCCCGCTGCGTCATCTCTTGTTCTTCCAATTATTTTTAAGTCAGTATAATCTTTAACCTCTACAATGTGACTATGCCCTCCCGACACTATAAGGCATAAAAACGGAGGTTTTAAAGATGGATTAGATATATAATTAGAAGCTATGTGCGATCTTAAATGATGCACTGGAATAAGAGGCAATCCCGACGCTAAAGACAATCCTTTCGCAAAATTCACTCCTACAAGTAAAGCACCTATTAACCCAGGAGCATATGTAACAGCCAACGCATCCATATCCAAAAGTTTAAATCCTGCATCATTCAAAGCCTTTTGAGTTATCCCAACTATAGCCTCAGTATGCATTCTAGACGCGATTTCCGGGACAACTCCACCATAAATCTTATGCTCCTCAACCTGCGATGCAACCGCAGAGGATAAAACCTTTCTACCATCTTCAACAACTGCGGCAGCTGTTTCATCACAAGAGCTTTCAATTGCTAATATCTTCATCTATACATTCCCTTCCACTTTTACATTATTAAAATACTTAGTCATTATAAAGGCGTCTTCATTTGGATTTTTATAAAATTTTTTCCTCAATCCAACATTTTCAAAGCCAAGCTTATCATAAAGGTTAATTGCAATGTGATTTGAAACTCTAACCTCTAAACTTAAAAATGATAATCTTAGTCTTTCACATTCTAAAAAAAGCTCCTTTAAAAGCATTTTAGCCGCCCCATTTTTTCTATACTCTCTTGTTATTGCTATATTAGTAATATATCCCTCGTCTAAAACATACTGCATACCGGCATATCCTATAACAATAGAGCCAGCCATAGCAACTAAAAAGATTGCTCTCGGGTTATGAAGTTCCTCTTTTAAAGCATCAATGCTCCAAGGGCTGGAAAAGCACTCTTTTTCAACATCAGCCAAAGCCTTTATATGACTTTCATTCATCTTCACAATCGTTATATTACTTACCATTTTCAATTATCTCGTTATACATCTTTTCAATAGAATCTTTTAATTGATCCCTTACTTTTCTATACTCATCTTCATCTTTACCATATGGATCCTCTATACCATTTCCTAAAATATATATCTTATTTTCGTCAATACCAATCTCTTTAAGAACCAATTTATGCATATTACTCATAACGGCAAAGATATCTATATCTTCAAAATTACCCACGTGCGATATATTTTTGGACCTATGGTCGCTTATATCGATACCAATTTCTTTTAATACCTTCTTTGCATTATCCGCAGCTTCCATGCCCTCTACCATTGATATCGAAGCACTGTCTGCCTCTATTTCTTTACCCTTTTTTTTCATCATATCTTTAAATAGTGCTTCAGCCATAGGGCTTCTGCAAGTATTGCCCGTACATACAAATAAAACTTTCAAAAAAACACATCCTTTATCCTAACATATCACCATTAATATCTAAATTCTCATTACTTCTTAGCCTCAAACCACGACTCTCCTATTGAAGCATCCGCCAAAAGAGGTACATCAAGTTTTACTGCGTTTTCCATTTCTTCTTTTAATAATTTTGCAACCAATTCAGCCTCTTCTTTTGGAGATTCCACTATCAATTCATCGTGAACTTGCAAAATAAGTCTGGCCTTTAATTTTTCATCCTTTAAACGTTTATCAACGTTTATCATAGCAATTTTTATAATATCCGCCGCTGTCCCTTGAATAGGCATATTTCTGGCTACTCTTTCGCCAAATGAGCGCAAGTTGAAGTTAGAAGATGTTAATTCTGGGAGATAACGCCTTCTTTTAAACATTGTCTCTACATAACCTTTTTCTTTTGCATCCTCTACTATGTCCTTCATATATCTATCTACACCACTATAATGATTTAGATAATTTTTAATATACAAAGACGCCTCCTTACGCGTTACGCCAATATCTTTTGAAAGTGAAAACGCACCTATTCCATACACTATACCAAAATTAACGGCTTTAGCCCTTGATCTCATAAGAGGAGTCACCATATTAATAGGCATATTAAACACTTGTGATGCCGTAATGGCATGAATATCATCCTCATTTTTAAATGAGTTAATCATATTCTCATCTTTTGCTACATGTGCCAAAACCCTAAGCTCTATTTGAGAATAATCGGCATCAACTAAAGTATACCCTTCTTTAGCAATAAAGAACTTCCTAAGTTCCTTTCCAAGCTGCGTTTTAACGGGTATATTTTGCAAATTAGGGTCAAGTGAACTTATTCTGCCTGTCCTTGTTTCAACTTGATTAAATTTAGAATGAATTCTATTATCGTCTGCAATAACTTTGAGCATGCCATCGCAATAAGTTGATTTTAATTTTGATAAGGTTCTATACTGCAAAATAAGTTCAATTATAGGATGCTCAAATCTAAGACTTTCAAGAACTTCAGCATTAGTTGAATAACCTGTTTTGGTTTTTTTACCGGATGGTAGCATTAATCTCTCAAATAAAACTTCGCCTAATTGTTTTGGTGAATTAATATTAAACTCGCAACCTGCAAAAACGTATATTTTTTGCGTAATAACCTCTATTTCACCTTGAAGAATTTCACGATATTCGGCAAGACCTTTTGAATCAACTAAAAAGCCTAAGTCCTCCATGTTTGCAAGAACCTTGCAAAGAGGAATCTCAATGTTCTTCAAAAGATCAAGTTGTTTATTCTCGTTAAGCTTTTCTAAAAGCGACTCATACAAGTTTGACAATCCTTGGGCTTGATGGATAATAAGCTCTTTTGAAGTTAGGTTTTTTTCTTCACTAAAATTTTTAATTCCATACTCCATGAAAAGCCTCTCAAGATCATACCCTGAAGCAGAAGGATTCAAAAGGTATGCCGCAAGCATTGTATCAAACGATAAATTCTCAGCTTTAATATCTCTCTCATTTAAAAACGAAAATATAGGCTTTAGATCATGAGAAATTTTCTCTATCTTACCATTTTCAAAAAGGGACTTTAAAAATTCGTTAAAGCCCTCTCTTTCAAAACTAAGAACATAAATATCTCCTAAGATATTAAAAATT
>CAKSRC010000003.1 GCA_934486915.1 uncultured Eubacteriales bacterium
CTCCCTTTGAACTTTCTTTTGGCTTAATACTTTTTCTTCTTCATTTGCGACATTTGTTTCCCTATTTATTAGGTTTTGAGTATTTATAATATTATTATATATGGTATTAGAGGAATTGCTGTATTTATTAATAACCTTATCCACAAAACTCGGTTTTACGTATAGATCATTAGCTGAATCATTATCAGCAGATATAAGATTCAGCGGTTTAGATGTTATATTTTTTTTTTTGTCGGACAAAGAATTAATTAAATCTTTAAATTCCTTTGTGTTAAAATTGTTATTTATAATAGTGTTGTGTATTTGTTGAATCTGAGAGTTATCAATGGAATTTCCTGCGAACTTAAGTTCCCTTTCTAATTGTCCTAAGAGGTCCTGCTTAAGTCTTAAGTTATTGATAAGACCATTTTGGCCGTCTTGGTATGCACGCATCTGCAAAAGTAAATTAATAATAGTATGTGCTGTTTCACTATCACCATTGTCATTCATTTTATGAACCATTTGTGTATCTGTAAAGTACGTATCGGGTTTATTTTTAACAAACCTAGATTTAAGTGCCTTTGAAGAACGGCTGATAAAGCTATCATAAAACGGCTTAATACGCAAATTATTGATAGAGTGCATAACTATCTTAGGATTTGAAATATTAGTTTTTATAAATTTTAGTGTTGTAAGATTGCGATTTTTCATAACAAAACGTCCTTTAATCAATTAGAATGATGGCGGTATAGGTATTTCCGTAAGACCTCTATGGACTATAGTAAACGTTTCTATGCAAGGAGTTGAGCTTTGAGCATCAAGGTCCGACATAGACCATTCTTCTATACCTTGTGATATAAAAGTAAATATTGCTTTTAATTCCCTATCTCTTCCCATTACCATAATGAAGCCCGGGGAACCTGGCATTACTAAAGATTCATCACCTATAACCATACCCACAAAAGGTAATTTAGATATGCTCGATCTTACCAAATAACCTCTTTTAAATGTAAGTTTATGCGGTGATGAATGTGGTTTTTTCAAAGCTATAGGAAAACTATTTCTTCCACCTTCAACTATGTAGTCCATTTCTTGAGTCTTTGAAATTCCCGAAACAGACTGGAAACCATACACGGAAAGTCCCATTATTACTACAAAATTTACTGCAGCAAATGGTTCTCTGCGTGATTGTATTCCTAAGGCATCTGCAAGTGACTCACTTGAAAGCCAATTAGGTACTTGCATATTATTTCCTCCTCTCAAATAAAAACAAAATTTAGGTGACAAAATCTAAATTTCGAATATATTTTTTCTTTCGTCACCATTCATTTTTTTGTTGATCTTAGAAGCTTCCTTGCAAAATCTTACTCTTTCCTTATGATCTAATTCTAATATTTGATCATAGGACCAATTAAAGTAATATGCTAAAAAAGCTATCTCCTCATAAAGTATATCGAGGGGATAGCTTCTTAAGATTCCCCCAATGAAGGTACCTCAATTGTAAAAGTATGATTACAGTTTGGACAAGTCTCTCTAATATATATTGGTTCAATTGCATTTATGCTTTGATATAATTCTTGTAGATATGCTATGTCCGCAGTGAACAATTGTTCGATTATATCGGTATTAATTTCTTCCAAAGTACCAAGCTTTGTTATAACTCTAGACAAGAGCATTATGCTTAAATACCCCGGATTACTTTTTACTCTAGGATCTTTTAGCGGTATTATTTCATCAGCCGCTGTTGCTAATCTCATTACACCTCGTTTATGAACTTCACCATTTGCATCAACATATCCCTTTGGTAATTCAAATGAAACTTCTGTTTGGAATGACATATATATCATATCCTCCTTAATAAACTAAGTATTATTATTGTATCTTTATTATTGGCATATTTTAATGAATATATTATTGGTAAGATTATTACACCACCTAAAATGGTGGTGTAATAACTTGCCGGTTTATAATTTAATATTAGGTTGCAGTAGCAGTTCCTCCGGATTGAGCAACACCCTCTACACGCTTACAACCTTCATGAGCTAATTCCAATGTTTCCATTGCTAGTTCAGAAGCGTCACCTTTAAGGTCTGGTCCTGTGTATTTTGTAGGCCATACATTGGATAGTTCCCATGCTACAGCACTTTCAACAGCAGGATCTTCCAAAGTGATTGTAACTTTGCTTGCTTTAGAATATTTACCGCTTGTATTTAAATTGATCCAATCAAAAAGAGCTTTATTACTGCTTATAATACCTCTTTTTAATGTAACATTGCCATATTTAGCAAGTCCAGGGAATTTTTCAGTAGTATATACGTTACTGTCACCTGCTCTATATTCTATCGGATCATAGGAAACATCAAATCCTGATACTTCGCTAAATTGACCAAGAAGTGCGCTTTCAATACCTTCAATTTCACTAGATATCTCAACTCTGAACTTAAAAGTTCTCATTACTAACTCTGCCATTTAAACTAAACTCCCCTCTAAGTTAATTATTCTCCTGTTTTTTGTGTAATTCTAAAGATTACAAACTCAGCCGGTTTAACTGGAGCAACACCGATTACGCAGATTAACTTACCGTTATCAATATCATCTTGAGTCATTGTGTTAGGTCCAATATCTACGAAGAATGCTTCTGCTTCAGATGCGCCTGCAAGAGCACCGCTTCTCCACATACCTGATAGGAATGTTTCAACAGTTCTTCTTACTCTTACCCATAGCAATTCATCGTTTGGCTCAAATACAACCCAGTTAGTATTTGCTTTGATAGATTCTTCTAAGTAGATAAACAAACGTCTAACGTTGATATATTTCCACATTGGATTTGAAGAAGCTGTTCTAGCTCCCCAAACTCTTATGCCTGCACCAGGGAATCTTCTAATTAAGTTAACACCCTTTGGATTTAGAACATCTTGTTCGCCTACATTATAGTTGCAATATAGGCCTGTGCAGTTTGCAATTGTTTCATTAGCCGGAGCCTTATGTACTCCTCTTAATGCGTCAGTTCTTGCATATACGCCCATGATAGAACCTGAAGGTGGCATATAGATGCTCTTCTTGTCTAGTGGATCATATACTTCTAACCAAGGATGGTACATAGCGCAGTAGTCACTGTCTACGATATCCCTATGAGCTATAAGTTCTTTTACAGTTTTGCTTTCCTTTGGCATATCTAAAACAGCAAATCTGCTTGCCAAAGATTCGCAGTGAGCAACTAGTGAAAGTTGTACATTTGCACTAACAATACCAGGTATTGCCATGATGTTAACTTCACTGTTGTCTAGGAATGCTTGAATTCCTGTACGGCTTCCAGGACCTTTGTCCTCGCCGATAAAGTCAGCGTCGCTAAGAGCTTCAACAGAACCATCTGTTCCGTTTTTAAGAGAAATAGTAACGACGTCTTTTTCGCAACCAAATACTTCTTGAATTACATTCAAAGGAGCGATTGGCAATGCGTTTGCTTTTACGCTAACATTTACTAATTCTGATTTAGCTAATTGTTTCTCTAAGAACTCAGCAGATTCAATGTTTAGGGAAACATTTGAATATGCTTCTGTAATGTCACCGCATTTAACAGCTACATTCATTTCACAAGTTTTAATTGTGATAGTTGGAAGAAGAGCGTTATCAACTACATCATTAGAGAATGGTGCTTCAAAAGTGATAACCTTCTCATTAACTTCAGTAATAATATTGTATTCAGGAGAACCTGCACCCTCTAGAACAACAACATCACCTGCGTTAAATCCATATTGAGATTTAACTCTGTATGAACCTGCTCCTAAATCTTCAAAAATTTGAGTTTTTGCTTTGCTTGCTTCAGAGAAAGTAACAGTTATTGCATTGCCCCATTTACCTGGGTTTTTAGCTTCAAAACTGATAATTCCTTCTTGACCTTCAGCGCAGCAGCTTGTAGCAACACTAGCATCAGAAGGAGCGACTCTCATGATGTAAGCACGAGTTCCTCCATTAATAAAGAAATGACTTACTGCATATGCTAGATAGCGGTACTGGCCAAACTCGCTTTCTTGAAGATATCCTCCAAATTTGCGATTAAACTCTGCTTGACTTAGTACTAATTCAGGTGCACCAATTGTTGCACCTTTTTCTGCTAGACCAATAAAGCCTGCAGTGCTTGTGCTAACACCTTGTACAGGTGCAGAACCATTGTCAAATTCCTCAACATAAACTCCTGGTGATAGATATTCAGCCATAATTCTCACGGTTTTTCCATATAAATGAAAAACCTTACAACTCCTTTCGCTTTCGATTTCTTTAATTAAAACCTTTAGTTAGTTGAATTTATTTAACATATAGATATTAAAAATATCTATGTGTAAACTAGTTAATAAAACTTAAGCAATTACTCATCTTGATTATCGTTTGAACCCTCATCCTCATTTTCATCGGTTGTTTTTTCAGGTTCATTAATCTTTTTTCCCTTATCTTGATTTTCTTGCTCTTGTTTTTCTTGTTCTTTGAGCTCTTTTTCTATGTCTTCCAAACCCTTTACATTTTGAATATCTTCCTCTGCAAGCCTTTTCTTAAGCATATAAAGAAAAATTATATCGTCTCTTGCCCTAAACTTCATTTCTCTTGCTGTTTGCTTTGCTTCATTTACAGCCTTAAAGAACTTCTGCCTAAATACAAGGTTTTTTTGTTCTTTAAAGTTTTTGTCTTGATCCGGCAGTGGACTTTTCTTTTTACTTTTGCTCGTTTGATGGAAGTCTAAGACATCATCCATAGTTGTGAGATTCTGCTCATTATCCGAAAACTTGTCCATTTGCTGCTCAATATAGACAAAGTCATGAGATGCATTGGATCTAAGTACATTTGCACCACCCAAAAAGCTTTTGTCATTGGTCATAAACCTTTCAGATCCATTAGTAATTGACCTTTTTACTGTATCGCCTTCAATAAATTCCCTTGAATTTTGGGTTCTGGCGTGTTTTTCAGTAAACGTCAATACAATTTCATCTTTTTTTGAATCATACCCGATTTCAACCAATCCGGTATTGAGTTTAATCTCACCTATTTTATTTGGCGGAGATTTTAAAGACTTTCCTGAAGTAGGTTTAACTTTTTTAAGCTTTTCACGCGGATTCATGTCATCCTTATCTCTAAACCTTTCAATGTTGCTGCAAAAAGGGTCGCTTCGATATCTTTTTGAATCCCTTTGAGTCAAAGAGCTATAATCGATTGCATTACTAAAACTTTTACCTTTTTGGTTCAATGCCATTTTTTTATCTCTTTTTAAACTTTCATACAATGACATTTTCCCACCTCATTCATCAAATGAAACCGTTTTATGTAATGTTATCTTATGAGTTAATAATATCATCATAAAATTTACTTGTCAATACTTTTTTAGAGAAAAAAATGTAATTTTTTTGCTTTTACGACCTGTTTATTAATAAAACCTGCTTATGTCATACGCATTAGTTTACTTTTATATATGAAATATAAACTTTTATTAGGAAATCAATAAAATATATTACATAGCTTTCAACTCGTCTTTTTATGAATTTTCCTACCCTTAACCTTACAATATTTAAGTATAAATCTAAGTTTTTAATTAATTTATAAGACCTAATTAATGAGATGATAATACCAAATGGGCTATTCTACATATTTCTCACTTGATTCATGTTAAGATATCCATATATCCTTATAAATGTCAAGCATTAGGCCCTATTTCAATATAAAGTTATTATTACAATATTACCCAAACAATAAAAAGCTTGTAATATTTGATAAATATTACTATAATAAATGGTATTATAATAATAAAAGGAGGAGTTCCTATTAACTTTAACGAAATAATAATCACAGTCCCATCAGCTCAAACTGATATTGCAGGTGCAATCGCTAATATGGTTGTTCCATATGGAATATATATTGAAGACTACTCTAATCTTGAAAAAGAAGTAATGGAGATTGCAAATATAGATATGATAGACGAATCTCTTATTAAGAAAGATAGATCAAAAAGTAAGATCCATATCTATATTGATAAAGAGCACAGCCCTATTGAGGCCATTTCTTTTTTAAAAGAAAGATATAAAAGTGAGTCAATAGACTTTGACATATCAGTTCAAGATATGCATGAAGAAGACTTCGCAAACAATTGGAAAAAGTATTTTAAACCTATAGAAGTAGGCAATAAACTTCTAATAAGGCCTATATGGGAAGAATACAAGGAAAAAACCTCAAGAAAAATATTAAATCTTGAGCCGGGTATCGCATTTGGAACGGGAACCCATCAAACTACCAGACTATGTCTTTCAATGCTTGAAGATGTAGTAAACAATGAAAGCCGTGTATTAGACGTTGGGTGCGGCAGCGGTATACTTGCTATTGCATCTTTAGTTTTGGGTGCCAAAAGTGCCCTAGGCGTAGATATTGATGAGCTTGCTGTAAAAACCGCAGTAAATAATGCAAAGCTTAACAACGTGGAAAACCGCTTTAATGCAGTTTGCGGAGACCTTTTAGATAAAGTCGATGGCCAATACGATATCATTCTTGCCAATATAGTCGCCGATGTCATAATCAACCTTTCTAAGGATATAAAGCCCTATATGCATAAAGATACTATATTCTTAATGAGCGGAATAATTGATTCAAGACTTTTAGATGTTAAAAATGCTCTAAATGAAAGCTTTATAATATTAGACGAAAGGCAAGATAAGTGTTGGGTGGCACTAAAAGCCAAACTAAAATAAGTCCTTTTATAATTAAAAATGAAATGGGGGAAAATAATTGATAAAATTAGCTAAATATCTAAAGCCTTATGTAATGTCGTTAATTTTTTGCGTACTGCTTTTATTTGGTCAAGCGATGTGTGACTTAAGTCTCCCAAACTTGATGTCTGACATAGTAAATGTAGGTATCCAAGAAAGAGGCATAGAAAACCCTACACCCGAGATAATGAGTGAAAAGGCCTATAATCTTATAACAATATTCATGTCAGAGGCGGATAAACAAATCTTTAGTAAAAATTATAGCTATATACAAACAGGGAAAGTAACCAACAATTATAATGAATATATTAAAAAGTACCCACTCTTGGAAGATGAGAGCATTTATATACTTAAGAAAGATAATAAAACTGATTTAGATGCGTTAAGCAAGCTTTATTCTAAAAGTACTATGGCTATGATTATCTCACTTAAATCTCTTGCATCAAATTTGGAAAATGGATCCCAGTTTAATACTGATGATGTAACAAGCCTAAAGTTTACTGACATTTATTATCTAACTCCTATCTTCCAAAGCTTGCCTGCAGAAGCTATAGACAAATCTATAGAAGATGCTTCCAAGGTCGATAGTGCATTAAGTAGACAAATTGCAACAGCCATTACCCAAAAATTCTACACTGAGGCCGGCGTTGATCTAGGCGCTCTTCAAAATAGGTATACCACTAAAATAGGTATATATATGATTGTTTTAACATTATTGGGTGCTGCCGCCACAATGTCCGTAAGCTTCCTTTCCTCAAGAATATCAGCCGGAGTTTCAAAGGTATTAAGGCGTGATATTTTTAGAAAAGTCGAAAGTTTCTCTAATAATGAATTTGATAAATTTTCCACTGCATCACTAATCACAAGAACCACCAATGACGTAACCCAAGTACAAACTATTATAATGATGGGTATAAGGATGATAGTCTACGCTCCTATCATGGGTATAGGAGGAACAATACTTGCATTAGAAAAGTGTGCTTCTATGGGTTGGATAATTGCACTTAACGTATTAGTAATATTGGGGATTATATCTATAGTCTTTTCTATTACAATGCCAAAGTTTAAATCCATCCAAAAACTAATCGACAAATTAAACCTTGTCACAAGAGAACACTTAAGCGGAATGATGGTCATAAGGGCATTTGGAACTCAAAAATTTGAGGAAAATCGTTTTGATAATGCTAATAAAAACCTCACTGACGTCAATAAATTTGTTAATCGTATGATATGCTTATTAATGCCTGCTATGATGTTTCTCATGAATGCTATCAGCCTTTTGATTGTATGGGTAGGTTCTAACGAAATCTCAAAAGCCAATATGCAAGTCGGAGACATGATGGCATTTATGCAATACGCTATGCAGATTATAATATCCTTCTTAGTTATTTCGATGATATTTATTTTAGTTCCAAGAGCTGCCGTTTCAGCGGACAGAATTGCAGAGGTTTTATATACTGATATCGCTATAAAAGATGAAAAAAAACCTATTAAATTGCCCGAAAACCATAGTGGCAAAATTGAGTTTAAAAATGTTTCCTTCAAATATGAAGGTGCGGATGAATATGTACTTGAAAATATCAGCTTTACGGCTTTACCCGGAAAGACAACAGCATTTATTGGGGCCACAGGTTCGGGAAAATCCACTCTTGTAAACCTTATCCCAAGATTTTACGATGTAACTGAAGGCGAAATTTTAATCGACAACATAAACATAAAATCTATCTCACAGCAAGAATTACACGATAATATAGGATATGTACCGCAAAAAGGCATACTATTCTCAGGAACAATTGCATCAAACATAGCTTATGGTAAAAAAGATGCAAATGAAATCGACATAACCGAAGCGGCAGAAGTCGCTCAAGCCTCTGAATTTATAGAAGGTTTTAAAGGAAAATATTATAGCGAAATATCGCAGGGCGGCTCTAATGTATCGGGCGGTCAAAAACAAAGGCTTTCTATTGCAAGAGCATTAATAAAAAAAGCTAAAGTCTATATATTTGACGATAGTTTTTCAGCTCTTGATTTCAAAACAGATGCTATGCTTAGAAAGGCACTTACAAAATACACTAAACATTCAACAGTCTTTATAGTAGCTCAAAGAATAAGCACAATAATGAATGCAGAACAAATAATAGTCCTTGATGAAGGGAAAATAGTTGGTAAAGGAACTCATGAAGAGCTTCTTGAAACTTGTGATACTTATAAAGAAATTGCCTTATCTCAGCTTTCAAAGGAGGAATTGTAATGCCAAACATATCTAAACCCTCCGGCGGACATATGAGTCATGGTAATAATCCGGTTGGAGAAAAAGCTAAAGACTTCAAGGGTACTCTAAAGAAACTTTTATCCTACTTTGGAAAATATAAAATAGCGTTGATTATCGTCATTATTTTTGCTATTGCATCCACTATATTTTCAATCATCGGCCCTAAGCTTTTAGGAACAGCCACAACTGAAATATATCAAGGTATAGTTGGTCAAATTTCGGGTACCAGCACCGGAATTAATTTTGATAAAATCTCAGAAATACTATTATTCTTATTAGCACTTTACCTTGTAAGCTTTGCATTTTCCTATATTCAAGGCTTCATAATGACGGGTATATCCATGAAGATATCCTATAGGTTAAGAAATGACATTGAGCATAAAATTAACAAAATGCCACTTTCTTATTTCGACACTGTAAATCACGGCGAAGTCCTTTCGAGAGTAACCAATGATGTCGATACACTAAGCCAAACATTAAATCAAAGTGTAACCCAAATAATAACCTCAATCGTAACCGTAATAGGAATTATAATTATGATGTTTACGATTAGCTGGCAATTGACGCTAATTGCTATGTGTATAGTCCCAATTTCACTATTTTTTATATCTTTCGTAGTTAAAAAATCACAAATCTACTTTGTTCATCAACAAGACTTTCTAGGCCATATTAACGGCCATATTGAAGAAATGTACGCAGGTCACAATGTTGTTAAGGCCTTCAACGGCGAACAAGATTCTATTGCTAAATTTGATAGATTCAACGAGATTTTATATATCTCTTCTTGGAAATCACAGTTCTTATCTGGCCTTATGATGCCTATAATGAACTTTGTATCCAATCTAGGCTATGTTGCTATATGTATACTTGGTGGTTACCTAGCTATCAATAACGGCTTACCCGTTGGTGATATTCAGGCCTTTATTCAATATGTACGCCAGTTTACCCAACCTCTTACTCAAATTTCCAACATTTCAAACGTGCTCCAGCAAACAATGGCTGCAGCCGAACGAGTATTTGAATTCTTAGCTGAAACTGAGGAAGTCCCTGAAGCCTTGAATCCTCTAGTACCCAAGCGACCCGGCGAGGATAATCCTAATGCAGTTGAAATTAACGGAAGTGTCCAATTCGATCACGTAAAATTCGGTTATAACCCGGATAAGATAATAATAAATGACTTCTCAGCCGATGTTAAGCCCGGCCAAAAGATTGCAATAGTTGGTCCAACGGGTGCAGGAAAAACCACAATGGTTAAGCTTCTAATGCGTTTTTATGACGTAAATGGCGGCGCAATAAAGGTTGACGGCCACAACATTAAAGACTTCACAAGAAACGGTTTAAGGTCCATATTTGGCATGGTTTTGCAGGAAACTTGGCTTTATAACGCTTCTATCAAAGACAATATACGTTATGGCAAATTAGATGCCACAGATGAGGAGATAATATCCGCTGCAAAAGCTGCACAAGTTCACCACTTTGTAAAGACATTGCCCCAAGGATATGACATGGAGTTAAATGAAGAATCAAGCAACGTATCTCTAGGTCAAAAACAACTTCTTACCATAGCAAGAGCTATCTTGGCTGACCCCAAAATATTGATTTTGGATGAGGCTACAAGTTCAGTAGATACAAGAACTGAAGTCCTAATCCAAAGAGCCATGGATAACTTGATGAAAGATCGAACCAGCTTTATCATTGCCCATAGATTAAGCACCATAAAAGATGCAGATTTAATTTTGGTAATGAAGGACGGGGATATAATAGAGCAAGGAAAACACGATGAATTACTTGCTAAAAAAGGTTTTTACGCCAATTTATACGAAAGCCAATTCAAAGTAAGTTAAACTCAATAAAATAATAAATATGCCAAGTGAACCTTAAAACTCACTTGGCATATTTTATTTCTTTATAACAATCTAAACATTTGATTATTACAGCCATAATCATCTTATATACTATGAACACACAAAAAGTCCCTTTTATTAGATTCTTATATCTAACACAAGGGACTTAACTTAATTCTTTATAATGCTATTAAGCTTCTTTTTTTACAACTTCTCTTCCGTTGTAATAACCGCATGTTCCACAAACTCTATGAGGAGTTTTAAAAGAACCACATTGCGGGCATTTCATAAGTGCAGGGGCACTTAATTTCCAAACGTTAGAACGTCTTTTATCTCTTCTTGCTTTAGAATGTTTTCTCTTAGGTACAGCCATTATAGAAACCTCCTTACTTATATAAAGCTATAATCTTTATAGCTGATTAGTTTAATAAATCCCTAAGCGCCTCTAAACGAGGATCTATATTATCATTGGGACAATCACAAGGACCTTCATTGAGGTCTTTTCCGCACTTTGGACATAAGCCCTTGCAGTCTTCACTGCATAAAATTTTCGCGGGAATTTTAAGTAAAATATCTTCTTTTATAAGGTTGTCTAAATCAAGTTTAAAGTCGTTTAAGCTAATATACTCGTCGTCTTCATCACATTCATTGTTATTTACAAGAATATGATCAAATTCATAGTTCTCTTTTACCTCGACCGTCTTAGTGCAGCGGTCACATGAATGAGTAAAACTAAAGCATACCAAAGCTTTAAGGGTTACAACATCCGCTTGATTTTTAATATTATAACTAATAGTAATAGGGGAAATCGATAAAAAGCTTTTTTCAAATTCATTAATACTCATTTCGAGCTGATAATTATCAAAAATATTTTTTACCTTCCCGGCAAATAAATCCTTTAGATCAAGAACCATACTTTACACCTCAATGTCACACTTTATTATTATAACTTTTTTAAAAAATAATGTCAATAATTTTTTTAAAGTACTCAAAATCAAACCAATAGCCTAAAGTCCTGCCAAACGCAAAACTTTAGGCTATTTAAGGTTTATCTTTTCGTCTTTAACAATTATTTATGGTCTACTTCAAACATATGGCTGATTAGATCAAGGACCTTATTGCTGTAGCCCCATTCATTGTCATACCAAGAAACAAGTTTTACAAAATGGTCATTTAGCATAATACCTGCTTTTGCATCGAAGATAGATGTTCTTGGATCTGAATAGAAGTCTGAAGAAACAACGGCTTCGTCAGTGTATCCTAAGATACCCTTCATTTCATTTTCAGATGCTTCTTTAACTGCAGCACAAATCTCTTCGTATGTTGTAGATTTTTCTAGTCTGCAGGTTAAGTCTACTACTGATACGTCTAGAGTAGGAACTCTAAATGACATACCTGTTAACTTCCCTTGAACTTCAGGTAAAACTAATGCACAAGCTTTTGCAGCACCTGTTGAAGAAGGAATAATGTTTCCTGCTGCTGCACGTCCGCCTCTCCAGTCCTTGCTTGAAGGAGCGTCAACTGTTTTTTGAGTATTTGTTGTTGCATGAACTGTTGTCATTAAACCTTCAACAATACCAAATTTATCATTAATAACCTTAGTTAAAGGAGCTAGACAGTTAGTAGTGCAAGATGCATTAGAAACGATTGTCATATCCTTTGTATATTTTTCAAGGTTTACTCCGCATACAAATGTTGGAGTTTCTTTATCCTTAGCAGGAGCAGAAATTATAACCTTTTTAGCGCCGCCCTTTAAGTGAGCTGATGCCTTTTCAGTTGTACAAAATACACCTGTTGATTCTACAACATATTCTGCTTGGATTTCTCCCCACGGTATGCAAGAAGGATCTTTTTCTGCAAAAACACTGATAGCCTTGCCGTTTACAACAAGTTTGCCGTTTTCAGCCTTGATTTCTCCATTAAATCTACCATGAACAGTATCATATTTAACCATATAAACCATATAATCTAAATCGATAAAAGGATCGTTAACCCCTACGATTTCAAATTTCTCCGGTTGGCTGACAGCAGCACGGAAAACTAAACGGCCTATACGACCAAAACCATTGATACCAATCTTAATTGCCATAAAATTAAACCTCCTAAAAATCTGTTTATATCTATTTTATATTATCTTAGAGATTATTACAATAGCTCAAGTACGAATTTTTAAAAATTCAAAATATAATAATAACCTATAAGTAATAATCCTTATTTAAAACTACTTTTTCCTAATCATACTTTCTTCTGCCCTTGGGCTTCCATAAGCTTGATAGGTTTCCTGTTCATAATCATCGCTTACTTCACTTGCACTAGACAAACCAATCATCCTATATATAAGCATTAATATTATATATAGAGATATTAAAATCATTGTAATAGATGATACTTGCAATGTCTTAGTATAGTACTGATAATTAAAAATAAACTGATATATATTTGGTAAAGCATAAACTATAGAAAAAATAACTGCTGGTAAACCAAAAGCATATAACTTCTTGACTACATTATTATTTTCATCTAATACATATATCCTTGCATTGTATAAGAAAAATAAAGTTAAAAATGCATTAGCAAGTATTGCTATCATTTCAGGGCTGCGATTTGACATAGCTCTATTATTCATAAATGAAATGCCAAGCTTGCAAGTTAACCAAATAGTAGGGAACATCATTAAAAACGGTATTTTCTCAAACAAGTTTTTGCCCTGCATATAACACATACCCATAATAAGAAATGCCGCACTCGCAGCAAAAGCTGTCATTAAAAGAACAACTGCCTGCATGGCAGAACCGCCTATATCAGCACTACCACTATATATTATATCCCTTATTGCTTCAAAAATAGTCGAAAGGGAAATTAAAAATAAGCTTGAACCTATCAAGTTATTTTTATGTATATTTATAGTTTCGTGTGATTTTTTCGAAAAAAGGGACATACATATTATTAACAAAGAAAAGAACATCATTATATAAATAAATACACCCGTAATGAAGTTATCATTTGAATCAATCCCAAATAATTGGCCGCCCGTATTTATAACTTGATAAAACCTCATAGGTAAAGCAATTATAAGAGACAATAAAAATGGTATCCATGTATATTTTAATTTCATAAAACTCCCCCTAAAAATTCGATTACAATTAATAAGTTTAAAGCAGAATAAGTTTAAAGTCAACAAATAAAACAAAAAGAGGTCTACTAAATGAAAAATTCAATTTTACTTATTACTATGATATTTCTATCAATGATATTTATCCCTATTATTGCAGTAGCATCATCCCCATTTTTAAGTTCAAGGGAGCCTAATACTGAAATCCCTTCACCTTCCAAAGTTGAATGCTGCTTTAACAACAACCAAAAAGCCACTACACATAAACAGCATGACCAAAATGGAGTATTTAAAGTTTTAGATAATGCAACTAACCAAGTAACATCCATTGATGAAGAGGATTTTATAATTCTTAGTGTTGCTACTGAAATGCCCCCTTCATTTGAAGACGAGGCCATAAAAGCTCAAGCAATTGCCGCTTATACATATTTTTGCCATTTGCGAGAAGAAAGTTCCAATGACTATGATTTTTCAGTGGACAGTTCGACGTCAAATCTATACACCACTAAAGAAGCTCTAAAAGAAAAATGGAAGGATAACTTCGACACATACTATAACAAATTTCAGTCTAATGTAGCAGATGTATTCGGTCTTAAAATAAAATATAACAACGAAACAATCGTAGCTACATACCACGCCATTTCCGGCGGAAATACTGAGGCTTCCCAAGATGTATTCGGCGGTCAAAGAAGCTACTTGGTTGCTGTCCCAAGCCCAGGCGATCTATTTGCGCCCAATTATCAAACTGCTTGCGAGTTTGCTCTTGAAGAATTTAAATCCCGACTAACTCAAAAATGGCCGGAAATCAGTCTAAACGATGACCCCTCAAGCTGGGTCACAGATATTCAAAGGACAGAATCAGGAATGGTAAAAAATATAAAGATAGGTTCTATTGACACAAATGGAAGCGAAATTAGGAACCTTTTTTCTCTTAGATCCCCTAACTTCGATCTAAAATATGAAGATAATAAATTCAAGTTTACCGTACGAGGCTACGGCCACGGCGTTGGCATGAGTCAATATGGGGCGGAATACATGGCAAAGCAAGGAGCTTCATATAAAGAGATTCTACTTTGGTATTATCCCGGTACGACCATAGAAAATTAATTCCTGTACCCTAAACCGTAATTTCAATCCGGTTACCTTCTTCGTCTTGGATGCAACTTTCGTAATACCCATCTCCGGTAGTTCTTGATGGACTTATCAGCTTATAACCGTCCTTAATTAATTTATCAGTAATCTCATCTACCTTTTCCTTACTTCCAACGCTAAATGCTATGTGAGAAAAGCCTACGGTTAATTGGACTTGAGCTGCATCCTTAATCTCTGGTCTCGTCATAATTTCAAGCCTTGCACCACCCTCAAAATTTAAAAAATAAGACTTAAACCCCGTATTATAATTGCAATAAAGATTGCTTGATGTACACATAAAGTATTTTTCAAAAAATAGTCTTTGTTTCTCTAGGTCTCTTACATACATTGCTACATGCTCTATTCTCATATTAATACCCAAATTTACCTATCTTTCTTAAACTCTAGGTACTCGTCATATGAGCCCATACGATCAATGATCCCATCTTTTGTGATTTCAATAATACGATTAGCAACTGTTTGAATAAATTCATGGTCATGCGAGGAAAAGACAACATTTCCCTTGAAGTTCACAAGACTATTGTTGACAGCTGTTATAGACTCAAGATCAAGATGGTTAGTAGGTTGATCCAAAAGTAATACATTAGAGCCAAAAAGCATCATCCTTGAGAACATACATCTAACCTTTTCTCCTCCTGAAAGGACATTTACAGGCTTAAATATGTCATCTCCCGAAAAAAGCATTCTTCCCAAAAATCCTCTTAGATAAGTTTCTGTCGTGTCCTTTGAATACTGCCTTATCCAATCAAGTATGGTTAAATCAGATCCTGAAAAGAATTTAGTATTATCTTTAGGGAAATATGACCTGCTTGTACTTACTCCCCACTTAAATTCTCCACTGTCAGGCTCTAAGTTTTCAGACAAAATTTCAAACAATGCAGTTACTGCTATCTCATTTTCGCTTATAATGGCTACTTTATCACCCTTGTTTAAAGTAAAAGATACGTTGTTTAGTACCTTTTCCCCATCTATAGTCTTGGAAAGTGAATCTACCCTTAATATATCTTTTCCCGCTTCCCTATCCATTTGAAAGCCTATGAATGGGTATCTCCTGCTAGAAGCCGGCATTTCCTCTATCGTTATTTTTTCCAAAAGTTTTTTTCTTGATGTAGCCTGCTTTGATTTTGATTTATTGGCTGAGAATCGTTCTATAAAACTTTGGAGTTCCTTAATTTTTTCCTCTTTTTTCTGATTTTGTTGTTTAATCATTCGCTGCATAAGTTGGCTTGATTCATACCAAAACTCATAGTTTCCCACATACATCTTTATCTTGGTATAATCTATATCAACTATGTGGGTACAAACATTATTTAAAAAGTGCCTGTCATGAGATACAACTATAACTGTACCCGGGTAATCCGCCAAAAAATCTTCAAGCCAATCTATTGCCGCAATGTCAAGATGGTTTGTAGGCTCATCCAAAAGAATAATATCAGGATTTCCAAAAAGAGCCTGAGCTAGAAGAACCTTAACCTTCTCCTTGCCTCCCAACGATGACATTTGACTATATAAAATATCCTCGCTAAGGCCTAAACCTTGTATTATTTTAGAAGCGTCGGATTCAGCCTCCCAACCGTTTAATTGAGCAAACTCTGCTTCAAGCTCTGAAGCTAATATTCCATCTTCATCACTAAAATCCGGTTTTTGATATATTTCATCCTTTTGTTTCATAATATCATAAAGACGTTTGTTGCCCATTATAACAGTGTCTAATACACTAAACTCATCATAAGCATAATGATCCTGTTTTAATACGGACATCCTTACGTTTTCGGGGATAATTACCTCACCCGAAGACGGCTCCAATTCGCCGCAAAGAATTTTCAAAAATGTAGATTTTCCCGCCCCGTTGGCTCCTATTATTCCATAACAATTTTCCGGTGTAAACTTTAAATTTACATCAGAAAATAGATTTGCACCGCTAAAATTGAGACTTAAATTAGATACTGTAATCATTTTTCCTCCATAAAATAAAAAAAGCCGGAAAATATCCTGCTCTTATAAAATTTAATACTAAAACATTATAACATACATACTACCCAAAGTATATAATTGCAAAATCAAAAGTTTATTATTCACCCTTGATTACTTGTAAATTTATTGAAAAAATGTAATTTATATGATATTATTTAAATTGGTGTAATGTTCTGCTTTGCTTGCAAGAGGTACAAAGGGAGCATTAGCTCCTTAGAGGTTCAGTTGGAAATCAGATCTCCCATTGAAACTATGTAACGGATCCCAACGTTTAAGAGGCGGGGCATCTGCGCTATGATTATATGAATACTATAGGTGGTGAATAAAGTAATATGAAATGCCCTTATTGTGGATTTGAAGAAAGTAAAGTTATGGATTCCAGACCCGCGGAAGACGGCGAAAAAATCAGGAGACGCAGGGAATGCGGAAATTGTAAAAAAAGATTTACGACTTATGAAGCGATTGAAAATATACCTATTATGGTAATTAAAAAAGATAAATCAAGAGAGCCTTTTGATCGTAATAAACTTTTAAACGGTATTTTGAAATCCTGTGAAAAACGTCCTGTCTCGATAAACGATATCGAAAAGATAGTCGACGACATAGAGTATGATTTGCAAAACTCGCTGGAAAACCGAGAAATTTCCTCATCTGACATTGGAATATACGCAATGGATGCTCTCAAAGAAATAGATGAAGTTTCATATGTGCGTTTTGCATCAGTATATAGGCAATTTAAGGATATAAACACATTTATGGAAGAATTAAGTAAACTTCTTAACGGCAAGTAATCAATGCTTATATATTATTTATTATTCTCTTTAACAAAGTATAAAACCGAGTATTGAAAAACTCCATACTCGGTTTTATTTTATTCTTATTACTCATTAAGAAAAGTTAACTTCATCAAGCTTTTGCCTAACCATTAAAGAAATCTCATTATAGACCTTATTAAACTTGCAGCTGGTGTGACCACAAGGGTAATCTTTGTCTACACACCTGCTTATGCAGTACGGTCCCTCGACTGATTCAATAACCTGCCTTAATGTAATCTCATTTGGAGGTCTTTTTAAAATATATCCGCCCTTTGCTCCTTTAAATGAACTTACAATATCATTAGAAACAAGCTTTCTTAATATTTTAAGCGCAAATCTAAGAGGTACTGACGTATTTTCTGCAATAGATGATGCGTCTTTTTTTTCTTTGCATGATGCTAAAAATTCTACAATTCTAACAGCATAATCTGCTTCTAATGTAATGTGCAATTATAAAATCCCCTTTATTCAAGAAAATCCTTTAACTTTTTACTTCTGCTTGGATGTCTAAGTTTTCTAAGAGCCTTAGCTTCTATTTGCCTAATTCTCTCGCGAGTGACATTAAACTCTTTTCCAACTTCCTCTAAAGTCCTTGCTCTGCCGTCTACCAAACCAAAACGAAGTCTTAGAACCTTTTCTTCCCTTGGTGTTAATGTGTCTAAAACATTATCAAGCTGTTCCCTTAAAAACGTTTGAGCAGCCGCATCGACCGGTGCAGGAGAATCATCATCGGGTATAAAATCGCCTAAGTGGCTGTCTTCTTCTTCGCCTATAGGTGTCTCAAGCGAAACAGGTTCTTGAGCCGATCTAATAACTTCCCTTACCTTTTCTGCAGGTAGGTCAAGCTCTTCTGCAATTTCTTCAATGCTTGGTTCATGTCCATTGGTGTGAAGAAGCTGATTAGATACCTTCTTTACTTTATTTATGGTTTCAACCATATGAACGGGTATCCTAATAGTTCTTGCTTGGTCTGCTATAGCCCTTGTGATGGATTGCCTTATCCACCATGTTGCATAAGTTGAGAACTTAAATCCCTTTGTATAATCAAATTTTTCCACAGCCTTGATAAGTCCTAAGTTTCCTTCTTGAATCAAGTCCAAGAACTGCATTCCTCTTCCCAAATATCTTTTTGCGATACTTACTACAAGTCTTAAATTAGATTCTGAAAGCTTTTGCTTTGCTTTTTGGTCGCCATTTGAAATCCTAATTGCAAGATCGATTTCCTCTTTTGAACTAAGTAAAGGGACAATTCCTATTTCTTTTAAATATACTTTTACAGGGTCATCAACTGAAACAGAATTATATACCAATGGTTTATTGGAGCCATCACCTGTCATGAAATCTATATCGTCAAGCCCATCATCTACAAAATTATCTATTATTTCAACGCCGCTGTTTTCTAATGAGTCATAAAAATTCTCTATTTGTTCCGGATCAAAATCCAATTCACCCATAGCATCCAAAATCTCCTGGGTAGATATATGGCCATTTGCCTTGCCCATATCCATTAGGTCTTTGATTACCTGTCTTTTTTGCGTTATTTGATTAATTTCCATTAAAATTTGCCCCCTACTGTTTTAGCTCCTTAAGCTTATCAAAATATTCCTTAATATCTTTAATATCACTATTTGCGGCATCGCTTAATGATATTTTTTCCTTCTCATCTAAAATAACTTTTATATATTCATCTACAACTATATCATTGTTTTCACATTCAATATAAGAAGAAAGCATTTTTGCTATTCTTCCCATTTCTTTGATTGAAAAATCATTAGAAAGACTTGTAAGATTTAAATTCATATTATTTTTTACTTTATCTATAATTATATTATAAACTCGACGATTAAAATCTGTCAAAAAATCATCGGGCCTTAACCTTGAACTTATATTATTAACCTTTTGAGGATTGTTTATAAGATAAGAGATAACTGCCTCTTCTGCATGAGCGGCTCTAAGATTATCCCTTTTTTGAGGATTTATATCATCCTTTAGCGATGATAGCTCCGTTTGTATATATTTAAATTCCTTTTTAACATCTTTTTTTCTATTATTCTTTACTAACTTTTCTATTTGAAAAGTAATAGCGGATTTATCTATATCTAATTCTTCACTTATTTTTCCTGCATATACTTCCCTTTCCAATCGATTATTTATATTGGCAAGCATTTTTACAGCTTCATTAACATACCTTACCTTACCTTCTGGGCTTTGTAAATCACAATTAAGCTTTATCTTTTTTAAAGAGTATTCTATATCATTAGAAGATTTTTCTAAAAGCTGCTTAAACCTTGCTGCCCCGTTTTCCCCATATGACTTTATATATTCATCTGGGTCTTTTCCGCTTGGTATTGTCAAAACTTTTACTAAAAGCTCAGTATCTCTAAACATAGATATTGCTCTAGCTGTCGCCTTTTGACCGGCTTGATCTGCATCATAAGCAATTATTACTTCCTTGGTATATCGTGAAATAATATTTACTTGCTCCCTTGTAAGGGATGTCCCCAAAGTTGCAACGGTATTTTCAAATCCCGCTTGATGAAGAGCAATGACATCCATATAACCTTCGGCAAGTATAATTTTATCTTTACAAAAATTTTTCGCAAAATTCAAAGCAAATAGATTATAATGTTTTTTAAACACGGGAGTATCCGCAGTATTTAGATACTTAGGTTTTATGTCGCTTAATACTCTCCCGCCAAACGCTATCACATTTCCCCTTAAATCTATTATAGGAAACATAACTCTACCAAAAAAGCGGTCTATAACCACACCGTTTCGACTTTTTATCGCTAAATTTGCTTCTAAAAGCTCTTCGTTTGTAAACCCCTTTGAAGTAAGATAATTTACTAAATTAAATCTTGAATCGGCCGCATAACCCAAACCAAAATGTTTGATTGTTTTATCACTAAGTCCCCTGCTTTTAAAATAGTTATATCCCTCTTTGGATTTAGCGTCATAGAGATTATAATGATAATACCTTGCAGCCTCACGATTTGCTTCGTATATTCTCTTTTTCAATTTCGACAAGCCATCTTCCCTATTATCAATAGGGACCTCAAGCCCAGCTCTTTGAGCTAAAAATTTTACTGCATCTATATAGTCAAGGTTCTCAATCATCCTAATAAAGGTAATGACATCTCCGCCTACGCCACACCCAAAGCAATAAAAAGAACCGCTTTGAGGGTATAAATTAAAGGATGGAGTTTTTTCTCCATGGAACGGACAAAGCCCCACCATGTTTCTGCCATGCCTTTTTAAACTTACATAGCTTGAAACAACATCAACAATATCGCTTCTAAGTTTTAATTCATCCATAAAAGAATCGGGCAATGGCATACTTTTTCATCTCCTTTATATACCCCAAGACCGTGGAATAAATATATTTTTAAATGTATCTACTGCAAATTTGTCAGTCATACCGGCAATATAATCGCATACCGCACGGTTAGGATCCTCTTCTTTAGCTATCACTTGAAGATCATAAGGTAATTCATTTAAATTATCCATAAAGTGACGATATAAACTTTCTACTAAATAAGGGACCTTCTTTTCCTGCGTTTTACGGTCCGAATTATAAACATTAGCATACATAAAGCTATGAAGATCATCAAAAGCTTTTTGAATCTGCTCATCCATCAACAAAACATCATCATGACTAAAGCTTATAAGTGAATTTATCAACTTGTTAATCCTTTGTTTTCTTGTTTTTCCAAGCACTTTAAGTATATCACTAGGGATATCTTCTTCATTAAGTATTCCTGCTCTCTCAGCATCGTCAACATCATGATTTATGTAGGCTATTCTATCGGCTATCTTAACAATTCTTCCTTCTACTGTGAAAGCCTCTTCTCCCCTTGTATGGCACAATATCCCATTTAAGACTTCCTTTGTAAGATTAAGCCCCTTTAGCCCATTTTCAAGCCTTTCGACAACTCTTACACTTTGTTCAAAATGCTTAAATCCACTGGGGGATATCTCATTAAGAGCTGCCTCGCCCGTATGGCCAAACGGTGTGTGCCCCAAATCATGGGCAAGAGAAATTGCCTCGGTAAGATCTTCATTAAAACGAAGAGCCCTTGCAATTGTCCTGGCTATTTGTGAAACTTCCAAGGTATGAGTGAGCCTTGTTCTATAGTGATCCCCTTCCGGCGAAAGGAAAACTTGAGTTTTATGTTTTAATCTTCTAAATGCCTTACTATGTATAACTCTATCACGGTCTCTTTGATATTCCGTTCTAATCTCGCACTTTTCCTGATATTGCTTTCTTCCTAATGTATTTTTAGAAAAGGAAGCATATGGAGATAATATTTTTAGTTCCAAATTTTCAGTGTATTCTCTTATATTCAAAATATCAACCTCCTAAAAATAGAAAAACATACTCATTATATATTATACAATATATCAATCAAAAAGTGATTGATTTTTTTTAAAAAAGTCTTTTTCGGCATAAGAAATTAAAAAAACAATATATAATAGAATTTTTAATATAAAACGCTCCAAAATAAAGGCTATACTTCAAAAAAATTCTCACCTAAAACCTCAGGCGATACTTTTCCTGAAGTTATCTCTGACAAATCGGCAAAAAATTTACCTATTTCCTCTTCTAAAATACAAAACTCTATATTAACCTTGTCAAGGAAATCTTCCTTTATAATTTTAGATGTATAAGAAGATATCAATGCATTTATTTTTCCATACTCAAAGTACTCTAAATTAAGTTTTAAAATCCTGCACTTTCTCATAGTAATTATCTTTGCAGCATCGACAGCCATTTTAGCACTATGTGAATATGCCCTTACAAGGCCGCCGGCCCCTAAAAGTATCCCGCCAAAATATCTCGTGACAACTACTGCAGCATTTACAATGCCACTTTTTTTTAGGACATCCAAGACAGGAACCCCCGCCGTACCCTGCGGTTCACCATCATCGGAATATCTCATAATATTTTGATCCTTTATAATATAAGCATAGACATTATGGGTTGCATTCCAATATTTTTCTCTTTTTTGAGTTATAAAGGCTATTGCCTCTGCTTCAGACTGCACAGGCATTGCAGCTCCAATAAATTTTGATCTCTTTTCTATAAATTCTTCACAGGATTCAATTTTAATAGTCTTATATGATCCCACACTACCATCCTTTTAATACACTTTCATTCTAAAAGTGTTTACTGCGCAAGGAAAATTAATACAGCTTACCTAACAAAAAGCAAAAAGGCAGTGCATAACTGCACAGCCTTTTAATCACTAATAACCACAAGTCATTATTTATTTCCGATGCCGTAACGCTTTTTAAATCTGTCTACACGTCCGCCAGTATCAACGAGCTTTTGTTTGCCGGTGAAAAACGGATGGCATTTAGAGCATATTTCTACACGAATATTGCTTTTTGTTGAACCTGTTTCGATTACGTTACCACAAGCACAAGTGATTGTAGTTTTTTCGTACTTTGGATGTATGTTTTCTTTCATGTTATCACCTCTTTCGCTGAAACTGTAAACATTAACACTAGAATTATATCATAGTCAAAAGAAAATTTCAAGATCAAATTATCATAAGTTTAAATTTTAGCAATATATTATATTGAGTTATAATATTTGTAAAATATATTATTAAAATCAACTGTCTTTTTGGAGATCTATGTACTCACAATACTCCTCAAGGCATAAATCCAAAGCTCGCATCTTCTTAGCATTTTCTACACCCACAAAACGAAAGATTGAACCTGAAAATGTCATGGATGTCTCATCTTCCTTAGACTTAGGGTAACGCACTATAAAACCGTAATCAACACAATTTTTATTAAGCCATTTGTACTCATCTAAGTTTAAAATTTCATCCTTGGACTTATTTCCCGCAAAATCAAATTCAACACTGAGCCCCGTCTGGAAATCACTTTTTCCACCGGGCGGTACAATCTTTTCAGCCTCTGCCTTCGAACGCACGGGTGAAAAACCGTTTTCACTCATTTGCCTACTTACCTCGTTTTGATACAACACCTCTTGATCCTCATAACTTATATAACCGCTTTTTAAATTTAAAGATATATCGTCTTTATTAGCATCATTTATCATTTGGCTTAGTGGTTCTACAATCATTTTTTCCATTTTAACATTTTTATATGAACTTAAATCATATTTATAATCCTTAGGTATTGGATTTTGCAAATTAACCAACGTAAGAAGTTTACTCTTTTCCTCAGATGTAAAACCCATTTGGGCTAAAGTTTCCACATCTTTTTTATTTTCTATGTAAAAAAAACTTTTTATCATCTCGTTATTTTCTTTAACAATTAAAAAAGTGCCACCAAGAGCTACAACTACAATTAAAATAGGTACAAATACTTTTAAAAAATTAACCCTATCATATGCAGTCCTCCTATATCGCCTTTTTTTTTGTTTTTTAATTTTATAAGCCATAATTTTTACCCCTTTGGATCAATTAAAAAATAGACCTTCGTATTGTTTAATTCTAAAACAAAACTCATTTTTTTTCAAGTACAAACATTTTTATTCAAAAATTGCCTTTTTATACTTTTCAAAAAAGCAATAATAGTGTATTATATATAATATATTAATGTTTAAAGGAGTCGTTCGAAGTATGAGAAAAACAAAAATAATTTGCACATTGGGTCCCTCCACTGATAATGAAGAAACCCTTAAGCAGCTCATGTTAAATGGTATGGATGTTGCAAGGGTAAATATGTCTCACCAAGACCACGATACACATAGACGAAGAGCAAATATGGTTAAGAAACTAAGAGAAGAAGTTTCTCTTCCTGTTGCTCTATTATTAGATACGAAGGGTCCTGAAATTAGAACAGGTACTTTTGCAGAATCTAAAGTATTATTAAAGAAAGGTCAAAAATTTACTCTAACCACGGACGATATTGAGGGAGATGTAAATGGCTGCAGCATAAGCTTTAAAGACCTTCCAAAAGATGTAAGAAAAGATTCAACCATATTGATAGATGATGGATTAATCGAACTTTCAGTCGACAAAGTTGTAAACAACAACATTGAATGTACTGTAATAAATGGAGGAGTTGTTTCTTCAAATAAAGGCATAAATGTGCCGGGAGTACAACTTTCACTACCATTCCTAAACGAAAAAGATAAATCTGATATAAAGTTTGCAGTAGAAGAGGACTTCGACTTCATAGCAGCTTCTTTTACACGTACAGCCGACGACATTATAGCATTAAAAAAAGAACTTAAAAAATATAATTGCGATAACATAAAAATAATCGCTAAAATCGAAAATGGCGATGGTGTTAAAAATATTGACGACATCCTAAGAGTAGCCGATGGAATAATGGTTGCAAGAGGAGATTTAGGTGTTGAAATACCTATAGAAGATATCCCAATAATCCAAAAAATGCTCATTAAGAAAGCTTTTGAAGACGGAAGAATCGTTATAACCGCTACTCAAATGTTGGATTCAATGATTAAAAATCCAAGACCTACAAGAGCTGAAACAACAGACGTTGCAAATGCAATATATGACGGTACCAGCGCAATTATGCTTTCAGGCGAAACCGCAGCCGGCGCTTACCCTGTCGAAGCTGTCAAGACCATGTCCATAATAGCAAAGACGACCGAAAAGGATATAGATTACCTAAAACGATTTAGAAAAAGCGAAATGCCTGAAAATCCAAACGTAACTTCTGCAATATCTCACGCTGCATGTACAACAGCCCATGACTTAAATGCAAAAGCTATATTAGCTGTTTCTAAATCCGGAAGAACCGCAAAAATGATTTCAAAGTTTAGGCCTAATTGCCCTATAATAGGCGGAACAACCGAACCCAAGGTTTTAAGGCAAATGAACCTATTTTGGGGAGTTATACCAGTAATGATAGAGGAGCAGGCTTCCGGCACTGATCTATTAGAATACATAACTGAGGTTGCAAAAAAGGGTGGTTATGTAAATGACGGAGACTTGGTAGTAATCTCTGCAGGTGTACCTGTCGGCATATCAGGAAGCACCAACCTTATAAAAGTCGATTTAGTAGGTGATGTATTGGTAACAGGAACAAGTGTTACTCCTGGTATAGTTTGCGGCAACCTTTGCGTTTGCAAAAATGAGCAGGAAGCAAGAAAGCGTTTCAAAAACGGGGATATCCTAGTAATTCCTGAAACATCCAACGGAATCCTAAATATAATGAAATATGCTTCTGCAATAATAACTGAAAATAATGGCATTAATTCTCATGCCGCTGTTGTAGGTTTGGCTCTAGATAAACCCGTAATGATAGGCGCATACAATGCGACAAACATTTTAAAGAATGGCACTACTGTCACAGTTGACTGCAGTAAAGGATTAATTTTCAGCGGCACTTGCTAACTTACATATAAAATAATAAACAGCCGAGTATCAAATAAAAGATACTCGGCTTTCCTATTAGGTTTAGTTTATATACTAAAAGTATGCCAATACAAAATATTGCATTGGCATACTTTTTTATACTCCCTCTAAATATGGCACTTCGTCTCTTAAAATAGAATACATGCATGAATTTTGAACTACATCATATTTACAAATATGATTTCTCAATGTCCCTTCATAAGTAAATCCCGCTTTTTCCAAGCAACGCCTAGAGGCAGTGTTTATCTCAAAGGTTTCGGCATAAATCCTTTCAATATTGCAGTACTTAAATGCCAAATTACACATATATACTATGGCGCTTGTCATAATTCCATTGCCCCAAAAAGGTACTCCCAACCAATACCCTATTTCAGCGGATTTTCTATACACATCATCCTGTCTATTAAACATAATTGAAATAGTTCCTATAAACTTATCATCCATACAAATAGCCCTTGCTATCCTATTTGTATGTTCCCTATCGAGGCATGCTTTAATAAACCTTTCCGCATCCTCGACACTATATGGCTGGGGAAAGTCATCCCTTATAAAAGCAGCTATCCTTTTATCATTCGCATAATGTGCTAAATCTTTGGCATCAGACTCTAAAAACTCCCTTATTGATACATCCATACTTTCACCTTCTTTAGGATTCACGATAATGAATCGTCTTAGTTACTATTTACAAAAAACTCACAAAAATCATGCATCACGCACTCATGACATTTTGGTTTTGCTGCTTTGCAAACTGCCCTGCCATGAAGTACAAGCCTATGACAAAAATCATTTGATTCATCGCTGTCGAGTGCATCTCTTAATATCATTTCAATCTTATATGGGTCTTTAAGCTTATGAAATCCCAACCTATTTGTAATTCTAATGCAGTGGGTGTCCACAACTACGGCAGGTTTTGAAAAAACATCGCCTAAAATGAGGTTAGCTGTCTTACGTCCAACACCTTGCAATGAAATTAACTCCTCCATTGTGCTTGGTACTTTTGAATCATAATTTTCTACCAATTGCCTAGACATTGCAAGTATATCCCTAGCCTTTGTTTTATAAAGGCCACATGATTTTATGTATTCTTCGATTTCACTAATATCAGCCCTAGCAAAATCTTTTGGAGTCTTAAACCTTTCAAACAACGCAGGAGTTACCATATTTACTCTTGCATCAGTGCATTGAGCCGCAAGACGTGTTGCGACAAGCAGTTGAAACGGGTCACTATATGAAAGCGAACATATAGCATCCGGGTATTCCCTCTTTAATGCCTCAACTGCAAGTTTTCCTAATTCTTTATTGTCCATAAAAATCACTGCCCAACAAGCTTATTCTTTAATGTTAATGGAAATGGAAAGTTCGTCGAGTTGCTTTTGGTCTACAGGCGCAGGAGATTGTGTCATAAGTTCTGCAGAACTTGCAACTTTTGGGAAAGCCATAACATCCCTAATGCTTGGGCAATCAAGCATTAACATTACAAGCCTGTCAAGACCAAACGCCATTCCACCATGAGGAGGTGCACCGTATTTAAATGCATCTATTAAATATCCAAAGCGTCTTCTTGCTTCCTCTTGCGAGAATCCCAAAGCCTTGAACATTCTTTCTTGAAGTTCAGGATTATTTATTCTTATTGAACCTCCGCCTACTTCGTTGCCGTTTAAAACTAAGTCATATGCGATTGAATTAACTGAATATGGGTCTGATTCAAGTTTTTCTATGTCTTCTATACATGGATGTGTAAATGGGTGATGCTTTGAAACATATCTATTTTCTTCTTTGCTATACTCAAACAAAGGAAAATCAGTAACCCAAAGAAGTGAAGGCTTACTCTTATCTATTAGATCAAGCTTTTCTGCCAACTTACATCTAAGTGCACCTAAGCTATCAAACACTACATCATTTTCGTCGCTTGCAACTATAAATAACAAGTCACCGTTTTCAGCCTGAAGTTTATCTCTAATAGCTTTAATTTCTTCTTGAGATAAGAATTTTTCAAATGAAGAGGTTGATGTACCATCATCATTAATTTTAGTATAAGCAAGACCTTTTGCACCATAGTCTTTAATCCAAGCTGAAAGCTTGTCTATTTCTTTTCTACCAATTTTAGAAGCGGCAGCTTTTGCATTTATTCCACGTATTGAACCGCTTTCTACTGCAGAAGCAAACACCCTAAACTCCGTATTTTTGAGCTCATTTGTTAAGTCTACAAGCTCTAAACCAAATCTTAGGTCAGGTTTATCGGAACCAAAGCGATTCATTGCCTCTTTGTAGGTCATTCTTAGGAATTTATCTTCTAAAGTGATTCCAAGAACCTCTTTATATACCTTTTTCATAAAGCCTTCTGCAATATTCATGACATCCTCTTGGTCAACAAAAGACATTTCAAGGTCAATTTGAGTAAATTCCGGTTGTCTGTCAGCCCTTAAATCCTCATCTCTAAAGCACTTAGCTATTTGCATATATCTATCAAAGCCCGAAAGCATAGTAAGCTGCTTATAAAGCTGCGGCGATTGAGGCAAAGCAAAGAAATTGCCCGGGAAAACTCTGGACGGAACTAAATAGTCCCTTGCTCCTTCGGGAGTTGATTTTATTAAAATAGGTGTCTCTATTTCTATAAATCCATTATTGTCAAAGTAGTCTCTCGCAACCTTTACAATCTTATGCCTTTTTATAATTTTTTCTTGTACTTCGGGTATTCTCAAGTCTAAATATCTATATTTAAGCCTTAAATCTTCCTTTGCGCTGCAGTCATTTATAATTTCAAACGGCGTAGTCTCGGATTTTGCCAAAAGCTCTAAGTCATTTACTTCAATCTCTATTTCGCCGGTTGGAATCTCTAAATTCTTAGAGCTTCTCTCTTTGACAATTCCCTTAGCAGAGATAACGTACTCGGATCTAAGATTAAATGCCATATCAAAAAGCTCTTTGCTTGTTTTATCATCAAAAGCCAATTGAACTATACCGCTTCTATCCCTTATGTCCACAAAAATAAGCTTGCCAAGGTCTCTTTGCCTTTGCACCCATCCGCTTACAACAACTTCTTTTCCTATATCTTCTTTTCTAAATACTCCACAATAATGTGTTCGTTTTAACCTCATATGTTTACATCCTTTATCTTATATTTATATTGCTTAGCCATTAAATTTTTCTATATGGAGCCTGAAAAACTCAGATGCGAAATTTTCACCAATAGATATTCGACTTCTTTCTGAAAGAGGCATATATTTAATTTCCGCACTATTTCTTTCAATCTCATCATCGCCAAGTACCATACTAAATTTAGCATTGATTTTATTTGCATACTTCATTTGAGCTTTAACACTTTTGCCCACTAAATCAATTTCACATATAAGCCCTGATTTTCTTATTTCATTTGCAAGTTTAAATGCCTTTAATCCTGCCTTTTGGCCTATTGAAGCAATGTATAAGTCACATCCTTCAGGTTTTGGAATGTCTATATTTTGCTTTTCCATAGCGAGCATAAGCCTTTCAATTCCAATTCCAAAGCCCAAAGACGGCATACTGGGTCCACCTATTTCCTCAATAAGACCATCATATCTTCCGCCGCCGCATATTGCCCCTTGAGCTCCTATATCCTCACATACAAATTCAAATACGGTTTTAGTATAATAATCAAGTCCTCTTACAATCCTTGGATTTACCTTATACTCGATATTTATAGCATCTAAATAGCCCTTAACTTCCTCAAAATGTTTAGAACATTCGTCGCATAGATAGTCTAAAATCACGGGTGCATTTATAGCTATCTCCCTACATGACGGATTTTTGCAATCGAGTATTCTCATAGGATTACGTGAAAGTCTATCTATACATGTATGGCATAGATTTGATTTATTTTCTTCAAAATAAGCCTTTAAAGCCTCGTTATATTTTTGCCTGCAGTGAGGGCAGCCAATAGAATTTATTTGAAGTGAAATATTCTTAAGATCCAAACGTTTAAACAATGAACAAGCCATACTAATAAGTTCGGCATCAGCAGATGGACTTCCTGCCCCAAATACCTCTAAACCAAACTGGTGAAATTCTCTAAGTCTGCCGGCTTGAGGTTTTTCGTATCTATAGCACGAGCTTAAATAATAGGTTTTAAGCGGAAGGCCATCATTATAAAGCCCATGTTCAAGCATAGAACGTGCCACACCTGCAGTACCTTCCGGACGAAGTGTGATTGATCTTCCTCCCTTATCATCAAAAGTATACATTTCCTTTTGAACTACATCACTTGTTTGCCCTACTGATCTTGAAAACAACTCAGTATGTTCAAATACGGGTGTCCTTATTTCCTTAAAGCCATATAACAAAGCTTCTTGCTTAAGTATTCCTTCTACAAAATCCAATTTATAGCTATCCTTAGGAAGTACATCATTTGTACCTTTTATAGCCTTAGTTATTAACTCCATCGAATTCCTCCACTCATCTTATAAATTAAAAAATCCGCCCCGATTAAGGGACGGAAGCAAATCCATTTTAATATTTTTCCCGCCACTGATGGCCTTAATTATGTAAACTAAAAGAAAATATCTAGAATCTTGGACTTATGATATCTCGCCAAGCAAGATCTCCTCTTTCCAAGCCGTGAATTAAAACTTCGGCTGTTGCAATATTTGTTGCAAGAGGAATACTATGCATATCACAAAGCCTCAAAAGATTTACTTCATTAGGGTCATCAAGTTTATCACTCAATGGATCCCTAAAAAATAGAAGCATATCTATTTCATTACAAGAGATTCTCGCAGCGATTTGATGCACACCTCCTTGAGATCCTGATAATAATCTTTCAATGTTAAGACCCGTCGCCTCTTTTACCATTTTGCCTGTCGTGCCCGTTGCGCACAAGTAATGGCTACTCAAAGCTCCACAATACGCAATACAAAACTGCACCATTAACTCTTTTTTGCTGTCATGCGCAATTAAAGCAATATTCATTAAAATTCCCCCTAATATTTCTTTTTATAACTTCCTTAAAGACGGAAGCGGTATTCTTTCACCGTTTAACCGTCCTGCTAACCTTTTAATAGCTCTTATCATATGAGATTTACTAGAAGGTAAAACTCCGTTTGATAATAACAGCGCTGACTCCCCGTCTTCAGGAACTATTGCAATAAGTTGCATCCCAGAAGTATCTATCACTTGATCCAAATCATCATAGACACGAGTTTTTTGAAAAAGTTTCCTGTCAAAACGGTTAATAACAAGTCTTAGTTCCTCAACACCATTTTCTTCCAAAATATCCCTTGCTTTTCTAACATTTGCAACACTTATAGGATTGGGTGTAGCGATTAAAAGAGCATTGTTTGAACAGCCTATAGCGGATAAAAAACCATTGCCAATCCCGGCAGGACAATCTATTAATATATAATCATAATACTTTGATAACATATCAACCAATTTATGAAAAACCTCTTGTTTAAGATCGTTTTTTAAATCCCTTGGTGCCGGCAATAAGAACAAATTATCGTTAAACTCGCACTTGTATATGGCTTTCATAACAGTACAATTACCATTAACAATATCTGAAATATCATAAACTAAATTTTTTCTTATCCCAAGCATATGTTCAAGGCTTGCAAGCCCAGAATCCATATCTATAAGAAGCACTCTTTGATTCGCTTCTGCAAGTTGTAAGCCCAAACAAGCTGTGGTTGTCGACTTGCCGACTCCACCCTTGCCCGATGCAATCATAGTAATATTCCCCATTAAATTATTACCTCTTGTTTCATAATACCACAACATAACAAAATAGTCAAAATGTTTTTAAGTGGTCTATCATTATATATTTAAATTTCAAATCTATATTAATGCTATATGCAATACAATCATTCGCTTGAAGCCGCTTTCTTTGCAAAATAGGCGTCCAATACATCTCTTGCTACATTCTTAGACCATTTTCCCGATGCTCCGTGCTCTATAACAACAGAAATTGCGATTTCCGGGTCTTTATAAGGAGCATAGCAAATAAACGTGGTATGATCTGACCCAACATTTTCGGCAGTACCTGTTTTTGCGGCTATTTCTATAGGATAAGAGCTAAAGTCTGTTGCAGTACCTGAAGTAACAACTGCCCTCATACCCTCTCTTACTATATTTAGATTTTTTTCGGAAATTCCCACATTTTCGATAAGTTCAGGATTATTGGGATCATTTTGCATTATTAAATTTTTTCTCGTATAATCAGTAATTTTACTTATCAAATGAGTTTTATATCTATTGCCGCCATTTGCTATAATTCCCGTATAAACTGCAAGCTGGATAGGTGTAAACATATTGTCAGACTGACCAATTGCCGCCTGCGATGTATTACCATTATACCAAACTCCGCCCATTTCCTTGCTATATTCCGGGCCCGCTAAAACACCCTTGCTTTCGTATACTTCAACCCCGGTCTTTGAGCCGAGCCCAAACCTTTTAGCATACAAGTCCAAAGTCTCTATACCCACTCTTCTGCCAGTTTCTGCAAAGAAAACGTTGCATGATTTAGCAAGTGAATTTCTTAAAGCTGAGTTACCGTGAACTCCCATACATTTGATAACAAACCCTGAATCAGCATAATAGGTGTATGCCCCAGAGCAGTTAATTGTCTCATCTTCGCGTATTACACCCTCTTCAAGCCCTGCACATGCTACAACGGGTTTATATATAGAGCCGGGAGTAAACGCACCATTGAATGCCCTGTTTACAAGAGGGGTATAGGTTAAGTCAGTCACTATTTTATTATAATAATCGTTATCGTCTATATATTTTTGTTGGTCGTATGTTGGATAGGTTCCTGCCGCTAAAACTGAAAAATCCTTAACGTTTAAAACTACCACTGCCCCGGATTTACAATCCCTCGCACTGCTTCGTTTTGCGCTTTCGACATTTTTGGCCAATGATTCGTTAGCCGCATTTTGAATATCTGAATCTATTGTGAGAAATACCGTATGTCCCGGGTCGGCATTTTGGGTCTCAACTGTATTTACAACTGAACCGTTTTCGTTCGCTTCAACTAATTTTCTGCCGGACGACCCCCTTAAATGATCCTCCATCGCAGCCTCTATGCCGCTTTTGCCTATAGTATCATCTAAACTATATCTATCTTTAAGTTTTTCATACTCTTCTTCGGACAATTTACCCACAAGACCTACTATATGAGGTGCCAATGTACCCTTAACATATTTTCTTATGGTTGAACCCTGTATTTCAACACCTTTCATTGATGACTGTGTTAATTCCGAAACTATCGAGACTGTCTCTTGGCTTATGCCGTCTGCAAAAGTATATATCTTGGTTTTGTATTGTTCATAACCATTTTTTGTCATATTATACCTAACACTGCAGATATTTTTTTGGTCTGCTTGGGAATAATCTCTGCAATCATATTTTTCTATCATTTTATCCATGCAGTTTTGTGCTGTGGCATAACTATTTAATTTTAATGTCTTTTTAAGTGCGGCTATATCATCATCTTTATCATTCATAAACTCATAAGAGCCGCTTGAAGATATAGAAATAGGAAGCTCATCTATCCACTTCTCATTCTTTAGCTTCATAAGGTTTATTAAATCCAATATAATTTTATTTTCAGACCCGTCATCCATATAAAGATGGTCGAAAACTATTTTATATCCTGTCTCGTTAATAGCAAGGCCCTGGCCGTTTACATCGAGTATTTCCCCTCTTTTAGCATCAGTTTTAACAACATAACTGCTGCTTGAGATAGCCTTTTCTTTGTAATATTCGCCGTTAATGATCTGCCAATCTACAAGACGTTGGACATAGATTACCATAGCAATCGCCAATACTCCTAAAAGTATAAACCATCTTGATGTTATTTTTTTAGTTTCTATATCAATCACCGCCTTTAAATTACGCGTCACGCTGCCTTATTTGTATTGCGATTGCCTTGTTGAAAAAGTAAAAAACAGGGCTTAAGACTAAAGTATAAATCATTCTTGATAAAAAGTGATTTACAAATACATATGCCATACCGTCATATCCCTTAAATACATAAGCAAAAAGATAATACATTCCATATGAAACTATGATAGCCGCAAGCGAGGCTATTAATGCAGTAATTAAGTTGGTTCTTAAAAAATTAACAGCCAAAAGACCTATCACATAGCCTATAATAGCAAATATAATTCCATAGAATCCTATAACATCCCAAAGCCCAATATCTGAAATTATCCCAATCAAAAGTCCAAAAAATAAACCAACTGTTTCATTTTCAAACATCGCTATAGTAACCAATATAGGTAAAAGCAGCATCGGCCTTCCGCCAAGGACAGTTGGTATAAGCCCCGGAGTCTGCTGAACCACGAAAAACACAAAAATTTCGATCACATATGCAAGAAAGCGAAAATATTTATACTTGTCTTCCATTAACTCTTACCTCCACTATTGGGCACTTGGTCCATTTTTAGTTTGCTCGAGCTGATCCTTTAGCGGACTCACTGATACCTGAGCTTTACCTTGGAAGTCAGTTACGATAAACACATCTTTTACATTTAAAATATCTTCAAAAGGTTTTACTAAAGCATAAAGAGAGGCATCATACTCATCATGAGTAATTTCCAAAACCTCGCCTATTTGAAGATTTTTAGGATAAATTCCACTAAGACCGGATGTAACCAAAATATCACCTGTTTTAATTCCGTTTTCTGAAAGTAGACAAGTCATTTTAGTAAGGTTTTTATCCGCAAGCGGCAATCCTCCCGTAATTACACCACTGTCACCTGTCGATATATTCGCAGCTCCGACTTTGGTATCCGGGGAAAGTATAGTCTTTACCTTGCATGAATTCGCCTCAACATGACTTACCCATCCTACAAGTCCATTTTCGGTTATTACCGGGTCATTTAAAAGCACTCCCGCAACAGAGCCTTCATCTAGTGTACAGCCATAAAAATTTTCATTAGAATCTCTTCCTATTACTGATGCAGGGACAAATTTTAAGCTTTGATCCTTTTGTTTTAAATCATAGTATTTTAAAAACTGTGCATTTTCCTTTTTTACATCATAATAATCGACAGTAATCGCTCTTAGATTTTGTACTTGCTGCTTTAAATCGTCAACCTCGTTTTGGAGTTCGTCTACTGTTTTTTGATCCTCAAAGGTACTATTCGCACTATTTGAAATATTGGTAGTTATTTTTTGAAGCGGTGTCACTAAAAAGTCCAATCCCTTGGATAAAAAGGTATTGCCCCCGCTTGCAGTAAAAAGTAAAATCCCCGTAAAAATAAGGATTACGGCAATAAGTGTCACAAAGCCCTTTGATTTAAAAAAATTACTCAAATATTATTTACCTCCTTTAACCTGATATCTTAAGGCTGCGTAAGAGATTATATCAAATATTCTTAAATATATGTCTCTTAAGCTCTTATATAATATTTTCTAAACCTAAACCTATATATAAAAAATTGCAGCCTGCTATCAAAAGTAATAGCAGCTGCAACCTTTTGATTGCTTAAATTTACTTAAAAGTTGATTAAAACAATTATATATAAATATTTAATTATCTTTTCTTAGAAGCTTTATAATATTCGTTTGGCATCGTTATTTCTAAACGTTTGCCTGTACCGTCAACAACGCAGTCGAGCGGTGTCTCGGCAACATGAACCGGCATATTGGTTTCTTGAGCTATTAATTGGTCAAGTCCTCTTAGCAAAGCTCCTCCACCTGTAAGCATAATGCCGTGATCAATGATATCAGCGGAAAGTTCCGGCGGAGTTGATTCCAAAGTACTCTTAACTGCTTCAACAATAGTCTTAAGCGGATCTTCTAAAGCTTCTCTTGCTTCTGCTGCAGTTATCGTAATATTCTTTGGCAAACCGTCCATTAGGTTTCTTCCCTTTACATCCAATGCGCCTTCATCGGCATATGGAAATGCAGAACCGATTTGTATCTTAATTTGTTCAGCAGTTCTTTCACCTATTAATAGGTTATACTTCCTTTTGATGTATGAAATAATAGATTCATCGAATTTGTCGCCGGCAACTCTGACAGAACAAGCTGTTACGATATCGCCCAAAGATATAACCGCAACTTCAGAAGTACCTCCGCCGATGTCTACTACCATGCTACCGGTAGGTTCGGCAACTGGAAGATCAGCGCCAATTGCTGCAGCCATGGGCTCTTCGATTAATTCAACTTGGCCTGCGCCTGCTTGCCTTGCAGCATCCTCGACTGCCCTTTTTTCAACCTCAGTAACCCCCGAAGGAACACAAACTACAACTCTCGGTTTACTGAAAAGTCCTGTTTTAACCGACCTTTTTATAAAGTGTTTCAACATAACAGCAGTAATATCAAAGTCTGCTATAACACCGTCTTTAAGAGGACGAACAGCTACTATAGACCCTGGAGTACGGCCAATCATTTCCTTAGCTTGAGCACCTACTGCCAATACTGTATTGGTTCTTATATCAACAGCGACAACAGAGGGTTCTCTCAAGATAATACCCTTACCTTTCATGAATACCAATGTGTTGGCTGTACCTAAATCTATTCCTATATCCTTAGAAAACATCAATTATTTTCCCCTTTCGTTCTTTCCATGCATAAGCAATAAAGAAACATTCTTACTTGAATTTTAATACTAACTAATTAATTATAACCCTAAACATAAAAATTTTCAACTATTTTTTATTATCTTTCGTTTTATAGTGTATCCATATATTTACCATATAAAATTATGATTTGCTGTTAATATCCTTTTTATAAGTATCTGTATTTAATAATAGAATAATTATGATATAATATACGTAAAATTATATAATAAATCTTAAAAAGGAGAATACACATGAGTTTTAAAGAAATAAATGCAAAAGAGCTTAATTTTAATCCATTTTCTTTGATAGGAGATAAATGGATGCTTATAACCTGCGGCGATAAAGAAAAATACAACACTATGACAGCAAGCTGGGGATCTATTGGTGTAATGTGGAACAAGAATGTAGTGTTTTCATTTATAAGGCCTCAAAGATACACCTTTGAGTTTGTCGAAAAAAATGATTATTTTTCAATCTCTTTTTACCCAGATGAATACAAAAGTGCACTTTCACTCTGCGGCAAAGTCTCAGGAAGAGATGTAGACAAAGCAAAGGAAGCAAACCTTACTCCCGTTTTTGATGAAAAAGCTCCATATTTTGAAGAGGCAAACATGGTATTGATTTGCAAAAAATTATATAACCAGAATCTTGAGCCTAGTTGCTTCTTAGACGAAAAACTTGAATCATTTTATCCTCAAAAGGACTATCACAAGATGTTTATAGGTGAAATCGAAAAGGTATTGGTTAAATAAATTATGAGTAAAACTGTATTAATAACAGGCGCTTCCAGAGGTATCGGCCGAGAAAGTGCGATATTGTTTGCAAAAAACGGATATAATGTAGTCGCTAACTATAACTCCTCACAGAAAGATGCCCTAAGCTTAAAAGAAACATTAGATAATTTAGGCTGCAACTGCCTAATATACAAAGCAGATGTCTCAAATATAAATGAAGTATCTTCCATGGTAAATGATGCTTATGATAAGTTTGGGACGATTGATGTACTAATTAATAATGCAGGAATAGCACAACAAAAACTTTTCACTGATATTACCCAAGAAGATTTCAAAAAAATGTTTGATGTCAATATCTTGGGTGTATTCAATTGCTGTCAATGTGTAGTTCCAAGCATGATTAGAAATAAAAATGGAGTTATACTTAACATTTCATCAATGTGGGGAGAGGTAGGTGCTTCTTGCGAAGTGCACTACTCCGCCTCTAAAGCGGCGGTAATAGGTTTTACAAAGGCATTAGCTAAGGAATTAGGCCCATCAAATATAAATGTAAACTGCGTCTCGCCCGGAGTTATTGAAACCGACATGAACAGCAATTTAGACGAAGCTTCAATTGATGCTTTAAAGGACGAAACCCCACTTTTAAGAATAGGTAAACCACATGACATAGCAAATACTTTGCTTTTCTTGGCATCAAGCAAAGCCTCCTTTATAACAGGTCAAGTAATAGGGGTCAGCGGCGGTTTTATAATATAAGAATAAAATAATCTAATATAAGCATAATAATACTACAAATATATTGTTTAAGGGTGTGCTTTATATGATTAAATTAAAACCGTTATTGATAAATATTGCTATTCCCTTGCTTCTAATAGGCGGACTAAGCGCATTATTTACCATGAGTTCAATGAACCTATATGAAACTATTAATACTCCCCCTCTTTCACCGCCGGGTTGGATTTTCCCAATAGTTTGGTCAATTTTGTTTATACTTATGGGTATTGCATCTTATATAATATGGGAAAGCAAAAGTCCAAACAGTAAGACAGCCTTTATTGTCTATGCAGCTCAACTTATTGTGAACTTTATGTGGAGTATTGTATTTTTTAACATTAGAGCCTATTCATTTGCAGTCGTTGTTATAATAGCTCTTATAGTACTAATTTGCTTGAATATATTTTATTTCGCAAAAATAAAAGGCAGTGCAGGACTATTGTTAATCCCATACCTATTATGGGTAGCATTTGCAACATACCTTAATATAGCTATAGCAATATTGAATTAATATTATAAATCTACATTTTTAAAACTTTTCAACCTAAAACCATAAATTTAATTCCTTATTTTTTAAGCCTATCGCTTGCGCTGCGGTACTAAATTTGATAGACTTAATATACTATAATTTAAATAAAGGGGTTTTAGGTTGAAAGTATTTTTAATTATATCTATTTCTATTATTCTTTTAATCCTCATAGCGCTTATTTCCCTTTTTCTTTGGTTAAGGAATGGAGTCAAGGCTCTAAGCAAGGACTATCCATCAAACGAGAGGATAAAAGGAAATTCTTTAAAAAAGGCACTTGTGCTATACCAACCATCTCTGCACCAAACCGCAGAAACATTCGCAAATACTGTTGTAGATACCTTTTTGAATTTAGGATATAAGGTAACTGCTAACAACATCGATCAAGGATCTATGTATAACGTAAGTCAATATGATATCATAGCATTTGGTTCTCCCATTTATGTTGGCAATGTTTCGCCTAAATTTGAAAAATATGTTAAATCTCAAGATATTAAATGGAAAAAAGTCGTTCTATATTCAATTGGAACTATTAAAAACGAAAATTATGAACTTGACAATTTAGAGAATATGCTAAGGCAACAAAATATAGTTTATAAAATAAAAGTACAACCTAACCCATCCGGTAAGCAAGAGTTGATCTCCTTTATTAAAAGCAGCATATAGCAAATTTTAAAAATAGGGTTTTATTGTAATTTTGACCCTATCTCCTTTATATAGATATTATATAAGATTTTATATAAAGGAGAATTTTTTATGCTTCAATTAAAAGAAATGCTAAAAAGGCTAAAAAACCCAACTACAATCCTAAGTATACTCTCAGAAATAATTACCATTTTAATTCTCTTAAAGGTTGATGTTAATGTTGACCTTGTGACCGGCATTGTAACGGCAGTTTGTTCTATATTAGTTCTCTTAGGTATAATGTCAAACCCCACAACTGTTACTAAGGGTTATGGTGATGACATTCTCTACTGTAAAAATTGCCAAGAAAAAACAGAAAACGTATTAATAAACAATGAATTATGCTGTACTAAGTGCGGCCAAAAACATGAAGAATAAACTATAAATATATTTCCAATATACAAGTATTACTTGACTAAAAAGCGTTTTTGTTGTAGTATTTAGTTATGGAAACTAAAAATAAAGAAGGTATTATCAAATGAAAAGAATGTATAATTGTATTATAAAACGTAGCTTAGACTTAATATTTGCAATTTTACTCCTTTTATTAGTATCCCCTTTACTCTTGATTTCTGCACTTGCAGTTAAACTTTCATCTAGAGGTGATGCAATATTTAAGCAAGTAAGATTAGGGTATAAGGGAAAACCTTTTAAAATGTATAAATTCCGCAGTATGCGAACAGACACCCCTAAAAACTTAGCTACAAGAGATCTTGATAACCCGGATTACTACATAACAAAAGTAGGCAGATTTTTAAGAAACACAAGTCTTGATGAATTACCTCAATTAATAAATATCATCAAGGGCGATATGAGCTTTATAGGTCCAAGACCTGTTGTTCTTCAAGAAGAAGAACTTGTCCAAAAAAGATTACAAAGCGGAATTGACAAAGTCAGGCCGGGAATTTCAGGTTGGGCTCAAATACACGGCAGAGATAAAGTCTCCATAGACGAAAAAGTAAAGTTAGATAAGTACTATGTTGATAATATCAGTATTGGTTTAGATATTAAAATTTTCTTTAAAACCCTAGCTTATGTAGTTAAATCCAAAGATATTGTCGAAGGACCTATAAGACATGAAAGCGCTGTTTTGCATACAAAAACAAATATAGCAGATTAAAATACTATTTACCCTATTATTTTTAAGCCTATTATATAAAAGCTTTTAGTTATTAAGCTTTTTATAATTGGCTTTTAATAGTTTATTTTAAAGGAGTGTTAAGACTATGGAAAATAAATTTTCAAAAATTACGCCCGAAATTTTAAAGCTTACGGATTTATGTTATAAAAACAGTATTATCGATCCGGGCCTTTATTATAAATACGATGTTAAAAGAGGACTTCGTGATATAAATGGTAAAGGTGTATTGACAGGTCTCACTGAAATAGCAGAGGTTAAGGCCTATACAATCGAAGACAGCGAGATGATACCCTGTCAAGGAAAACTTTTCTATAGGGGATATGACCTGGATGACCTTGTCCATGGTTTTATTTCCGAAAATAGATTTGGTTTTGAAGAAATTACCTACCTTTTGCTTTTTGGTGACTTGCCGTCAAGGGAAGAACTTAACGAATTCAATGAAACTTTATCAAGTTATCGTTCTTTACCTACAAGCTTTGTACGAGACATTATAATGAAAGCTCCAAGCCAAGACATGATGAATACCCTGGCAAGAAGTGTATTGACATTGTATTCATACGACGAAAAAGCCGATGATATATCTATTCCCAATGTTTTAAGGCAATGTTTGCAGCTTATTGCTCTTTTCCCTATGCTTTCAGTATATGGATATCAAACTTACGAGCATTACCATAAAGGAAAAAGCTTATTTATTCACCCGCCACAAAAAGAACTTTCGACTGCGGAAAATATTCTTTATATCCTAAGGCCGGACAGCAAATACACTGAACTTGAGGCTCGTATATTAGATATTGCCTTGGTTCTCCACGCTGAGCACGGAGGAGGAAATAACTCAACCTTTACAACCCACGTTGTCTCATCATCGGGAACCGACACCTATTCCGCAATAGCAGCTTCTTTAGGTTCTTTAAAAGGTCCTAAACACGGCGGCGCTAACATAAAAGTTATACAAATGTTTGAGAATATAAAAGAGAATATCAAAGACTGGGAAGATGAAGATGAAATAGCTTCTTACCTTTCCGATATGTTAAATAAAAAAGTTTTTGACAAATCAGGTCTTATATACGGTATGGGTCATGCAGTGTATTCACTCTCAGACCCTAGAGCCAACATATTAAAAGGTTTTGTTGAAAAACTTTCCAAAGAAAAAAATAAAACAAAGGAATTTAAACTTTACTCTTTAATAGAATGTTTAGCCCCTGCTGTTATTGCGAAGGAAAGGCGTATATATAAAGGTGTCAGCGCTAATGTCGACTTTTATAGTGGATTCGTTTATGATATGCTGGGTCTTCCAAGAGAATTGTATACTCCAATATTTGCCATATCACGTATTTCAGGATGGAGTGCACATAGGATAGAAGAACTAATAAATGAGGGCAAAATTATACGTCCTGCATATAAGAGCATTGCTAAACATAAAAGTTATAAAAAATTTGAAGAAAGATAATTTCAAAATTTTCTTCGTTTAATTATTATCGTTTTGCTTATAATAACTCTTGTCGCAAGAAAGGAGTATGTTATGCCAAACGATAATTTTTTTAATAGATTTTTAAAAGGTAATAAAAGCAAAGACAAGGATGCCATAAAATCCGATATAGATGTATATGATTTAGCCTCTACCTTGAGAAATGAGGGAAAAGGATATATAAACTCAGACGTAAATGGCAGTTATACGGGGATAACAAATGATAATGAAAAACCCATACAAGATGCTGATGATCTTTAAAAAATATTATTTCACTTATAAATTATAACTCAGATTTTCCCGCCTCTTAGGCGGCGGAATTCATTACATGGTTTGAGTGCAAAATTAGATCCCCACTGAAATTCTTAGGAGCTAACGCTCTTCTTGCACTGACTGCAATCCGTCGCGACCTCTGCTTCTTGCAAGCAAAGCAGAACGTTGCTCCGATTTAAATAAATATTAAAGCTGTATAATATTTGACATCTATAAAAATTTAGCCACCATATTATATATGGTGGCCTCTTGTTTTTCAACAAGTATTTATTTTACAGTGGAAAATTTAAATTCTCCGTCTTTAAAATCGCAAATTACTTTATCTGAAGTTTTAACCTCTTTTTCAAGTATTTTTTCAGAAAGTTTATCTTCTATTTGAGATTGAATAGCTCTTCTAAGCGGACGTGCTCCATAAACAGGGTCAAATCCGTTTTTAGCAATAGTCTTAATAGCTTGGTCTGTAAATTCTATTTCTATATCCATAGCCTTAACTCTTTCTTTTAATTGTGAAAGCATACGACCTGCTATTTTCTCTATATCCTCTGATGTTAGCTTATTGAAAACAATAATATCATCAACACGATTTAAAAATTCTGGTTTAAAAGTATTTCTTAGCTCTTCCATAACGGTATCGTGCAACTTTTTAGAATCTACATCCTTGTTGTTCGCATCGTTAAATCCTAGGCTTTGATTGTTTTTGGTAATAAGTCTTGCTCCAACATTTGAAGTCATGATTATTATAGTATTTTTAAAGTTAACGTGTCTTCCTTGAGAATCAGTAAGGACACCGTCTTCTAAGATTTGAAGAAGCATATTAAATACATCCGGATGAGCTTTCTCTATCTCATCAAACAAAACTACTGAATACGGTCTTCTTCTAACTTTTTCGGTAAGTTGGCCGCCCTCATCATATCCTACATATCCCGGAGGTGAACCAACTAATTTAGACACAGTATGCTTTTCCATATATTCTGACATATCAAAACGTATCATAGCATTCTCGTCACCAAACAATACCTTTGCCAAAGACTTGCAAAGCTCAGTCTTACCTACACCAGTTGGACCTAAGAATATAAACGAACCTACCGGCCTATTCGGATCTTTAAGACCTACTCTTCCTCTTCTTATAGCCTTAGCTACTGCACTTACTGCTTTATCTTGACCAACTATTCTTTCGTGTAATATATCTTCCATCTTTAGAAGTCTCTCTGCTTCTTCTTCTGTCAATTGTACCACAGGTATAGAAGTCCAGCTGGAAACTATTTGCGCTATATCTTCGGCAGTTACTTCTCCATTGGTTTTTTCATGTTTATCTTTCCAAACTTGTTTTTTCTCGTTAAGTGTTTCTCTTGCTTTCTTTTCTTGATCTCTCAAATTAGCAGCTCGTTCAAAGTGCTGAGCATTAATTGAAGCGGCCTTTTCCTTTTCGAGTTCTTTAACTTTCTTTTCAAGCTCTTGGAGCTCATCAGGAGCTGTGTATGCTTTAAGTCTTACCCTTGATGCTGCTTCATCGATTAAATCTATAGCTTTATCCGGCAAATATCTGTCCGCAATATATCTTGATGAAAGTTTAACTGCGGCGTTAATTGCTTCATCTGTTATTTTAACTTTATGGTGAGCTTCGTATCTGTCCCTAAGTCCTTTTAAAATCATAACAGCCTCTTCTTCTGTTGGCTCACCAACGGTTACAGGCTGAAATCTTCTTTCAAGCGCTGCGTCTTTTTCAATATATTTCCTATATTCATTTATTGTAGTAGCACCTATTACTTGGAAATCTCCTCTTGCCAATGATGGTTTTAGTATGTTAGCCACATCGGCTGAGCCTTCTGCAGATCCCGCTCCTATTATCGTGTGAAGCTCATCGATAAATAATATGACATTTTTAGCCTTCTTAACCTCATCGATTGCATTTTTAATTCTATCCTCAAAATCGCCTCTATACTTTGTACCTGCTATCATGCTTGTAAGGTCTAAGGATATAATTCTTTTGTTTTTCAAAAGTTCCGGAACCTCGCCTGAAACTATTTTTAATGCAAGCCCCTCGGCAACTGCGGTTTTTCCTACGCCGGGTTCACCAATCAAGCATGGGTTGTTCTTGGTTCTTCTCGATAGTATTTGTACTACTCTTTCTATCTCTTCTTGACGTCCGATTACAGGGTCAATCTCGCCTTTTTTAGCCATATCAGTAAGATCTCTTCCAAATTGTTCAAGTGTCTTGGTTAGGCTGTTGCCCTTTGAATGCTTGTTTGATTTATTGTATCCATTATTAAAGTAACCTGAAGTTTCGATATAGTCTTCCTCATTTTCAGAGCCGAAATAATCATTTAGTTTATCGAGAATATCCGAGTTTTTAATACCCATTTCTTTTAAAAATCTAACAGCATAGCTGTCGCTCTCTTCTATAAGAGCTACCAATAAATGTTCAGTACCTATATAATTGTGGTTAAATCTTGCAGCCTGCATTACTGCTATTTGTAAAATTCTTTTTGTCCTTGGTGTGAAATCGTCAGGAGTTACTTCCGTCATGATTCCTGTACCGATTTTCTCCTTAATCATAGCCTCGAGAACTTCATATTTTGCTCCTAAGTCGTTTAAAACCGCAGCGGCTACGCCGTTGCCTTCTTTTAATAAACCTAAAAGTATATGTTCGCTTCCAACATATGTGTGACCCATCATAGAAGCATTTTCTATTGCTAAGTTAAGGGCTAAATTAGCTTTTTCTGTGAAACTATTAAATCTATACATCATAATTCCCCTTTTCTCATTAAATTAATTAGGCTTTTGATAATGTTTCCTTTATCAAAGACGCTCTTTTTACATCTCTTTGTCTGCCATTAAGATTTTCATTACTAATTAATGATAATGTCGCCGGCTGACAATTAACAATAAGTGAGTTGATTGTATCATAAGAGATATTTTTAATCTCTCCTATTCCAACACCCAAACGTATATTTGAAATAAGTTCCATAAATTCATCATTATTAATCATTTTTGCATTTAAAAGAATACCTAAAGATCTTCCTATCATATCTAAAACTTCTTCATGTTTTAGCATTGATTCTCTTGCGGCTCTTTCTTGGGATATTAACTGCGCTGCTATATCCTTCAAATTTTTAATTGCTTCGCTTTCGGAAATTCCCAAGCTTACTTGGTTTGAAAGCTGGTATAATGCTCCTTTTACGGCACTGCCTTCGCCATAGGTTCCTCTAATGGCAAAGCCCAATTTTAAAAGTCCGGAGCTTATTCTATTTATAGATCCGCTTTCTTGAAGTGCCGGCAAGTGAAGCATAATAGACGCTCTCATACCCGTACCAAGATTTGTAGGGCAAGCAGTTAAATAGCCAAGTTTTTTATCAAACGCATAAGATAAATGTTCATCTAAAAATTCATCTATCCTATTTGCAATATCATAGCTTTCGTTTAATGAAAGGCCCTCTTTCATAACTTGAAGCCTAATATGGTCCTCTTCGTTTATCATTAAACTTATTGATTCGTCCTTAGATAAGATAAGGTACCTTCCCTCGGCCTTAGATATAAATTCAGGGCTGACTAAATGCTTTTCGACTAAAGATACTCTTTGACCTTGGTTAAGTTTTTCTATATCTATAACTTGAAATTTATCCTTAAACTGTTCCTCTTTTAAAATAGCATTTTCTATAGTCTTTGCTATTTTATTTTTATCCTCTTTTTTGAGTTTTAATGCAAAAGGAAAATCTTTTAAATTTCTTGCAAGTCTTATCCTGGAACTTATTACAACGTCGCTTTCTTTACCGCTTTTTTCATACCATTTAGTCATTTCTACTTTCCCCTTCCATTTCTTTAATTTTATCTCTAAGTTTTGCAGCCTCTTCAAATTCTTCATTTTTAATTGCTTGTGAAAGTTTTAACCTTAACTCTTTTATTTCATTTTGAGCCTTGGCCTCCGGATTTTCTCCTGATGATATTCTTCCTTTGTGAGTTGTACTTCCGTGTATTCTTTGTATTGTAGGCAACATTTCATTATAAAATGTTTCGTAACAATGTGCACAGCCTACTTTTCCGCTGTTTACTATATCATTAAAGGATGAACCGCAAAAATCACATCTTTTAGTTTTGGGAAGTAAATTATTTTCATATGGGTTTCCTAAGAAGCTTCCCCAAAAATTGCCGAAATCGGATACAAAGTCATCAAATAAATTCATATATCCAAGCTCTTTAGCGCATTGTGGACAAAGCATATATTCTTTAAATTCACCATTTACAATCGTTTTAATATGTGTAGTTGCCATATTTTTTGAACATGATTGACATAACATTTCAAATTCCCCCATATCACTTTATTATTTAATATTCTTATTTTAAAAATTCAATCACTAAACTTGAGTAATAAGCATATTCTTAAACAATGATGCCCTCAAATAATCCCTAAATTCGGGTGGGACACAAGGATAACTTCGTTCTGAAACAGCCGCCATTATTAACATAGACGAATTTAGATCAAGTACTTCCTTGTCTACCATATTTTTTACCATTATAGCCGCAGTATTAAAATCGAGCTTATTTCCAATAGAGTTCACTATATGCATTATAGCACTCTCTCTATCCATATTTACTCGTTTTATGCGGATATAACCACCGCCTCCTCTTCTACTTTCTACAATATACCCCTGTTCGGGCGTAAATCTTGAAGTAATTACATAATTTATTTGACTTGGAACACAACCAAGTTCTAAGGCTAGTTCATTTCTTTTGATTTCCGCAAGACCACCTGATTCCTCCAGCATTTTTACAATATAACTTGCAACAATATCACTCATTCTCATTTTTAGTGTTCACCTTCTTTTTAGACTTTGACTTTCTTTGACTTTAATGCTAACACTTTTTATACAACAAATCAAACCTCATTTTTGTTGATTGCATCAATTTATATCTATTATACTCTATATTTCTTTATTTTACTTATAATTTCAATTATTTTTAAAAATTTCATTCTATATAATTTATAATTAGAGCAAAGTATGCGACAGATTGCAAGCAATGCAAATGGAGTGTTAGTTTCTCAGGGCTCCATTGGGAGATTATATTTCCACTGCTGAAATCCCGGATGAAACCCGCCGCCTTAAGTGGCGTGAAATATTTGCACTTTGATTATATTAATTAACCCAAATTAATCTTCAAAAAAGTATAGAATTTTTATTTTAAAGTGATATAATTAATCTTATAATTATATCAAAGGGGATTTTTATATGAATATATGGCACGATATTGATTCTTCAAGAATTACACCTGAAGAGTTTATGGTAGTAATTGAAATTCCAAAGGGAAGCAAAGCAAAATATGAGCTTGACAAGGAAACAGGCCTCTTGATGTTGGATAGAATACTTCATACCTCGACCCATTATCCTGCAAACTACGGCTTTATTCCAAGAACATACGCCGATGACTTCGATCCCTTAGATGTTTTGGTGTTATGCTCTGAACATATCTTCCCTATGACCTTAATAAAATGCTATCCTATTGGCGTTATTTCCATGATTGACTCGGATCGCAATGACGAAAAGATTATCGCTATACCAGTAGATGACCCAACTTACAACTCATTTTCAGATATATCTGAACTTCCTCCTCATATCTTTGAAGAAATGAAACACTTTTTCTCAGTGTACAAGGCTCTAGAACATAAACAAACTGCTGTCGACGAAATAAGAAGCAAGGGTGAAGCTATAAAAATCATAAGCACTGCAATTAATGAATATAACGTAAAATTTTCAAAATAGAAAAAGCCCCTATGGGCTTTTTCTTTTGTATATATTAAGCCTATTCCTCCCAAAGATATTCTCTAAGTGCACCCTTACACAAAAGTGAAGGGTAATCCCACTGCCTTAGAACCTCATAAACAGCAACTGCAACCGAGTTTGAAAGATTAAGGCTTCTTGCGTCCGAAATCATAGGAATTCTTACGGTTGTATCCGGATTTTCATAAAGAAGTTTTTCAGGAAGACCCTTTGTTTCCTTGCCAAAAAATAAGTAGCACTTGTCCGGATACTCAACATTTGAATGTATATGCTTAGCCTTTGTCGAAAAATAAAAGAAGTTTTTGTCGTCCTTATTTTTCTCAAAAAATTCCTCTAGGCTTTCATAATATGTTATGTCTAAAAGATGCCAATAGTCAAGACCCGCTCTTTTTAATTTTTTATCATCTATGGTAAATCCCATAGGCCCTACTAAATGAAGTCTTGCTCCCGTCGCAGCACAAGTCCTTGCAACATTACCTGTATTTTGAGGTATTTCAGGCTCCACCATAACAATATTTATTTCCGGCATAATTTAACCTCCGATTTTTTAATTCATTTTTATAAAATAGTATTTCAACTTTAAAACCATAATAAAATCACCGGAATATTCCCCCGGTGAAAAACAGACTTAAAATTAATCATCACAAAGATTGTTATCCTTATAAAACTGATTTTTAATATCATTTAAATCTTTCATATATTCAAAGATAGAATAGTAAAAAGAGTCTATCCTATCTTCTATGGTAGCTGTACCGATTTTTAGGTCCGATTTAAGAGCTTCTAAGTCCTCTTTTAGCAAAACCAGCTCCTTATTAATCTTATCTACAACACATATAGCATCCATTGCCATACATTGGCCATTTTCTATTAGATTTAAAGCAACAAATTCTGCATTTACTTTTATATCACGAATATTATCTCTAATATTATCGTATTTATTGCCTTTATCTTCAAGAATCGCTATAGATTCTTGAAGATCTTTTTTTATCCTTATATAATTTGTGATTTCCTTCTCGTAAAAATATCGTTGATTTTCTTTTTCTTTATAGAGTTCATCATATTTTTGAGTAGTTTCTTTTAATTTATCATATAAATAATCCCGCTCTTTTATTATATCATGAAGAAGATCTGTATTTTTTACTTGACGATTGTGACCCTTAGTCGAAAGTTTCTTAAAATTGCCGGCCAAAATACATATTTCCTCCCCTTTTTACATAAGTACTTTTACAAATCTATAAAATCCATATTAGGATAAATTTTCTCTAAGCGTTCATTTGGAAAATGATTATCTAAATAAACATCAAAACTGTTGGACGGCGGTATATCCAAAAGCCTATCGCCCCATCTCCACACTGCGGCTATAGATAACATAGCGTCTAATGCCACAATTACAAGCAAAATCCAAGTCAATGGTTTTCCAAGCTTATTAGGAATCTTTTGAATCCATTTGCACATTAAAGGCTCCAAAAGCTTAACCCAAACTATAGCTAAGATCCCCCAAAAGCATGAGAAAAGTACATTTATTCTTCCATGAAGATTAAGCGGCAATGCGTCATATTGCCACGAAACCGAGCCAAATACGGATTGTTGCATCCAACTGCAAAAATACTCATAAACACTTCCTATTACAAATCCGCCTAAAAATATTATCCAATTATTTTTATTTCTTGCCCAATGCAAACCCAAAGACATAAACAAAGTCCCAAATCCATAGAGTAAATTTAAAGGAAGGTATACCAATCCCACACGGCTTTCATAATGGCCTTTTACAACAAGACAAAACAGAACCTCTATTACTACACCCAAGAATGACCCTATTAAGAAAATCCAAAACAGCTTATAAAAACCGTACTTTTTAGCAAAGTGTTCTTTGCCATCTTCCTTAGAACTATCCCTTTTTATAACTTCCTTCCCAACACATAGTAAGTCGTTCATAAAAATGTCTCCTAATAAAAATTATTATATATATGTCGTATTATATCATTAAAACGGATTTTTGCCAACTATTGCAGTATATTTTCACACAATAAACTTAACAATGTAATTTTAAAGCAGAGTATGTGACAGATTTCAAATATTGCAAAGGGAGCGTTATCTCCTTAGGGTTTCAGCGGGTGGGGTTATATTTTCCCACTGAAATTTTGGACGGAACCCGTCGCCTTAAGAGGCGGGGGGCACATCTACACTTTGATTATATGCCAAAAAGACAGTATTTGCTTGAGGTTAAAATAATTTTATAATATAATTATATGTACTTATTGAATTTTTGAGAGGAGGTTTTATATTGTCTAAATTACTTGATTATATAAAAGGATATATAAAGGATTGCGATAAAATTCTTTGGTCTATAATGATTATAATTTCAATTTATAGTCTATTGTTGCTAAAGAGTGTATCAAGAGGAGGAGAAAACTTCTTTTCAACTCAGCTCATCGCAGTTACACTGGGATACATTGGGGCAATTATATTATCAGCGGCAGATTATAGAGTTATAGCTAACTATTGGAAATGGATAGCCGGTTTTTGTATTTTAATAATAGTGTATACCTTAATATTTGGTATAACTATAGAGGGTTCGGCCGGGGTTAACGCAAAAGCATGGATTACCTTGCCGGGAGGTATAACCTTTCAACCCTCAGAACTTGTTAAAATAGGTTTTATTATAACATTTTCAAGGCATTTATCAATCGTGAAAGAAAATGGTAACATAAAATCCTTTAAAAGCATTATGTTACTATGCGTCCATGCAGTGGTACCCGTTATTTTGACCCATCTTCAAGGTGACGACGGAGCTGCGATAATATTTTTCTTTATGTTTTTATCCATGACCTTCGCAGCGGGTGTACAGTTTAGATATTTTATAACCCTGCTTATTGTCATGATAATCGCAATACCCTTTGCTTGGAACTACTTACTTGCAGATTATCAAAAAAACAGAATTATTAATCAGTTTAATCCCGAGTCTGACCCATTGGGTGACGGCTTCCAACAAATTCAAGGAAAACTCTCCATAGGGTCAGGTCAAATATTTGGTAAGGGACTTTTTAACGGTCAAAGAGTTCTTCATGGCTCCGTACCTGTACAGGAAAGTGACTTTATCTTTTCAGTTGCCGGCGAAGAGTTAGGCTTTATTGGATGTATGGCCGTAATTTTATTATTGGTTGCCTTACTTGTAAGAACATTCTATGTAGGAGCAAAATCATGTGACACTTTAGGTGCATATATATGCATAGGATTTTTTGGTATGATAGCTTCTCAAGCTGTATTTAATCTTGGGATGTGCCTAAGTTTACTCCCCGTTATGGGAGTTACACTTCCGTTTTTTAGTGCTGGAGGGTCCTCCTCTGCGTGTCTATACTTTGGAATTGGACTTATTCAAAGCGTCTATATGAAACATTTAGATGTAGACAATGCTCAAGTAAGCCCCGTTTAACACTAAAAATATTTATTAAAATCAATTAGGAGTTAGGATTGAATATATCAATCTTAACTCCTTTCTATATTTACTCTATACAAACTTTTGCACTTGATCGTCTTTTTGATATAGCACTTAAAATTCTCTTTTCAATTTCAACAATCACTAAGGGAGAAAGCGATAAAGCCGCTACTATTACCCAAGCATTTGTAGGCAATGGAATTGTCTTAAATATCATAGCAATGGGCTCTATTGACACAACTGATACTTGCAATATTAAACACACAATAAAAGAAAGTACCATCTTAATATTTCCAAAAAATCCTATCTCAAAAAGTGAATGTTCGCTTCTAACATTAAACGCATGAACAATTTGTGATAAGCTTAAAACACAAAATGCCATTGTTCTTCCATAAACAGGTGCTGAATGTCCATCAAAAAATACTTTTCCTATAACAAATGCCAAAAGAGATATTGCCCCTATAAATGTGCCCTCAACTGCTATATAATAAGCCATTTTCCCACCTAACAATTTCTTTTTAGGGTCAACGGGCTTTTGGTTCATTATGTCTTGGTCAACGGGTTCGACTCCCAAGGCTAAAGCCGGCAAAGAGTCGGTCACTAGATTTACCCACAAAAGTTGAATTGCGAGCAACGGTGTGGGAAGGTTTAGTAAAAATGCAGTCAAAACAGTTATGATTTCTCCAATATTGCTTGAAATCAAGAAATGCACAGTCTTCTTTATATTTTCAAATATTCCTCTTCCCTGCTTAACCGCCTCGATTATAGTAGAGAAATTATCATCAGTAAGTATCATATCTGCAGCACCCTTAGCTACATCAGTGCCGCTAATACCCATAGCACAACCTATATCCGCCGCCTTTAAGGCCGGCGCATCATTTACCCCGTCACCGGTCATTGCGACAACAGCACCCTTTTTTTGAAATGCCTTTACTATTTTAACCTTATGTTCAGGCGAAACACGTGCAAAGACTGAATAAGAGAATATATTCCTCTCAAACTCGTCTTGAGGCATTTTGTCTATTTGTTCACCTGAAATTGCTCTATCAGTGTTTGATAAAATATTAAGTTCACGAGCAATTGCCTTGGCGGTTATAATATGATCTCCCGTTATCATGACGGGTTTTATGCCCGCTGCAATGCAATCCTTAACCGCCTGCTTTGCTCCTATCCTTGGAGGGTCTATCATTCCTACAAGTCCACAAAAACAAAGGTCCCCCTCTATTTCGGCATTATTATTTGGGATATAATCAATATCCTTAAATGCGACAGCCAACACCCTAAGAGCTTTAGAGGCCATCTCTTCATTTTCTATTATTACTTTATTTCTATAATTTGTATTAAGCATTTCCCTGCCGTTATCAGTACGTATTTTTGTGCAGTAATTTAACAATACATCAGGAGCACCCTTGGTTATTACCCTATAATGCCCTGCGGACAATTTATGTATGGTAGTCATTAGCTTTCTTTTAGAGTCAAATGGTATCTCGTGAACTCTTGGAAACTGCCTATCCAATGATAACTTGACTTTTCCATTGTTAGCAGCCGCTAAAACCAATGCTTTTTCAGTCGGTTCACCCGAGGCCTTATAATCACCAAACTTTCCTGTAAGGTTGGAATTATTGCAAAGAGCAAGATAAGATAAAATGTCCAATGCTTCACTTGATGACATATTAAGTTGGCCATTTATCGAGTGTATCTCAGTTACTGTCATTTTATTTTGAGTAAGAGTCCCTGTCTTATCAGAGCATATGACACTTGCGCTTCCAAGGGTTTCGACGGCCGGAAGTTTTCTTATAATGGCACGGCTTATTGCCATTCTCTTTACTCCTATGGCGAGTACTATCGTCACAACAGCCGGCAAGCCTTCGGGTATAGCTGCAACTGCCAAACTTATAGATATCATAAACATTTCAATAGGTGGAATATTTTGTACGACACCCAAAATGAATATAATAAAGCATATTACCAATGCGCCAATACCTAAATATTTACCCGTTTGAGCAAGTTTTGCCTGCAATGGAGTTTGAGGAGAAACCCCCTCGTTTATAAGGTCTGCTATTTTTCCGACTTGAGTATTCATTCCTGTTTCGACTACCACGCAAAGTGCATGGCCTGCGGTTATCGAGCTTGAAGAATAAACCATGTTGTGTCTATCTGCAATCGTCTTGCCGGAATGAAGCAATGTATCAGGGTCCTTATCGACCGGCAAAGATTCCCCGGTAAGAGCCGATTCTTCTGCCTTTAAGTTAGTGCTTTTTATAATTCTGGCGTCAGCCGGTACAAAATCTCCGGTATTTAAAACCAAAATATCCCCCGGCACAAGCTCTTCTGAATCAATTAGGCTTTCTACCCCGTTTCGTATAACTCTTGCCTTAGGAGCTGAAAGCTTTTTTAAAGAATCTATAGCCTTTTCGGCCTTGCTTTCTTGTATAACCCCTATTAAAGCATTCATTATAACTATTGCCAATATTATTATTGAGTCTATGTAATCGTTATTGTGCTCAATTATAGATGTAGCAAAAGATATACCCGATGCTATCAAAAGGATAATAACCATAAAATCTGAAAATTGTTCCAAAAACTTAGTAAACACACTTTTGGGCTTTTTTTCTTTTAGTTTATTCAATCCATATTTTAATTGAAATTCCTTTACTTGTTTTGAATTTAGTCCTTGATTTTCAGAAACATTAAACTTATTTAAAATTTCCTTAGCTTCCATGTTATGCCAAATCATATTATCATCCCCAAACTTTAAAAACTTGTCTTAATATATATATTTAAGATTTTATAATATATTACTTCTTCCCAAAAATTACTAATTCCATATTATATTAGTAAGGGGGATGAAGGCTTTATGGAATTCTATTTAGGTATTGGACTTCTTGCTATATCACTTAGTATAGATGCTTTGGGAATAGGGCTTTCATACGGCCTTAGAAAAATACAAATACCAATATTAGCAAAATTAATAATATGTTTTATATCGATGGTGTTCACCGAAATAGCAATTTTAATTGGAGACGTAATTAAAAACTTCTTACCCGATATTATTTCAAAAGGTATAGGAAGTTTGATGCTATTAGTCTTGGGGATATTTATAATAGTTCAAGCATTTATAAAAAAAGAGAAACCGCCAAAACAAAAAAGCTCATCATTTTCATTTGAATTTTTAGGGGTGACAGTTAATATTATAAGAAACCCAAGCTCTTGCGATTTTGATAAATCCTGCGACATAGATGCACTCGAGGCTATATATTTAGGTACGGCCCTTTCTATAGATTCTTTTGGTGCAGGAGTCTCAAGCGCCGTGACAGGCCTTAATTCTATATTAATCCCGCTAACTGTAGGCCTATTTCAAATTTTATTTTTATATTTTGGAAATATACTTGGAAAAAAAGTCTCATCATTTAAAAAATTGGATTCAAAAGTATTTGTAGTTTTATCAGGGGCATTAATGATTATACTTGCCGCAATAAGATTTTTAATTTGATTTATTAATTGGTTTTACTTTAAAATTTTTCCTAGAAAGCCAAGAATAAAACAAGCATCGATGTTAATAATAATATTTGTCGATAGGAAAAAGTTCTTCACGTCGACTTAGCATCTTAGCAGGAGGTGAAATAAAAATGGAAAAGCAATCTTCAAACAAAAAGAATAACCAATTCAGCAACAAAAAGAACAACAACAATAACAACAACCAATTCAACAATAAAAAAGAAAACAACAATAACTGCAATAATAACATCAACAATTTTGAGGATTAATTTTTTGAAACCTCTAAACATTAACAAATTATCGTAGTCAATAGATACTAAAGGGGACCTTATGCGTCCCCTTTAGTATTTGTTAAAATAAAAAAGGTCTATCGAGTTTATATATCGATAGACCCTTTATTTAATCTTTTAACCTCTTGCCAAACAACTTAAGCATTAACATAAAAAAGACCGTTGCCGCCAAAATGAGAAAAGCAAGATACAAGCCAAGCTCCATTGTAAGGCTCGACAAAGAGAAAAATCCCTTTAGCGTAAAAATACATATTGTAAATCCTAGTGCCATAGATATAAATAATATTTTCCTTATATTATCAAATGGTATTGAAATTTTATAAAGAAGCATTAATCCCGTATACCCAGTAAGTATAACTGATAATGTAGAAGAGTTTTGATACGAAAGCGAAAACACATTACTTAATATAACTATCAATATTATATTAAATACAACCGTAAGTGCCCCTGGGAATGCCTTGCTTATAATATTCAAAAGGAAATTCCCCTTAATTCTTTCCTTATTGGGCTCAAGAGCCAAAATAAACGACGGAATACCTATAGTAAACATACTTGTAAGCGTCATTTGTATTGGCATAAAGGGATAATGCATTTTTATAAAAAGAAAGATAACGGCAAGTAAAGTTGAATATATTGTCTTTACAAGAAACAATGAGGCCGAACGCTGGATATTATTTATAGACCTTCGTCCTTCCGCCACAACCCTTGGCATGGAATCAAAGTTGGAGTCAAGAAGCACCAATTGAGAAACACTTCTTGCCGCCTCACTTCCAGAAGCAACTGCAATACTGCAGTCCGCCTCCTTTAGTGCCAACACATCATTTACACCATCGCCCGTCATAGCAACAGTCTTGCCTTTCTCCTTAAGAGCTACAACTATTTCTTTTTTTTGCATAGGAGAAACCCTGCCAAAAATCGTATATTTATCGACAGCATTTTTAATGTCCTCATCAGTCTTTAATGTAGAAGCGTCTATATATTTATCATAGCCCTTCATACCAACACTTTTCGCAATATTTGAAACGGTCTTTACATTATCGCCTGAAATAATCTTAATATCAACACCTTGCTCTTCAAAATATTCCAATGTTTTTTTTGCACTTGGCCTTATTGTATCATTTATTAAAATAAGTGCCATTGCCTCAATATTATTGGGAAGCTCATTATTTTCGCAAAGAACTTCGCTTGAATGTACAAGTATCAATACTCTATTTTGATCTATATACTTTTCGACTTCACTTTCTATGTCACTTCTATTTTCCAAGGAATTTTTTAATACCATTTCAGGTGCACCAATAATATAACTTCCTTTTTCCTCAAATGACGCACCCGACCACTTTTTATCTGAAGAAAACGGCACTGTTTTAATAATCTTATAGTTTGATTCGCAGTTATATGCCCTTTTAATAGCATTGAATGTAGAATTATTATCTGTCAAATTACCGCTTAATGCATTTAATGCCTTATCAATATCATCATCTATGCCGTCCTTTAGAGGTATTATGTTGGAAACCTCCATATTTGAATCCGTGAGTGTCCCCGTTTTATCAAGGCACAATGTATCTACCCTTGCCAAAGTTTCTATGCAATAAAGCTCCTGCACCAAAACCTTATGCCTTGAAAGCCTTATAATTCCCACTGCAAGCACCGTGCTTGTAAGCAAAACTAAACCTTCGGGTATCATTCCAATCAATGCCGCGACAGTATTCACGACTGCATTATTATAATTGCCGGCAGAAATAGAAAGTTGATTCCAAAATAAGAATGCCCCTATTGGTATTATCAATATTGAAACTGTCTTTATGATCTTATTTATCGTTGTCATAATCTCAGAGTTGATTTTCTTTACATACTTTGCTTGATTTGATATTTTATTTGCATAATTATCATCACCTATATGCTCAACCTTTGCCTTGCATTTCCCGCTTACGACAAAACTCCCCGAAAATAGGCTGTCGCCGGTCTTTTTATTTATAAGGTCGGATTCGCCTGTCAAAAGAGCCTCATTAACATCAAGTTCACCATGCATTAAAATGCAATCTGCCACGATTTGGTTTCCCGGCTCCAAACACAAAATATCATCTAATACAATCTCACTTGGATGAATTTCATGTATTTTACCATCTCTTAATACCTTTACCTTAATAGATGAAATAATAGAAAGTTTATCAACTGTTATTTTCGCTCTAATCTCTTGATAGGTACTTATAACAGTATTACAAATTACGACTCCCATAAAAATTAAATTCTTATATGAGCCTACAATAAAGACTGCTAACGCTAAAGCAAAATTAAGCAAATTAAAAAGAGTAAATAGGTTATCCCTAACTATCCTTTTAATTGACTTGGTTTTTAACCCCGTATCAATATTAGATAGGCCCATTTCTTTTCTTTGCTCTACTTGAGTAGAAGAAAGCCCACAATCGATATCAGGATTTATTCTCTTTATATTTTTAGTATTTACAGCATTTTGCTTCATTATATTGGGCCTCCAAGGAGATTATTTTTATAAAATAATAATTAAATCAAATCTTCAAGCATAAAGTTATAATATATGCAATTTAAAAATCTTTTGATTCTGGTATTAACATTAATAAGAAAAGGGGAATAAACTTGGGTTGTAGAATAGTAGAATTGCGGCATAAAGAAGTAATCGACATAAAAACCGGCACACGACTCGGCTGCGTATGTGATGTTGAGGTTGATATGAAGTGCGCAAAATTGGTCGCTGTTATAATATATGGCAGGCCAAAGTGTTTGGGTCTATTTGGACGTGAAGAAGACATAATCATAAGATGGGACGAAATAGAAGTTGTTGGTGAAGATACAATATTAGTTTGCCACAACGTTTGCTGCAGAATGAAAAAAAGAAAATGCCGTAATATCTTTAAAAACTTCTTTAGATAAGCTAAAAGCCTATCGTTTCAACCTGCGGGCTCCCTTTTTGCGGCTATGTTTTCCTTTATTTTGCAAAGCCTTATAAATAGATATATTAAATAAAGCCACCACCACTCCAAGTAAGGCTCCCGCTACGACATCGCTTGGAAAATGAACAAATAAATACATCCTTGAGAAACCCATCACGACTGCAAATATGAAAGCTAAAATGCCTAATTTTTTATTCATAAAACAAATGACAGTCGCCGCCGCAAATGAAAGATATGTGTGGCCCGACGGGAAAGAAAATCCTCCCGGGTGCCTAATTAAAATATCTACCTCTTTAAAAACATCACATGGTCTTGAACGTGCAATTAAGGGCTTTATCACAAAGCTCCCCAAGCACCCGGTAAGAGCTAAAGTTACAAAAAGCAATACTCCATAACGTCTATACCTTTTTATTATCATCAAAACAATTGAAATTATAAACCATATCGCACCTAAATTTCCAAGTGATGTTATGTTTACCATTATCTTATCCAATATTGGATTATGTAGCGACTGCAAATAAAATAAAATATCAAATTCTATGTCTTGAAAATTTTCCATTTGTATATATCCTTTCTTTTGCTTTTTTAATTTAAATCGAGGGGCTTTCTTCTTTGCTTGCAAACAGCAGAGCATACGACAAATTGCAAGCAGCGCAAGTGGAACATTAGCTCTTTAGTGTTTCAGTGGAGGATTATGTTCCCCTCTGAAATCTTGGATGGAACCCGCCGCCTTAAGAGGCGATGGACATCTGTACTTTGATTATAATTTAAGGGGGGAAAATATATGTTTTCCGGAATTTTTAGTTCTATTTTAAATAATTTACTTTTTCTTATTTTGCATGTAAGCGGTTCGGGTACTTTTCCAAAACCACTTTCCGCAAAAAAGGAAAGAGAGTACTTAGAACTTCTTCAAAACGGCGACCAAGAGGCAAAAAACAAACTTATAGAGCACAATTTAAGGCTTGTCGCTCACGTAATAAAAAAATATTACGCGAGTACCAGCGACCAAGATGACTTAGTTTCAATAGGTACCATAGGTCTTATAAAAGCTATCAATACATTCAAGCCCGATAAAGGAACAAGGCTTTCAAGCTATGCCGCAAGATGCATAGAAAATGAAGTTTTAATGTTTTTTAGAAACAGCAAAAAAAGTTTGCAAGATGTCTCCATGAACGAGCCTATCGAAACCGATAAAGACGGCAATGCCCTTACATTAATGGACACAATGGCCGAAGAGGACTCTATAATCGATCAACTTGATGTAAAATTTAAGTCTGAAAAACTAAATACATATATGCTCAATGCTCTTTCAAAACGGGAACGTGAAATAATCAAACTTCGCTATGGATTATGTGGAGTAAAACCACTCACGCAAAGAGAAGTCGCAAAAAAAATGAATATCTCAAGGTCATATGTCTCGAGAATAGAAAAAAAGGCTTTGCTTTCTCTAAGAAAACAATTTGAAAAACATGGCGATGTCTAAAGTTTAGTATCCAAACTTCCCTATTATTGACTCATCATTCTTAACCCAATCTTCAACATTGGTAATATTGTATTCATCTTTAGATACCCTAACAATTACCTCTTTAATGCCCGCATTTATTATTAAGCGTTTACACATAGAGCATGACGATGCATCCTTTACATATTCCCCGCTTGGAACTACTTTTCCAACTAAATATAAGGATGCACCCAACATCTCGCTTCTTGATGCATGGATAATGGCGTTTGCCTCGGCGTGGACTGAGCGGCAAAGTTCATATCTTTCCCCTCTTGGGATTCCTAAAGATTCTCTTATACATTTTCCTATATCAATACAATTTTCTCTTCCTCTTGGCGCTCCATTATAACCCGAGGATATTATTTGATCATTATTTACCAATATTGCCCCATAGTTTTTTCTTAGGCAAGTCCCCCTTTCCGAAACCACCTCGGCTATATCTAAATAATAGTTACTTTTATCCCGTCGATCCACAAATGAATTCCCCTTTGCAAATTATCTATTTATATATTTTACCCTATGATTGTTCTAATTACAACAGACCCTTAATTATTAAGGCCATATTTTAACACCTTTATTACATCCATTATCAGCACCTAACCTTCCGTTTCTTGCATAAAATAATGATATGTAGTATAATAAACCTCGATTTTAGTATATTTTTTGTGTTAGGCGAGGTGAAAATATGTTAATGAAAAATTGGGAAGATATCCCCAAGGATATCAAAAATGATGAGGTTAAAATATATTACGATATACTAAAAGATAGGGAAATCAGCCTTTTAATTAAGCGCTGTTTTGATATTTTATTTTCCTTGATTCTATTGGTGTTATTGTCGCCTGCTTTTCTTTTGATCGCCATATTAATTAAATTTGATTCAAAAGGGCCTATATTCTTTAGGCAAGAACGAGTCACTAAATATAAAAGAATATTTAAGATATTTAAATTTAGAACCATGGTGAATAATGCCGACAAAATCGGCTCACAAGTGACGGTGGAAAATGACAGTAGGGTCACTAAAATAGGAAAATATTTAAGGAAAGTACGCTTAGACGAGATTCCTCAGCTTATTAATATACTAATAGGCGATATGAGCTTTGTTGGGACAAGGCCTGAGGTTCTTAAATATGTCGATCGATACAGCGATGCAATGAAGGCTACTCTTTTAATGCCCGCCGGCGTCACTTCTTTGGCAAGCATTAAATTTAAAGATGAAGAAAAACTTTTAAATGACAAGGAAAACGTCGACGACGTTTACGTAAATGAAGTACTTCCTTTAAAAATGGAATATAACCTTGAATACATAAAAAGATTTAATTTCTTTTATGATATAAAACTTTTATTTAAAACGTTTTTTGCAGTAATCAAGTAAAAAACTTAGGAGATGTATTAATTCGATATGAATATTAAATTTTCACCACCGGATATTTCAAACGAAGAAATAAACGAGGTAATAGACACTTTAAAATCTGGATGGATCACAACAGGACCAAAAACTAAATTATTGGAAAATAAAATAGCCGAGTTTTGCGGCACTTCAAAAGCTGTGTGCCTAAATTCTGCGACAGCAGGACTTGAGCTTGTATTAAGGCTTTTCGGCATAGGACCCGGGGATGAAGTAATTACAAGCGCATATACATACACAGCGTCATGCAGTGTAATTTGCCATGTTGGAGCTACACCTATTTTAATAGATTCACAAAAAGATTCCCATGAAATGGACTATGACGCTTTGGCAAATGCAATCACTCCTAAAACAAAGGCTGTTATCCCCGTAGATATCGCAGGAATAATGTGTGACTACGACAAAATATTCGACATAGTAAACTCTAAAAAATCTATGTTTAAGCCAAACAATAAGCTTCAAGAAAGCCTAAACAGGATTTTAGTTTTAGCCGACGGCGCACACTCCTTAGGTGCTAAATATAAAGGACAAATATCTGGAAGCGTTGCAGACTTTACAAGCTTTTCCTTCCATGCTGTCAAAAACTTTACAACCGCTGAAGGTGGAGCAGTAGTTTGGAAAGATATTCCCAACATTTCTAATGAGGATATATATAAACAATTTATGTTATTTTCCCTTCATGGTCAAAACAAGGATGCCCTTGCTAAAACTCAAAAAGGTAGCTGGGAATATGACATCATTGCACCTTATTACAAGTGCAATATGACTGACATCATGGCGGCTATAGGTCTTGCTCAATATAGGCGTTATAGTGGAATGCTTGAAAGAAGAAAAAATATTGTATCGCAATACAATGAAGCATTTAAAGATGAAGACGTTACTTTCTTAAACCACTATGATGACGACCACCAAGGCAGCGGACACTTATACATGGTAAGACTTAATAATAAAAGTCTTGAGCAAAGAAACAAAATGATAGAATTAATGGAAGAAAACGGTGTAGCCGTAAATGTGCATTATAAGCCATTGCCTATGCATACGGCCTACAAAAACCTAGGGTTCGACATAAAGGATTTCCCTAATGCCTATAATCTATATAAAAATGAAATCACATTACCCCTTAATACTCTCTTGACTGATGAGGAAGTTGCCTATGTAATCAAAACATTCAAAGAATGTCTATCTAAAATATAGTTAGGTAAATATTGTTTCAACTATTATAAGGAGAATATTTATGCAGTTTATAAAAACTGATCTAAAAAGGCTAGATGAAATAATTTTCAATCCAAGCCTTTTTAGAATTGCCTATATTATAGATTTGTTTTTAGGAATGTTGGCCTTTTTAGAGCCCACTTCACTTGTCTTAAAATGTCTTATCCTTTCTTGGGGAGCTCTTATATTTATACATAACTTTATTAAAACAAAAGCATTCCTAAAAATTAAGTATTATAAAATATTGATTCTATTTTTAGGGCTGTGTTTATTTACAACACTTTTGCATTTTAATGATAATCTTCTTGCTAACCTACTTTTTATATACCACACATCCATATGTTTTTTTATGTTTTATGGAATGAATGTTCAAAATGATAAGAAGTCAATAGAAAAGGAAATGGTATTTATATTTAAGTTTATAACCATAAGTACCACCTTGCTTTCTTGTCTTGGGCTATTGATTTTTGCGTTTAAAACCCAAATAAATATCCAAGACTATTGGCTTGGAATATATCAAAATAGGTTTATAGGTGTCTATTCAAACCCCAATTTATTGGCGTTTTCATGTGTCCTATCTATAATATTCGGCTATATGCTTACCCAAAAGGACACTTTAGGCCAATACACAAAAAACAAGCACTTATATATAGCTTCCATTGTTATCAATATTGGCGCATTAATCCTTTCTGATTCTAATGCTTCATTACTTTTCTTTATTCTATACATAATTGTGTTAATATTCTATAAATTATTTTCTAATAAAACTTTCTTTTCAATAAGTGATATTATTAAAAGATCAACCTTATTAGTCCTTTGTTGCTTAGTATTATTCTTGTTGACATTTGGGCTAAGAAACTTTGTGCAGGATAAAGTGGCCATATTTGTAAATGATATTCACCAAAGCCAAGAACCTATACATGACAATAAAAATGAGTTTGAAAATATAATAACAGAAGAAGAGGTAACTGATGATGACAGTAATGATAATGAGGAAGAAAGTATTGAAGAAGCTGTCGAAATAGGAAGAGACCCGCTAAGTGGAAGTTATGATGTAAGCAGTGGAAGAATTACACTTCTAAAGCAATCATTAATTATGTTTAAAAATCATCCATTTTTTGGAGTAGGTAGAGGAAATATTGTAGAGTACGGTCTGCGTGAAATACCCGGCGGACTTAGATTTTCAGATTTTCATAACGGTTATGTAACCATATTAGTGTCTTGGGGTACAATTGGATTTATAATATTTTCAAGTTTCGCTCTTATGTTAGCCATTGATATGTGTAAAAGTCTTTTTAACATGGGCAAAAATCGCGACTCAAAAATATACTCCAATTTATTTTCAATTATAGTATCTTATGCATTCTATAGTCTTTTTGAAAAAACAATCTTATCTGAAATAACCTTTATGGTAGTTATATTTTGGTTGATACTTGGCTATGCTTCTACTTATATTAATGTAAGAAATAACTTTGCAAAAGAGGGGTTAAACTATGAAGGAAAGCTTCTTAATAGACAAAAATACACTTTTAGACGAAGGGGTTTCATCATCAAGTATAAAATCTAAGGATTTATTAAGGCTAAAGGGTAAAGTGGACAAATCATTTATGATGTCTTCTATATACACTGAAATAAACTTCGATTTTAAACCAATATACAAAAGACATAATGAAGAGAAAAATCTTGTAACAATAATTTGCGTAAACAAGACTATAGAAATCCCCTATGAGGTATTGGAGCTTGGCAATCAAGGAAATATCACTTTTATGCAGCCAAATCCACGCTTTACATTCACGATATCGACAGGCTCGTATATAATCGACCCTAAATTTTTAGACTTTGTCTTTGAAGACCAAGATGTCACTATAGAAAATATCATTAAATACTGTTTAAAAAAAGGACAAAAAATAGGTGTGTTTATTATACCCTCAAGCTCATTTAAAGATATAAGAAAAATCCCTTTGTTTGTAGATTAAAATAAAATTATTTTATGGAGGCAAAATGAAAGACGGTTTTTTAAGAGTTGCATGTGCAACTAATAATGTAAAGGTCGCAGACTGCGACTATAACTCTAACGAGATTATAAAGCTAATATTTGAAGCTCACGAAAAGGGAACTTCTTTAATTGTTTTTCCTGAACTCTCTATCACTGCTTATACTTGCATGGACTTATTTTTTCAAAAAAGTCTCTTAGACTCTGCTCAAAAATCACTCCTAAAGATAGCGAAAGAAACCTCAAAACTTGATATCATTTCTATTGTTGGACTACCCTTAAAAAATAATAATTGCCTATATAACTGCGCCTGTGTTATCCAAAAGGGAAAAATTCTTGGTTTTGTACCCAAAATGAATATACCAAATTACAGCGAATTTCAAGAGCTTCGCTTTTTCGACAAGGGGTGCAATTATAAAACCATAGACTTTTACGGTCAAAGTGTACCATTGGGAAGCAATATAGTATTTTCGTGCAAAAACTTCAAAGAGTTTAAATTCTCAATCGAAATATGTGAAGATCTTTGGGTCTCTAACCCACCATCCAATAACCTTTGCCAAGCAGGCGCTAATATTATTGCTAACCTTTCGGCAAGCAATGAACTAATTTCAAAGGCTAAATATAGAAAAGACCTTGTAAAAATGCAATCTGCAAAACTTACATCCTGTTATCTTTATGCCGATGCGGGTCCTGGGGAATCAAGCACTGATTTAGTCTTTTCGGCCCACAATATAATAGCCGAAAACGGAATAGTTTTAAAAGAATCCTCTAAGTTTAAATCCGGCATTATTGTAGAAGACATTGACCTTCAAAAGATAGAATCCGAAAGAGTAAAAACAGCGACAAGCTACGGCGAAAAAACTGCTTTTGAAGTGGAGTTTTCTATCAATAAACGTGATATCCCCCTAAAACGAGAAATCCCTAAATTTCCATTTGTGCCATCAAGCTCAAATAAGCTTTCGGAACACTGCGAGGAAATCCTTACAATTCAAGCCATGGGTCTTGCTAAAAGGCTCAAACACACAGGCTTAAAATCTGTTGTCTTGGGAGTTTCCGGCGGGCTTGACTCAACTCTTGCATTGATTGTCATAAAAAAGGCTTTCGATATCTTAAATCTCGACAAGCAAAATATAAGGGCTGTAAGTATGCCCTGCTTTGGGACAACCACAAGGACAAAATCAAATGCCCAAAAGCTTGCCTTGGCATATAAGGCCTCGTTTGAGGAAATTAATATTTACGAGTCTGTAAAAAAGCACTTTGAAGATATTGGCCATGACGATAAAATACATGACGTAACATACGAAAATTCGCAAGCAAGAGAAAGAACTCAAATTTTGATGGATCTTTCCAACAAATATAATGCTTTAGTAATTGGTACTGGGGACCTTTCGGAATTGGCCCTTGGGTTTGCTACGTATAACGGCGACCATATGTCTATGTATGCAGTAAACTCCTCAATTCCTAAAACCTTAGTTCGTCATTTAGTTGAGTATGAGGCAAACCACTCTAATGACAGCCTAAAAGAAATACTCTTAGATATCCTAAATACTCCCGTAAGCCCCGAACTTTTGCCGCCAAGTGATAATAAAATATCACAAAAGACCGAAGAAATAGTGGGACCATATGAACTTCATGATTTCTTTTTATATTACTTCATACGTTTTGCGTTTACACCTAAAAAAATTCTTAGGTTAGCTTTAATCGCTTTTAAAGACGCATATGACGAAGAAACCATAAAAAAATGGCTTACCATATTCCTAAAAAGGTTCTTCTCCCAGCAGTTTAAAAGGTCATGTTTGCCGGACGGCCCTAAGGTTGGAAGCGTATCGCTTTCGCCTAGAGGAGATTTTAGGATGCCAAGCGATGCGGAAGTAAATATATGGATTAACGACTTGCAATCTAATGATTAATAATAATTTAAAACCAATATAAAGAAATAATGGAGCACCTAAGTGCTCCATTATTTCTTGTCTATTAATCGCCAATAATAAAATCTTTGAATAGGTCTTCAACTGTTTTTAATAACCCTGATGTCTTTATGACTACTTGGCCGTCCTCAATTCTAAACTCATCAATTTGTATTTTTACGCTTGTCGAATGAATATCATACTTTATATACGAATTAACAAACAGCTTATTATCTGCAGATGTAAACATATCAGGTTCACTATTCTTTATCTTATCTGCAAGCATTTTTGATGAGATCGGCAATAATCCTACTTTTGCATTGGAAATTTCAAAACAAAATACATTATTTTCTTTGTCGAGTGAAGGTTTAACGTATGCACTTACACCCAAATCAATTGATTTATAGGTTATTGGCATATAAACCTTTACTTTATCATCTTTCATATCCTGCAAGTCAAAATAAAGCCCGTTAACTGAACCGTTGCTACTCTCTTTTGTTAGCCTATACGCCAAGGCTCCATTGAGCTCATCCTGCGATACTTTAAGCTCTGAACTTTGAACTGTCGATATAATTATATCTTGCATTAATTTAGTGGACGGTTCTACTTTATACTTATCCTTGTTTGGATCTTTCAATACTAATAGTGATAAAGCACTTATAATTACCACAAGTATTAACGCGATAATTATAAAAATTTTTAAAGGTTTGTTATTTCGCATTTTAATCTCCCCTAACACAAAATTATTTAAGTTCTACTATTGTTACTCCCGCTTCACCTTCGCCAAAGACACCCAGCCTATAACTTTTAACGGCAGGATGTTTCTTTAAGTGGGCATGGACCTCTTTTCTAAGTACTCCCGTACCCTTTCCATGTATTACCGTTAATTGAGATACATTTAAAAGAATAGCATTATCTATAAAATAATCCAACTCTATTATCGCATCCAATGCATTCTTTCCTCTTAAATC
>CAKSRC010000004.1 GCA_934486915.1 uncultured Eubacteriales bacterium
AATATACAAAAAGCAGGCTAATTAAAATAAATTTGCCTCTTTTATTATGTCAAGTCTATATTCCATGGCGATTTTTTACTAAATTATAATACAAAAGGCCACCCTATTTTAAGGATGACCTTTTATAATTATTGAAGATTACTTCTCGAATCTCCTTTTTGTAACTATCATTCCCGCCGCTGCGATTATTAACATAGTTGAAAGACCAAGTACATATGCGCCGTTTGAATTTTCACCTGTCACAGGAGCACCTTCTAAAGTAACTTCTTCTGCAGCGCTGTTTTCTAATGTTGATTGATTGCTAGCTGCAGTTTCGTCCAAATCCTTTGCTTGATATATTGCATATGGTGAAAAATGTTTTAATGTTAACTTTACATACTTATCATTACTTGACAATTTATTTATTGTCCCAACATATTCAATGCTAATATTTTCAGTATCTTCTCCATTTATAAATATAGCCTTTAACTTATTTTTATCCCAACTTGGGTCTATCTTTACATAGCATGTCAAGTCCGAGTTTAATTCCGTGTATCCCTCTCCATCAGGGTTAATTACACCTATTAAGAAAATCTTTAATTTTCCACTTTCTATTTTTTCTCTATACTTGCTGCCTATTCTATCATAGTATTGGCTTAAATCATCTATCACTTGCACATAAAATCTTGAGCCGTTTTCAAATAGCCCATCACTGTTGTCTATACCATACCAATTTCCGCTTCCGTCCGGCTTACTGTTTAACCACACTTCACCTTTTCCTGTAATTTCAGCACTCGCCTTACCATTTTCATCAATATAATAGGTTGCCTTCCTAACCTGCGCCATTTCACCCCATTCAGTTTTGTTTTCCGTATATATAAGTTTATCATTTATATATTCTAGATGAGCATTTGGGTCATCAGCCTTAAAGCACTCTTTATCAGTTTGGGAAATAGTATATTCTTTATCAGCCTTCACTACCGTCCTGCCAAATTTAGAGTTTACTTTCATCGTTCCGTTATATTCCCCTGAAATAACTATTTGATATTTAGAAGATGCAACCATTACATTATCATGCTTATCTTCGCCGTTGTCTATTACAGTTGCAGTTCCCTTTACGTTAAAATCACCACTTGAAAAATATACTCCGCTTCCCTTTTTTGCCTTATTGCCGTTAATAGTTCCTCCACTCATTTTAAAGGATTTATTACTATCAATATATAAGCCGCCACCATAATTGTCTGCGGTGTTTTTAGAAATTGTTCCACCCTGCATTATAAAGGTAGAGTTTTTATCAATGTATACTCCTCCGCCGTTACTGCTCGATGTATTTTCTGAAATATCTCCGGCCTTCATAGTAAAAGTACCCTTGTTTAGCACACCACTATCTGTGTTCTTTGAAATTTCTCCGCCTTTCATTGTGAAAGTAGCCCCGTTATCGTTGTATACACCATAACTGGTATTTTTATAAATTTTTCCACTTTCCATTGTGAAAGTAGCTTTGCTATAGTTATATACACCGCAACCGGTATTTTGTGAAATTTCCCCGCCCTTCATTGTGAAAGTTCCTTCAACATTATATACACCATCACCATCAACTTGAGAAATCTTTCCTCCCTCCATGGTGAAGTAACCCTTGTTTACCACAGCGTTGCCACTGTTATAACTATCATTAATATTGCATGATATTATTCCATCCTGCATTATAACGGTACCCGATTTACTGTTATATACTCCAAAACAACCATCTTGTGATGGATTTTCGTGAATTGCCCCGCCTGCCATTGTTATTTTGCCATCATTATATATAACATTTCCATATGAAATATCATTGTTTACGATCTCTCCACCTGATATATTACAATTAGCATTGCTTCTATTATATATAATATAACAATCAGATTCCGTATTCATTATTTTATTTTCAAATATTTCTCCGCCTGCCATTACAAAAGTTGAATTATCCCAATTAGATATGACATTGCTCTCCTTACAAAATACTTTGTTTTCGGATATCTCGCCGCCATTCATTATGAATGTTCCGTTTTTATTGTTATTTACAGCAGTTGTGCAAGTACTGTTTTTAATGGATACACAATTTATTATCTTTCCACCATTCATGGTAAACTTAGAACCACTGCATATTTCGATTGCAGACTTCAAACTGTCAACAAAATTGCCGTCTACTGTTAAATCATCCATAGTAACACTGACATTAGGGGAAATTTCCAGCATAGTAGAATTATATGAATAAGCTCTAAGAAGTGTACCCCCACCCGTTAAGGTTATGTTTTTATTTATGCTTACCTTTTTATCTATCTTTACCGTGTCGCTAATCGATATAACCCCATTATCGCGGGTATTCTTTATCGCGTTTATGAGATCTTGGCTTGTACTAACACTTGCTTTACTTTCTGCAGATGCAAATGCAGTAAAATTTGTAAAAGGAACACTTACAAACACAATCATAAATATTAAAATCCCGCCTAAAATTTGTTTAAATCCTATTTTAGTTTTTAACTTAAGTCCTGGCATCATGCCGCCCTCCTTTAATATTAAATATCTTAAACGTATCTATCTTTTTACATACTCCGCTAAAAGCAGATATAAGTTTTCATAATCTGATTATATACCCCTATTTCCAACATTTCAATATGGCATTGTGCACAAATATCACGCGCCTATTTTGTACATCCTTCACATAATTAAAGGCCACCCCAAAACAGGGGTGACCCTTTTAATCGCTAATTAAATTTTTTCTTTGTAAATACTATTCCTGCTAGCGCTAACATTGATATAGCTGAAAGGCCTAGTATATATCCATAGTTCACATTTTCTCCTGTTGCAGGAACGCCCTCTAAACTGCTTTCATCAGCAGCGCTGTTTTCTACTACCGGTTGATTGATAGTTGTATTTTCCTTCAAATCCTTTGCTTGATATATTGCATATGGTGAAAAGTGCTTTAATGTTAATTTTACAAACTTATCTCCACTTGATGGACTTTCTATTGTTCCCATGTACTCAACATCTATTTTTTCTGTCTTTTCGCCGTTTATAAAGATAGCCTTTAGCTTGTCTTTGTCCCAGTTAGGATCTACTTTTACATAACAGTTTATCTCTGTATCCAAGTTGGTATATTCATTTCCATCAGGGTCAATTACACCTATTAGGAAGACTTTCAATTTTCCGTCCTCTATTTTGTCTCTATATTCACTTCCTATTTTATCATAGTACTTGCTTATGTCGTCAATTACTTGGACATAGAATCTTGAACCAATTTTAAATGTTCCTTGGCTGTTGTCTATGCAGTACCAGCTGCCACTTCCGTCTAACTTGGTATTTAGCCATACCTTTCTATTACCTGTGATCTCAGTACTTGACCTACCATTTTCATCCACATAGTATGTAGCTTTCTTGATCTGCGTCATTTGACCCCATTCGGTCTTGTTCTTAGTATATACAAGTGTATTGTTAACAAAGTTCAAATAAGCATCCGAACCATCAGCCTCAAAACAACTTATATCACTTTCTGTCATAATATAACCATCATCTGCTTTTACAGCTACATTACCAAATTTAGAATTCACCTTAATTTTCCCACTAAATTCACCTGTAACAATTACCGAATAATATGAAGATATAACTCTTACATTATCATTTTTATCGTTGCCGTCTATTGTTGCTGTACCCTGCACTTTAACTATACCGTAGTTATATACCCCACTGTCGCTATTAGCAGTATTTTCGCTAATTGTTCCCCCGGTCATCGTAAGGGTTCCTTTATTATATACACCTCCACCGGCCCAATTAGAAGTGTTTTTGCTTATTGTCCCCCCTGCCATAGTGAGGCTTGCTCTAGAATCATTATTTATGCCGCCACCATACTTGTTTGCAGTGTTTTCGCTAATGGTGCCACCATTCATATTAAAGATTACTCCATTATGTACTCCGCCACCAGTTTTTGCCCAGTTTCCTTTGATTTCTCCTCCACCCATTGTGAAGACTCCTTTAGAATTACATATGCCACCACCAGTAATTTCGGCAGTGTTGTTACTGATTGTACCACCACTCATATTAATAACGCCTTCATTACATACACCTCCACCATCTCCATAATATACAGGATCTCTCCAATTTGTAAGTTCCTTGCTATATGCCCTATTTTCGTTAATTTTTCCCTCTGTCATTGTAAATGTCCCGGAAAGATTATATACACCACCACCTTTTTTGCTAGCAGTGTTTTTGCTGATTACTCCCCCGTTCATTGTAAAGGTCCCTGTATTATATACACCTCCACCGGACGTAGCCGTATTTTCGCTTATTGTTCCACCGGTCATTCTAAAGGTTCCTGCATTATATACACCTCCGTTGGTATTAGCATTATTTTTGCTTATCGTTCCTCCGTTCATCGTAAAGGTTCCTCTATTACATACACCGCCACCTTCACCATAGCAATTATTATTATTCCTTATTGTTCCACCGTTCATGGTAAATGAGGCATTCTTATTTATGCAAACTGCTGGTTCTTTACATTTTTCAACAAAATTACCTTCTATGCTTATTCCTTCCATAGTCACATTTGCCTTAGAATCAAGGTTTAGCATTATACCATTAAAATCTACGTTACGAAGTAGAATTCCGTTTCCTTTTAACGTTATAGTTTTCTTTTTTATTTTTATTTCTTTGTCTATTATCACAGTACCATTTATTAATATACTATCACCATTTTTTGCCTTCTTAATCACTTTTATAAGGTCTTCACTTGATCCACCATCTATTTGACGTTCCGTGGCCGCAAATGTAGTGAGCCCCGTAAATATCATACTTGTAAATACAAGCATAAACGTTAAAATTCCACTTAGAATCCGTTTCAAGCCTATTTTTGTTTTTAACTTAGACTTTTCCATTATATTGTCCTCCTTATGTTATTAAGATATTCAAAAATGCAAATATATCTATTCGTTGTGAAAAAAGCACCTCCTAAAAATAGACACAAATTTTTACAGTTCTAGTATATATCAATATTTCCAACATTTCAATATGGCATTGTGCACAAATATCACGCACCTATTTTGTACACCTTTCACATAATTAAAGGCCACCCCCAAAACGGAGGTGACCCTTTTAATCACTAATTAAATTTTTTCTTTATGAATATTACCCCCACCAAGGCTACTATCGCCATAGTTGAAAGGCCTAGTATATATCCATAGTTCACATTTTCTCCTGTTGCAAAAACATTGTTTAAGTTACTATCCTCGATAGCTTCATTTTCTTGAGATTTTGCTTGATATATTGCATATGGTGAAAAGTGCTTTAATGTTAATTTTACAAACTTATCTCCACTTGATGGACTTTCTATTGTTCCCATGTACTCAACATCTATTTTTTCTGTCTTTTCGCCGTTTATAAAGATAGCCTTTAGCTTGTCTTTGTCCCAGTTAGGGTCTACCTTTACATAGCAGTTTAAATCTGTATCCAAATTTATGTATTCTTTTCCGTCCGGATCAGTTACACCTATTAGGAAGATTTTTAATTTCCCATTTTCTATTTTGTCTCTATATTCACTTCCTATTTTATCGTAGTACTTGCTTATATCATCAATTACTTGGACATAGAATCTTGAACCGACTTTAAATGTTCCCTGACTGTTGTCTATGCAATACCAGCTGCCACTTCCGTCTAACTTGGTATTTAGCCATACTTTTCCATTTCCTGTAATCTCAGTGCTTGACCTACCATTTTCATCCACATAGTATGTAGCTCTCGCGCGGTGAACCATTTGACCCCATTCAGCCCTGTTCTTCATGTATACAATAGCATTGTCAACAAAATTCAAATATGCATCTGAACCATCTGCTTTAAAGCAACTTGCATCACCTTGTGTCATGGTATAACCATCAGCTGCTTTTACAACTACATTACTAAATTCAGAGTTTAACCTAATCACTCCATTATATTCACCCGAAACAATGATTGGATAATTTGAAGATTCAACCCTTACATTGTCATTTTTATCATTGTTGTTTATAACCGCTGTATCCTGCACCTCAAACCTACCTTTATTTAGATACAACCCCCCAGCTAGTTCACTTGCACTATTTCCTGATATTGTTCCGTCAGTCATTTTAAAGGTATTATTGATATATACACCACCACCATTAGTTGCAGTGTTTTTACTGATTGTTCCTCCACTCATTGTAAAGGTTTTCGACTGATGATACACTCCACCGCCATTTATTTTTGCAGTATTTTCGCTGATTACTCCTCCGGTCATTGTAAAAGTTCCGTTATTGCAATTATTTATGCCACCACCATTAACTGCAGTGTTTTTGCTAATTGTTCCACCGCTCATTTTAAATTTTCCTGTATTTTCCACACCGCCACTGTCTCTATTTGAAGAATTTCCTGTGATTGTCCCACCATTCATTGTAAAGTTTCCATTGGAATTATATACGCCACCAATGACAGAGGCTGTATTTTGACTTATTGTTCCTCCGTTCATCGTGAAGGTTCCATTGTAATTATATACACCACCGGCAGTACTAGCAGTATTATTATTAATTTTTCCACTGTTCATAGTAAATGAAGCACTTGAATTTATATAAACGGCTGAACCTGTACTGCCGACAATATTATTTCCATCTATAGTTATTCCTTCCATAGTCACATTTGCATTAGAATTAATATTTACCATTTTACCTTTAAAACCTTCGGCACGAAGTAGAGTCCCTTTTCCTTTTAATGCTACATTTCCTTTTAATTCTAATGTTTTGTCTATAACCACTGTACTATCAATTGACACTAAGCCGCCGTTGGATGAAGCATTGTTAATAGCATTTTGAATATTTTGTTTGTATACAAGTGTATTATTTGTGAGTTCTAAATAATCATTTTTGCTATCTGCCTTAAAGTGGGATGCATCATCCTGTGTGATGGTGTAATCATTCGCTGCCTTTACTGCCGTCATATCAAAGTTTTGCTTTAAGCCTATAGCGCCATTAAACTTTCCTGCAACCGTTATGTAATTATCTTCAGAGGCAAACATCACATTATCATTTTTATCGTTGCCATCTATTGTTGCTGTATTTTGTACCTCAAATGTGCCCTTATCAGAATACAATCCTCCACCTAGTTTACTTGCAGTATTTCCGGATATTGTTCCGCCGGTCATTTTAAATACACTCTGGTTATATACTCCACCGCCATATTGTGCGTTGTTTTCCTTGACCATTCCTCCGCTCATTTGTAAGGTCCCTATATTTCTTATACCACCACCATTTCCTTTTGTAGTGTTTCCGCTGATTATTCCGCCGGTCATTGTAAAGGTTCCCGCGCTTCCTACTCCACCACTGTCTTTATCTGAAGAATTTCCGGTAATTGTTCCACCGCTCATTGTAAAGATCGATTGGTTACTTACACCACCGCTATAAGATTTGGCTTTGTTTCCGCTTATTGCTCCTCCGTTTATCGTTAGGGTTCCTACATTATATACACCGCCACCACTGTCAGCATTATTATTCTTAATTGTTCCGCTCTTCATCGTAAATGAGGCATTTTTATTTATATAAACAGCTGAGTCTGTACTATCGGAAATATTATTTCCGTCTATAGTTATTTCTTCTATAGTCACATTTGCATTAGAGCCAATGTTTAGCATTATGCTCTTAAAATTCTCGGCACGGAGCAAAGTTCCCTTACCTTTTAATGTTATATTCTTATTTATTGTTACCTTCTTGTCTATATTTACAGTATCATTAATTAATATAGCATCTCCATTACCTGCACTATTGATCGCATTTATAAGATCTCGACTTGACCCGCCATTCACTTGATGTTCCTCAGCCGCAAACGTAGTAAACTCAGTAATTGGTATACTTGTAAATACAAGCATAAATGTTAAAATTCCGCTTAAAATTTGTTTCAAACCTATTTTCAACTTAGACCCTGACATTATGTCGCCCTCCCTTATTTTTAAACTTTCCAAAACCTCAAACATATCTATTGTTGTGTAATCGTCGCCTCCTAAAAATAGATATAAACTTTCATACTTCGATTATATACCCTTACCTCCAATATTTCAATATGGCATTATGCACAAATATCACGTGCCTATTTTGTGCACTTTGACTATCATTATTATATAACAAAAAACACCTAAGTAAACTTAGGTGTTGAAAACTTGTATTTTTACTTTTCTAAATTGTCCATATAATAATTCATGGCACTAATTAGGAATTCATATGACCCTTCACCATACAACTAGTCATGCTTTTTAATATATGATTTAGTATATTCTTCTACTTGCTTAGCCATTTCATCACTTAGCTCTTGTGAACCATTCTTGAATAAATCTCTGGATTTAGTCATTTCCTTCATACCAACGCCCATCATCTTTTTATTATAATTATCAACCTCTAAAATCAATTTTTGCACTTCATGACAACTTACGTCCTTGTCTCTTAATTCACCAATTTGTTTGTAAAGTTCTTTTATATCTTCTATGTCACTATTAATACTTTCTAACCTTTTGGGACATTTTTTTATTTCCTCAAGATAATTTTCTAAGCTTCCATACATTTCCTTTATAGATTCAGTATGTGATAATATATACTCCATATAATTACCACTGCCAGTAAACAAACTTTTATTTTCCGGACACCAATGATCTTTTAAAGGATAGTCCCCACCCTTTGTATTTCTTATGAGCTTAAAATTCTCATCTATAGTTTTTTCTATTTCTTTTATAATCTTAAATTCAGCAAAATTCATAGTATTTGGCTCCTTTATTATCTTATCAACTAATGATATTAAATTATTTATACAATCTCTTTTAAGGATAAGTAAGTTCTTATGATTTTCTAAAAGTTTTATCCTATCAATATTTGGATTATCAAGTATCAATTTAATATCTTTAAGAGGCATACCAACTTCTTTGAAAAATAAAATTTGCTGCAAAATACCCAAGGCTTCATCGTCATAAAGCCTATACCCCGATTCTGAAATCTCAGTTGGCTTAAGTAAACCAATCTCATCGTAATATCGTATTGCACGTCTGCTAATACCCGTCATTTTTGCTATATCATTTACTGTTTTCAAAAGAACTCTCCCCTCTCTATTTCAATTATAGAGGGTTACGCGACGTCAATGTCAACACCTTTTTTAGAAAAATTTATATAAAACCGAAGTTATATAAATCAACATTATTTTTAACTCAAAAACATCTTTACTGAAAAAACAAAAACCGCAGTAATTAAATACTGCGGTTTTCTGTCTGGCAAATCAAATAAACACTGTTAAATGTGCGTTGATTCCTGCCTTAGTCATGGCGGAGAGATGGGGATTCGAACCCCAGAAACCAGGTTAATGGTTTACACGATTTCCAATCGTGCTCCTTCGGCCAGCTCGGACATCTCTCCATCAAGAACAATTCAACATTATTTTTATCACATAAACTATTATATCTAAAACTAACTTAAATGTCAATATAAAATTTTAATTTAAGTTAGTTTGATATTTTCGAAGATAAAACTCTCTACAAAATGTCCGAAACGGCATCTTTCACGCTCATTTTAGGCGAATATACATAAAAACTAACATCAATCAATTTTACAAATGCCACTATAAGCAACACTATTAAAATAATAATAAATTTGAATCTTGCCTTCCTATTGTAAAACATTGATTTTCGTAATTTTAGCCAGCCTTAAAATTATCACAAAGTTTTAATCCTATATTAACTCTATATGGAGCCGGTGGATATACATAAGATGTGAAATCTTGAAGGTTATATGTACCCCAAAAAACTCTTGCAAATGTAAAGAATATTGGTAACAAATCTTGATTTTTCCCTTTAGCAAGAGCAGTTACAGAATTCAAAGAGAAATTATCCGCAGCTGCTTCTCTATAAACAAACAACCCATTAATTGCTACCTTTTCCTTATCTCCATCGGCATAATACAATCCTGTATCAACGCCGTTAAGTTCATCGATTATATGTTGAGCAAATGCTTCTAGTTTTTGTCTATCCTCTGCACAAATTTCTTTAACCGGATTTTTGCTCTTATATTTTTCGAGTTGCTCGTAATAACCTCTGTCTGCTAAAGATTTTTCTTTAAGCTCATGTTCTCTAACCGGATAAAGCGCTCTTATACTAGATTCTGTATCCTTTTCCACATATTTTGCACTCCATAAATGTCCAAACTCATGAGATAACATCAAATACACTGCAGATTTTAAGCTAAAATTGCTACTACTATTATCCTCGCACAAAAATATAGCTGGATAAACAACAATATAACTTCCCAATGGAACCGTTGAAGCATTTGGGTAATATATCGCTTGGGAAAGTATTACCGGGGATACATAGTCATCTTTCTCCCAAGGTATTTGTACATAATTAGAAAGACTTGATAAAAATGTTTCATTATCGCTGTTAATGTTTTTCATTAATTCTTCTCTATTTATATAATCAAAGTAGAAGTCAAAGTCTTTATTTATCCCATAATAAAGAGGATTAATATTATTCAAAGTATCCTTCATGCTTTTCTTTGTGGCATCAGTCAAATCCATACTGTCTATGTATAAACTCATGCCCTTTTTTACATCATTCTCTATTTCATAAATATTTTCAACAACTTCTTTTGATGATGGATTTGTATGAATAAGATAAGTTATGATATCTGTATTTACCATACCTGCCAGGATCGGGCATTCATAATACCAACATGCCAAATAACTGTCATCACATATTTTTTTATTTTCAAACTCTTTCTTAAAAAGATTAATATTATTTTTATCATATATTTTTTTAATAAAAGCCGTGGTTAAATCAGCATTATGCGATACATCTTTATCTAGTTTAATCTCATCGTCAGCTATTTTTTGAGCTGTTTGTTCAAATAATTTTTTATTTTTTTTAAACATCATCATCATAAAACTGTTCGTTTGATCGTTATTATCAGTATAGCTACCATACTCACTAATAAAATCGGCATTTACATTTGAATAAAAATCATCTTTATAAATTTCTGCCGCATAACAAGTATTTAAATTAGTTACCATTAAAATTGCAACAAAAATTAATGAAATTACTTTTTTCATATATTATTCCTTTCTTTATTAAAAACAACTTAATTTTATCCTTTACCATTAATTATATAATATTTTTCACAATAATATATATGATATTTTTAAACAAAATGGTAATTATTCATATAATTTTCAGGATTTTTTCCGGATAATTGCAGTTTTGTGTCCTATATTGAACAGTCCCATTAAGGGATAATTTTTTAAAATTGCAATTTTTAAGATGATTTTCATTGTTTTAAATTTTCTTTATCGGGATTCTACCAATGCAAACCAGACTAACGGTTTACACAATTCCAATATATAATTTTTTTACATGATATGCAAGGTCCAACCCATATTATCTCTCAATTCACCGGACTGAACAGCAGTTATATTTTTATATAACCTTTTAGCTATCTTTCCAACTTGATTATCATTTATAATTAGGTTTCTACTGCCTATACTTATCTTGCCTATAGGGGAGATTATATGATATGTATCACTTGCAAAAACTTCCTTTAAACATCCATCCATGGAAGCCCTTTCAATCTCGTTTATTGATATTCTTCTTTCTTCAACCTCATATCCCCACGCTTCAAGCATCTCAATCACAGAGACTCTTGTTATCCCGGGGAATATAGATCCTTGGAGTTCAGGCGTAATAATTTTATTGTCAATTACAAAGAAAGCATTCATATTACCTATACCTTCAACAAATTTTCTATCTACTCCATCAAGCCACATAACATGGTCAAAACCTTCGTCTAAGGCATTACTTTCAGCCTTTAATGACATTGCGCAATTAATCCCGGATTTTACCTGTCCTAGCCCCCCTCTAACATTTCTAAAGAAGGATTCCTCTACTTTTACGTTTATTGGTTTAAGAGAATCAGTAAACTCTCCCTCAAACGGGGAACAAATAATGCATAACTTAAACTCATTCGAGAAATAAGAGCCTATTGAGCTCTCAGTTGCAAAAATAAAAGAGCGTATATACAAAGCAGAATTTTTTGTATTTGGTATCCAATCTCTATCTATAAGTACAAGCTCTTTAATAGCTTCAAGCAATAAGTCTTCATCTATCCTTGGAATACATAATCTAGAACATGATTCATTCATTCTCTTAATAATTTCTTTTGGTCTAAACAGCAATATACCATTATTAGATTTATACGCCTTTATATCCTCAAACACTTGCTGGGAATAATGAAAACACATAGCAGACGGATCAAGAGACATAGGTGCATATGGAACTATCCTAGGATTATCCCAACCCCTTGATTTGTTATACTCCATTAAAAACATATGGTCTGTAAATATCTTGCCAAAACTTACAACATTTTCCCATTCCGGCACTCTTTTTGGATTGTTAGTTTTTATTACTTCTATGACGCTCATAGATACGACTTCCTTTCAACACTTATAAAGAATATTGTACCATTAGGAGAAATGTTTTTCAAGTTAGGAAATAATTTAAAAATATATGCTTTAAAAAATTAGTTTTATAAAATAAAGGTCACCTCCAAAAGCAGAAGTGACCTTATTTTTGATTAATTACTGTATTAATGTTTTACTATAAAATTAATAATTCTTTGGTGCAATTTCAAAGTAAGACCTTGGGTGATTGCAAACAGGGCATACTTCAGGAGCTTCTTCGCCTACATGTATATGGCCGCAATTAGTACATTTCCATATAACAATGCTTCCCCTTTTAAATACGGAACCATCTTTAATATTATTTAAAAGATCTCTATATCTCTCCTCATGTTCCTTTTCTATTTTTGCAACGCCTTCAAAAAGGTATCCTATTTCATCAAATCCCTCTTGATAAGCTTCCTTTGCAAATTGAGCATACATATCTACCCATTCATAATTTTCCCCTTGGGCTGCAGCCAAAAGATTTTCTTCAGTAGAACCAATACCGTTTAAAAGTTTAAACCAAATCTTTGCATGCTCTTTTTCGTTGTTAGCAGTCTCTTCAAATAGACTTGCTATTTGATTATAGCCCTCTTTTTTAGCCTTTGAAGCAAAATATGTATATTTATTCCTTGCTTGAGACTCTCCTGCAAATGCTGCAAGTAGATTTTTCTCAGTCTTGCTTCCTTTTAAATCCATAGTTATTAGCTCCCTTCAAATTTTAAGTTGGTATAATATAATAATAGCAACTTAATAAAAAAAGTCAAATTACAAATACCTTTACAATGAAAAGCCCATGCACACAAGAATAAAATTCCATAAGGCATGGGCTCTACTATTAAAAGTTATACTCGTTGAGGAACACGAGTTTTATTCAAGTAATGTTTGGTGCGCTTTTTATCTTTTATAGCAGCTTGTGCAGCAGCTAGTCTTGCGATAGGCACTCTAAACGGTGAGCAAGATACATAGTCAAGACCTGCTCTATGGCAGAAATCTACGGAAGATGGGTCACCGCCATGTTCACCACAAATCCCAAGTTTAATGTTTGGATTTACTGATTTTCCCAAATCAGCCGCTACTCTTATTAACTTTCCAACACCATTTTGATCTAATCTTTCAAACGGGTCAAATTCATATATTTTATTTTCATAGTAAGCGTCTAAAAACTTGGCAGCATCGTCCCTACTAAAGCCAAAGGTCATTTGTGTCATATCATTAGTACCAAAGCTAAAGAAATCAGCCTCTTTTGCAATGTCATCTGCAGTAATAGCAGCTCTTGGTACTTCTATCATAGTACCTACTTTATAAGATAACTTAACTCCTGAATCCTTTATAATCTCATCGGCAGTTTTAGTAACTATATTTTTTACAAACCTAAACTCTTTTACTTCGCCAACCAAAGGTATCATAATTTCGGGTACAATGTTATATTCAGGATGTTCTTTAGATACCTCAATAGCGGCTTTTATAACTGCTGTGGTTTGCATTTGTGCAATTTCAGGATATGAAACATCCAATCTGCAGCCTCTATGACCCATCATTGGGTTAAATTCATGCAAACTGCTTATTACTTCTTTAAGGTGTTCTTCACTTACACCAAGATCCTTTGCTATTTCAGCTATATCCTCTTGTTTGGTAGGCAAAAATTCATGCAAAGGAGGGTCCAAGAACCTTATAGTCATAGGTTTTCCTTCCAACACACGATACATTTCTTCAAAATCGTTTTGTTGGTACGGTAATATCTTTGCAAGAGCATTTTTTCTTGATTGAACATCTTCTGCAACTATCATTTCCCGTATAGCCTTAATTCTTGTTTCTTCAAAGAACATATGCTCAGTACGGCAAAGACCTACACCCTCGGCGCCAAACATTACTGCTTGAGTGGTATCCTTAGGAGTATCGGCATTGGTTCTTACTCTCAATGTTCTTGCATTGTCAGCCCAATTCATTAGTCTTTCAAAATCACCTGATATTTTTGGAGTAGCAGTCTTTATCTTTTCTCCGTAGATAAGACCTGTTGATCCATCTAAAGATATATAATCGCCCTCATTAAACGTTTTTCCTGAAAGTGAGAAATGTTTTTCCTCTTCATTTATAATTATTTCTCCGCAGCCGGAAACACAGCAGGTACCCATTCCTCTTGCTACAACTGCAGCATGGGATGTCATACCGCCTCTTACAGTCAAGATACCTCTTGCCGCATTCATTCCTTCTATATCTTCAGGAGATGTTTCAAGGCGCACTAATATAACGTCTTCTCCGTTTTCAGCCCATTCTTTTGCATCTTCTGCGTTAAACACTACTTTTCCGCAGGCAGCTCCAGGGGATGCAGCCAAACCTTTTCCTATAGGATTAGCGGATTTAAGCGCGTCAGCATCAAAGCCTGGATGAAGAAGTGAATCCAATTGCTTAGGATCTACTCTTAAAATAGCTTCTTCTTTAGTAATCTTTCCCTCATCCACTAAATCCACTGCAATTTTAAGTGCGGCAGTTGCTGTCCTTTTTCCATTTCTGGTTTGCAACATATATAGTTTGCCATTTTCAATGGTAAATTCCATATCCTGCATATCAGAATAATGATCCTCAAGCCTTTGGGCAGTTCTTGCGAATTCCTCATAAATTGCCGGCATAGTTTCCTTTAAATGGTCTATAGGAAACGGCGTCCTAATTCCTGCAACTACGTCTTCGCCTTGGGCATTCATTAAGTACTCACCAAATAACTTTTTCTCACCTGTCGCAGGGTCTCTTGTAAACGCAACACCTGTCCCTGAATTTTCCCCGGAATTTCCAAATACCATAGTTTGAACATTTACGGCAGTTCCCCAGCTGTATGGTATTTCATTCATTCTGCGATAAACATTCGCTCTTGGATTATCCCATGAACGGAAAACTGCTTTGACAGCTTCCATCAATTGTTCCTTAGGGTCTGATGGGAAGTCTTCACCCTTTTGGCTTTTATAGAAATCTTTAAATCTTATAATAAGTTCTTTTAAGTCATCAGCATCAAGTTCCGTATCGAGTTTTACACCCTTTTTCTCCTTGATTTCGTCAATAACTTTTTCAAACTCAGATTTAGGTAGTTCCATAACTACATCAGAAAACATTTGGATAAATCTTCTATATGAATCATATGCAAAACGTTTATTTTGAGTTATGTCGGCGAGACCCTCAACAACCTCATCATTAAGTCCCAAATTTAGTATAGTATCCATCATTCCCGGCATAGAAGCTCTTGCTCCGGATCGAACGGAAACTAATAAAGGATTTTTAGGATCTCCAAATACTTTATTCTCCATAGATTCAATTTGTTTAAGACTTTGGTAAATTTCATCCTGAATTTCTTCAGAGATTTTTTTACCATCCTCGTAATACTTAGTACAAGCTTCAGTTGTAACGGTAAAACCTTGAGGGACAGGCATGCCAAGACTTGTCATTTCCGCAAGATTGGCTCCTTTACCACCTAAGAGTTCTCTCATATTTCCATTGCCTTCGGAAAAAAGATATACATACTTATGGTTCATAAACAATCTGCCTCCTAAAAAGTAATATGGATAATTAGTATTTACTTTACATAATTGTATTATACCAAATGATTACTTATAATACTATAACTTTAATAAATAAATTTCATGAATTTTTTGTAGAATAAATATAATAAAAATTCATAAAAATTTCTGCACATATACACAAAAAGGCCAAAACAAATTGGCCTTTTTACAAATTATTGTTTAGAGGATCCTCTTCTTGAGGAACCCCCACGTTTATGTTCATTTACTTTTTTAAGATCTGAAATTTTTTCATCACTTGTCTTTTTAAATTTTGCCATCATATCTTCAAAGCTTAAGGGTTCATTTACACGATTCTGTGGTCTCCACTCAGGTTTAGAATTTCTATTTGATCCTTTAGCTGCTCTTTCATCTTCAATTACCTTTTTTATTGAAAGACTTATTTTATTGCCATCGCCAATACCTATAACTTTTACCTTTACCTGCTGATTTTCAGTAATAAAATCAGTAATTTCTTTTACAAACGTAGGAGCTATTTCAGAAATATGAACCATACCGGTTTCTCCTCCCGGGAGCTCCACGAAAGCGCCAAATTTCGTTATCCCTGTAACCTTTCCTTCAAGAACCATTCCTATCTCAAGCTGCATAGAAAAAACTTTTCCTCCTCAATTAATTTCCAATAATATTTACAAAGACTCTTTCTCCTTGTTTGGCAAAACCAAGACATTCCCTAGCAATACGCTCTATATACGCTTCATTTTCATCCGATTTAGAATCAGCAATACGCTGCATTTCCTCGTTTTTAGAGTCTTGCATAGCTATTTTTTTATTAAGCTCATCTAGATCTGCTCTTTTATTACTAATTTGGATTTGCTGGCTTACGAGTACAGATACAATATACACGCAAAAAGAAAAAATTGCTATCCTTAAAATTATGCTTTTTTTAACTTTCGCCTTTTTTAGTACTCTCATGTTACCCAATACCCCCATTATTTTCCTTAGATCCGGACTTAAGTCTTGTAATTGAATTATACACCAAAACAAGCCTATCTTTCAAGTGAATTTTTGAATTATTTGGCCTATGGGGATTTTTAAAAAATTTATTTCGTGCTCTTTGACTAAATTTCCTTAATTTGTTATATATAGGTATAAAAATAACCTTTTTAATCTTGTTTTTTATCTTTCTTAAAAAGGATAATATTGCGCTTATTATCTTAATCATAAGGCTTCCAACAGTTATATAATATACAATAAATCCCAATAACTCTCCTGCCAATATATAAAGTCTTATTTCACCATAATTAAATGTAAAAATAAAAGTAAAGGTTAGAAACGCGCAAACAACAAAATACACAAAATCATACATAAAGTCCTGGATTTTACTAGCGCTTAGAGTCCTTTTCAATACCCAAAACATCGTATATATTAAACCCAACAATACTCCAAAGACAGAGGATGCCAAAAAGATTTGCACTTGATTAAGTAATGTAATTCCCAAGCTGTCACAACCTATCTAAATAGTTTGGAAAGAAAGCCACCGCTTGATTGATGATTATCCGAGTACGACAGTGAAATGATTTCACCGCTCACCTTTAAATCTCCTGAATCGACGCTTAGCTTGCTTATATGCAAGTCTTTGCCTTTTATTGTTAACTCACCTAAATCAGTGTAGGCTACAATTGCTTGGTCATCGAAACTGTCTACATCAGAGACTCCGCTGACTGTTAAATTTTTTCTTCCTTCTAAGATCAAATTGTGTAAAAGCTTGACCGTTTTTTTCTCTTCTATCATTTTAAGTACCTCCATAAATTATTTATAATGATACTTATGATAATAATAGAGAAAATATTACCTTACTATCTTACAATACAGTATAAAGACTATCGGCATCTTCTTTTTTTACGTGCTCGCTTAGGCTTGTAACCTTTACCTTTAAATTTCTATTGCCTAACCCAACCTCAATAATATCACCTATTTTAACATCATAAGAAGCCTTTGCGCTTTTGCCATTTACCATAACTCTCGAAGAATCACAAGCACTGTTTGCCACTGTCCTTCGTTTAATAATTCTCGATACTTTTAAATACTTATCAAGACGCATTAAAACACACCCTTTCTATAATCAAAACCAACAGCCTGCAGATGTTTCTACAGGCTGCAACAGTCTTAATATTTCTTTAATTATCTTGTGCCTCCTCGTTTAATAGATCCTTAAATTCAGGATCTTCAGGTTTACTGCTGCAAGGTTCACAACTGCACTCGCCATCCATTTTGCATCCGCAATTTCCGCAAAACTTCATATCCATATCATTTGCTGCCTTGCAGTTTGGGCAAATTTTCTTTTTCTTAAATTCATTTATTTGCTCATCTACAGCTTTCAATTGATCATAAAGCGAAGATAATGACAATAAAGAGTCCTTTATTTTATCCTCATTATTAACTCCAAGCTCTTTAAAATCATATACAAGCTTACCTAATTTTTCAAGTTCTTTTGAGATTGTATTATTAATCTCACACTCGTTAATTTTAAGCTTTGAAAGATCTACAAGCTTGCCGGTCTTTTCGCCAACCGTATCAATTGCTGCTTTCATATTAAGTACTGCATCCTCAAACATTCCCATTATAATCACTCCTAAAATTATTTTATATTATACCCCTAATTTTAAAATCAAGGATATTAATCGTAAATTCCTCCACCTATAAACTCTCTTATTAGGGACGTCTTTGGGACAATCCTTGGATTTATAGGATAAAACCTTTGAAGTCCTGATAATATTCTTCTTGAAAAATAAAAATATGGGCTGTCTTCCTCAATTGAATTTAATAGAGAAAGCCCCGTATGTGTCAATATACATGGTTCATATATATGAATAGAGTTTATTGTAAGGTCACTTGTTCGCTTAAATGGGTCTATATATAAAAACTCACCTCTGCAAACATTATCCCACATTTCAAATGTTTCTTTTGCATCTGCTCCTCTATGATTATAATCTCTTATCAGTCTTCTTATAAAACGTATATCCTTTCTTTCAAATACTTGACCGTTACAATCAACTATTCCCTGTTTTACGCTTATATATATCTTTAAAAGTTTATCTTCAGGTAAATCCCTTGTAAGAATCGGATTAAGGGCATGAATTCCCTCTATTATAGTAATTCCATCCTTAGAAAGGTTGATTTCTCTTTTTTCCTTTTCAGGAGACTTATTACTAAAATTATACTTAGGGACCAAGCATGAGCCGGTATTTATCAAGGAGTGTATTACTTCCTTGATTTGGCTAACATTAAGGGCATCTATAGATTCATAGTCAAACTTTCCATCCTCTGTTAACGGTGTATCTCTATTACCCTTGTAGAAGTCATCCAATGATATCAAGTCCGATTCCTTACCTCGTCTTATAAGTTCATTTTTTATCATATGTGCAGTGGTAGTTTTCCCGCTCCCCGAAGGACCCGCGAGCATTACAACCTTGCAATCGTATTCTTTAGATAGAATAGAATCTACTACTGAGGATATCTCGTCTTTATATTTATCTTCCATGCTCATAACAAACTCTTTTGGATATTTAGCTGCTGCCTCATTTATTTGTTCCAACGAAAACACAAATACATTATATGAGTTATTAAAGTTCCTCATAGAAACTCACCACCCTATTTTTTCGATTAATCATTTCATCGAATCCATTTATATATTCATATGGAAATTTATAATTAAATATCCTCTCTATCTTACCCGTATTAGGATTTTTAAGTTTACTTACTCCCGTTGCCCCGCAAGACAATATTGTATGTGTTTCATCCATAGTATAAACATTATAAAGTCCTTGTTTAGACGGTTTAGCCCAGCCTACATTTTCTAAATTTCCGGCCATTCTGCTTTGCCTATATAAATAATAAGGTACATAGCCCTCTTTAAATAGAAGTCCTTGGGCGAAGTCAAGCATTTTAGCCACTTTCAAAGCTTCGCTCGATTCAAGTTTTTTCCCTTGACCTGTTATGGTCGATGCTTTTTTCATTGAAAGTGTATGTATTGTGATGCTATCCGGTTTTAAACTGCAGACTTTAAGCAAACTACGATTAAAACTTTCGCAGCTTTGACCCGTAAGCCCCGCTATCAAATCCATATTAATATTAGAAAATCCTAAATTTCTTGCCATATTATAGGCATCTACTACCTCTTTAGAGGTGTGTTTTCTTGATATATTTTCTAAAACTTGGTCATCCAAAGCTTGAGGATTAATACTAATTCGATCCACACCCAACTTCTTTAGGACTTCAAGTTTTTCTCTTGAAATTGTATCAGGCCGTCCCGCTTCAACCGTAAACTCTCTTAAATGGCTAAGGTCAAAAGAGGATTTTATAGTTTCAATTATAACTTGCAATTGTTCTGCTTCCAATATAGTAGGGGTACCGCCTCCCATATATATCGTTTCAAGCCTCAAATTTAATTTCTTAACTATGCTTGCTGTATATTTTATTTCATCTAATAATTTTATCACGTACTGCGGTATTAATTTTTTAGCATGGTCTATATCTTGTGAAACAAACGAGCAATAAGAACATCTTGATGGACAAAATGGTATAGAAACATAAAGGCTAAACGAATCATTTCTTGAAAGTTTTAATATACTTTCCTCTTCATCCATAGTTTTTATTGCAAGATCAAGCTTTTCCTTAGATACTAAAAACTTATTTAAAAAGTAATCCTTAGCCTCTTCAAGACCTTTTTCTTTGGCTACACTTTTTAAAAGTTTAACAGGTCTTATTCCCGTTAAGATACCCCATGGGGGTTTAATGCCGGTAATAGATGATAAGACCTTAAACAATAATGCCTCAAGCTCTATCTCGCATTCTCTTTGGCTTGAGCACTCTCTTATATTCAGTTTCAAATTATCCTCTTTTATAACTCCATCTAACTTAACTTTAACCTTAAATAAAGTCTCGTCTTTATCCTTACACAATTCGGTATAGACATACTCACCTAAGTCTTCATCTATCTCTTCTTTAGATATAACCAGTTTATCATTAGGAAAAAACAGTCTGCATAAGCACTCCGTTTCATAATGAAAATCATGGTTTTTAATATAAATTATCATAATTGTACTTCCCTAAATAAACATTCGTATTTTTTTCATATTCCAAAGTAGTATTTTCCCCATGGCCCGGATAAACGTTAAAATTACCATTAATTGAAGCAATCTTTTTTAATGAGTTTTCCATATCACTCATATTTCCTGTCACAAAATCTGTTCTTCCAACAGTGCCTTTCATTAGGGTATCTCCTGAAAATATATTATTATCTATAATATAGCATACTCCTCCCTTTGTGTGACCGGGAGTATAAATAGCTTTTATTTTGGTATTGCCCAAATTTATCGAATCGCCGTCTTTAATTAATATATCCGCAGAAAAATCTATACCTAATTTTCTTGTAAGTGTTGATGATAAATTTAACTCGCTATTTCTTGTAAACTCGTCCTCATATTCACCAATAACAATCTTAGCTCCTGTTAATTTTCTATACTCATCCGCCTTTAAAATATGATCAAAATGGCCATGGGTCAATAATATATATTCAATGTTATCAATATTTTGATTTACTATCGATTCTACATTATAGGATTTATATCCCGGGTCTATTATAGCCATTTTATTTGTATCTTTATCTTTTATAATATAGCAATTGGTCTTTAGATGACCAACCTCATACCTTTCTATTTCAACCATTTTTAATCAACTCCTTTGAATCTAAAATAATAGTAACGGGACCGTCATTTAACAACTTAACCTTCATATCAGCGCCAAATACTCCCTTTTTTACTTTTCCATTTAACTTGCTTTCTAAAAGATTATAAAATTCTTCATAAAGCAACTTGGCCTCCTTTGGATTTAAGGCTTTTGAAAATGACGGTCTATTTCCCTTTCTGCAGTTTGATAAAAGAGTAAAATTGGAGACTAATAATATACTTCCATTAGTATTCATTATAGATAAATTTAGCTTATTACTTGGATCCTCAAATATTCTCAAGTTGCAAATTTTAGAGGAAAGAATCTCGGCTTCTTTTATTGAATCGCTTTCCTCTACACCCAAAAGAAGTAATAGCCCCGAATCAATACTGCTTACAACTTCATTATCAACCTCTACGCTTGCATAGGAAACTCTTTGCAAAACTACTTTCATATTTGCCCCCAATTAAACCCTCTTTACTGAGGTAACTTTATTTATATGGCTAAGCCTTGAAATTATAACATTTAGATGATCCACACTACTTACAGTTACATTTGCACGTATAATAGCATTTCCTTCTTTATCCTCTTTAGAATTTAACTTATGAATAAAAATATGCATGGCATACAATTGAAGTGTAACATCAGCCAAAAGTCCCGGCCTGTCTAATGCTATAATCTCTATAGTAGTTTGGAACTCCTCTTTTACATTTCCTTGCCAATAAGCATTTACCCATCTTTCAGGTTGGTCGCAGTTTTTTAAATCGGCAGGTACATTGATACAATTTTTCTTATGTATCGACACACCATTACCCCTTGTTATAAATCCTATTATTTCATCAGACGGTAAAGGGTTACAGCACTTTGAAAGCTTAATAAGACAATTGTCCACACCCTCAATAATAATACCTGAAACCGCCTTCTTCTTAGTTGTTTTAATAGCAGGCTCCTCTTTTGGCTTGGTCGTGCTTTCATTTTCAGATTGATTTGGAGAAGGAGTCTTCTTTATTTTAAGGTATTCTTCTTTAATTCTTGGCAAAATCCTACCAATTTGAATTCCTCCATAACCAATAGCCGCATATATATCATCTAAAGTATTAAATTTTTGTTTTCTTATAACTTTAAGTAGAAAATCTTTTAATTCCTTTTCAGGTATAACTATATTATTGTGCCTAAACTCTTTTTCAAGCTCAAGTTTACCTTCAATAATATTTTCCTCACGTCTTTCTTTTTTAAACCATTGCCTAATCTTATTTCTTGCTTCACTTGTTTTAACTATTTTAAGCCAGTCCCTGCTTGGGCCCCTTGATAAATCCTTAGTCGTAAGGATTTCGATGATTTCTCCGGTTTTGACTTCGTGATCTATAGGGACAATTTTTTTGTCTACCTTAGCCCCCACCATTCGATTGCCAACAGCGCTGTGAATAGCATATGCAAAGTCTATAACCGTAGCACCAAGTGGCAAAACTTTAACGTCGCCTTTGGGAGTAAATACATACACTTCCTCAGGAACCAGGTCAGACTTAATATTTCTTAATAAGTCAGTAGCATCTTCATTGTCTTTTTGATCCTCTATCATTTTTCTTATCCACATAAGACGCTCTTCCATGCTGTCTTTCTTAGCTATTCCCAACTTATATTTCCAATGCGCTGCGATTCCGTATTCAGCAGTATGATGCATTTCCCATGTCCTTATTTGAACCTCAAAAGGTATTGCATCCTTTCCAACTACTGTCGTATGCAAAGATTGATACAAGTTAGGTTTTGGAGTGGATATATAATCTTTAAATCGATTTGGAAGCGGTGTAAATATATCATGAATCAATCCCAAAACATTGTAGCAGTCATTAACGGTATCGACTATTACTCTAACAGCATAGATATCATAAATTTCCTCTATTGACTTACCTTGAACAAATATTTTCCTATAAATACCGTTGATACTCTTAACCCTTCCCTCAAGGTGAAAGTTTGGTATAAAGCCTTCAAGTTTTTCTTTTATATATTGCTTGGTTTTTTCTATAAAAAGCTCTCTATCGGATTTTCTAAGGTTTAATATTTTTTCTATTTCTTGGTATGCTACGGGGTCCAAATACCTTATAGATATATCCTCAAGCTCCTCTTTTATCGCCCTAATTCCAAGACGGTGAGCGATTGGCGCATATACTTCCATATTTTCTAAGGCCTTGTCTCTGCGTTTTTGGTCAGGCATACATTCAATAGTTCTCATATTATGGAGCCTATCTGCAAGCTTGATTATAATTACTCTTATATCTTTCGCCATTGCAATAAGCATTTTTCTTATATTTTCAGCCTGCTGCTCTTCCCTTGAAGAAAATGGGATCTTACCTATCTTAGTAACTCCGTCTATCAAGGCAGCCACATCTTTTCCAAACATCTTTTGAATTTCTTGCAAGGTGACATCAGTATCTTCAACAACATCATGAAGTAGTGCTGCCGCTATAGACTCACTATCCATACCAAGGCCGACTAAAATATATGCAACTGAAACCGGATGGAGTATATATGGTATTCCGGACCTTCGTCTTTGATCGTTATGAGCCTCAAGTGCAACCTTATATGCTTTATCTACTAAATCGAAGTCATATGTAACTCCGCTTGTTTTCATTATTTCTACCAAAGATTCATAGTCGTAATAATAACATCCGTCAGGCATATATTAATTCCTCCAACTTTTTAGTTTTTGTAAAAGCTTAGATGATTCAAGCTCAACCTTATTTTCAACTTGGTTAACTGTTATATGATAATTGTCCCCATCCAAATAAATATTAATAAGATCCAACTCACTCATAATATCCAATATAACCATAGCTTTACCAAATGTGATTCTATCGTCGTTAATTTTATTAAGCAGTACATCGATTCCAAAGTTAAATCCCTTGTTGTTTCTTAGATATCTATAAATTTTTGCAAATTCCTCTCTTTTGGGTATAAAACTTTTGGCGATGTCTCTTTCTATTTTTTCTCCACGTTTTATTTGTTCAAATGCCCTTTTTTCCTTTAAAAACTTTTCTTGATCTATGTTAGATAGCTTATAATCCTTAATAATTATTGAAATTGATCTATTGCCATAGTACTCATTTATCTCAATATTTACAGCTAAGTCCAATATATCACCAATATCATAAGGGAACTGATCCGGCGAAACAAAGAATTTCATTACCGTTATTACAGTATCTCCCCTTTGGAACTTAAGCCTCAAATGTTTTCCTCCTGCAACTGGTATAATTTCTTTAAGAACCATATTGCATAAAGCAAAAATCGGTTTATGGTTATCGGCACCAAAAGGCTCAAACTCGGATATTTGTTCTATAAGTCCTACGGATAAATTCGAAGGATTAAGTTTACAATCGATATTGAGCTCACAAAACGGAAGTTCACCTATATTATCAACATATTCTTCCATTCCCTTTTTAAATGCATCAACATTTTTGCTTTCCAAGTTAATCCCTGCGGCCATTGGATGACCACCAAAACGGGTTAAATATTGAGAATTTGCTAAAACCGCCTCATACAAAGAAAAGCCTTCAACACTTCTCCCCGAACCTTTTGCCATACCGTCTATAGAAGATATAACCATAACGGGTTTACCGTATTTTTCTAAAATCTTAGAAGCTACTATACCAATAACTCCAGGGTGCCAATTTTCCCCGCACACTATCAATATTCTTTGATAAAGTTTTTCAGGATTTTTTGCAAATGACTCCTCTATCTCATTAAAAATATCATGTTCTATTTTTTGCCGCTGTTTATTTTCATCATTCAAGCAAGCAGAAAGAGAATCTGCATCCTCCTCATTCTCAGAAAGCAATAACTTAACTGCCCTCTCCGAAGAAGTCATTCTTCCGCCGGCATTTATTCTTGGTACAATAGTAAATGCTATATTTGTTGAATTTATAGTTTTACCATACATTCCCGCTTGTTCAAGTAATGATTTAATCCCCGGTCTGTCCGTATTGTTAATGGCTTCAAGTCCCTTTTTAACAAAGAACCGATTTTCGCCTTTTAAAGAAACTACATCGGCTATCGTCCCAATAGCTACAAGGTCAGAATAGTTGCTCAAGAGAGTATCCAAATCTCTCTCATCGCCTTCAATAGCCATAATTAATTTAAATGCTACCCCAACTCCGGATAAATCTTTAAATTTACTGCCACAGTCCTTTCTATGGGGATCAACAACCGCAGCTGCATTTGGCAATTCTTCTCTTGGTTGATGATGGTCAGTTATAACCATATCTATTCCCAAAGACTTTGCATATTCTACTTCATCTATGGCAACAACACCATTATCTACCGTAATAATTAAAGATACATCATATGATTTTAATTTATCAATGGCGTTATTGTTAAGGCCGTAACCTTCTTCCTCTCTTTTAGGTATGTAATACATAACATTAGCCCCTATAGACTCCAAGTATGTGTAAAGAAGCACCGTGGAAGTAACACCGTCTGCATCATAATCACCATAGACACATATTTTCTCAAAAGAGTCTATCGCTTGATTAATTCTATATACCGCCTTATCCATATCCCTAAACTCCATAGGGTCAGCAATTGACCCTGATGAGGATAAAAAAGCCTCTACCTCATCTTTTTCAACAATTCCTCTTATATCTAAAAGCATTGACAAAAAGAAAGGGATATTCCATTCTTCCGCCATCTTTGACGCTCTTTCTTTATTAAGTTTTGATATAACCCATTTTTTAATGCTCAATTACAACACCTACTCTCGTTCTTAATATTGTATCATTTTTATATAATATATTCAACTAAACGATATATTTATTATAAAAACCTTGAACTTTAAGTCGATTAAATATTACTAATAGTCAATATTAAAATATATCAAAACGCTTTTATTTTAAACCCATTTGATGTATAATAATTATATAAAAGTAAAGGAATTTGGTGATATTATGGCAGTAAAATTTACAGTATCTTTGGATAAGATTATAAATGAACTTTCCATGAAACCTATACATATGCCGTACGATCCTGCGGAAGTCTTAATTTCATCTAAAGATGTTAATCGTCCCGGTCTTGAACTTACTGGTTTTTTGGATTATTTTGATAATACCAGAATCTTAGTTTTCGGCAACGCAGAAATGTCGTTTCTGTCCAAATTCACAAGTCAAAAGCGTCTCGAGACTATAAGAAGTATCTTTGCAGGTAGACCGCCGGCAGTCATTTTTGCAAGAAACCTGGAACCATTTGAAGAATTCATGATAGCCGCTAAAGAGTTCTCGGTTCCTATGTTAAGTGCATCAGAATCTACATCTACTTTGATTGCTGCCTTGATTTCCTATATGAATGTAGAGCTTGCTCCAAGAATTACACGCCACGGTGTCTTGGTCGAAGTTTACGGTGAGGGTATATTTTTAACCGGCGACAGTGCCGTGGGAAAAAGTGAAGCTGCCATCGAACTTATTAAAAGAGGTCATAGACTAATTGCTGATGATGCTGTTGAAATAAGGAAAATAGCCAAAAACTCTCTAGTAGGGTCAGCTCCTAAAAATATAAGGCATTTCATTGAACTTCGTGGAATAGGAATTATAAATGCAAGAAGAATTTTTGGTATGGGAGCTGTAAAGCTTACTGAAAAAATAGATATTGTCATAAACCTTGAGTTTTGGGACAACTCAAAAGTATACGATAGAATGGGAATGGATAATATATTTACCAATATTTTAGGGGTGGATATACCAATTTTAACAATCCCCGTTACCCCCGGAAGAAACTTAGCTGTCATTATAGAAGTAGCTGCTATGAATAACAGGCAAAAAAAGCTTGGCTACAATGCAGCTGAAGAGCTCTTAGAAACCCTTGGTATGGACTATGACGAAGTTCCCAAAAAATAAAAGTAACTTTTAAAAAAGGAGAAAAAAATGAAAATAATTGCTGATACTCATTGCCACACAATAGCCTCTACCCATGCATACAGTACTATTATGGAAAATGCGGAGGCTGCCTCTAAAATGGGGCTATATGCTATTGCTATTACTGATCACGCAAGAACCATGCCCGGTTCACCTGAAATGTGGTACTTTGAAAATTTAAGGGTAATCCCTAAAAAAATAGGTAATGTATTTATCTTAAAAGGCGTAGAAGCCAATATCCTAGACAAACACGGGACCCTTGATATTAACGAAAAAGAAGAAAAAACTCTTGAATGGGTTGTTGCATCGATTCATCACCCGGCTACAAAACTGGAGCCTAACAATATAAAACAGTGCACTGAAGCTATGCTTAACATAGCTCATGACAAAAGAGTAAATGTTATAGGCCACAGCGGCACACAAGATTATAAATATGATTACGAAAAAGTAATCCCGGAGTTTGGAAAAAACGGTAAACTCGTAGAAATTAATAACGCCTCTTTCACCGTTAGAGAAAGCTCTATGCATAACTGCATCACAATTGCTAAACTCTGCAAAGAATATAGAGTACCCGTTATATTAAATTCAGATTCACATTTCTGCACCCAAATCGGTCATGTTGAAAATGCCATAAAACTTTTAGAGGGAATAGATTTTCCCGAAGAACTTATTGTAAACGCAGATATTAACAGATTTGAAGATTACTTGAAAACATACACTAAATTTTTTAATAATTGAGTTTAAGTACATTCGGAGGAACAAATGCATAAATATCCTAAACTTTATCAACTCTCCATGAATCTTGGCTGCAAGGTTCTTGAAAACGAAGATATGGGTAAACATACATCGTTTTTAATAGGAGGCCCTGCTGATATCTTTATAGAAGTAAGTAATAAAGAAGCCCTTAAAAAAATAATAGACACCACTCAGGAGGAAGAAATTCCTGTTTTCATCTTAGGAAATGGCTCTAATATTTTAGTATCCGATAACGGTATCAAGGGTGCAGTCATAAAACTTTGCGGAGATTTCTCACAAATAAAGCTCCTAAATGATAATAAAATCGAGTGCGGCAGTGCAGTAAGCCTCTCAAAGCTTTGCTCATTTGCCTTGAAAAATTCTCTTTCCGGGCTGGAATTTGCTTGGGGAATACCAGGGTCTGTAGGCGGAGCCGTATATATGAATGCAGGCGCATATGGCGGAGAAATTAAAGATGTAATTTTTTCTTCAAGCCATATAGATGCCGATAATCAAGAAAAAACACTTAAAAAAGATGAGCTTGAAATGTCATATAGAACAAGTTTTTACTCTAACAAAAACTACATAATCACCTCATCTATTTTTCAATTAACAAAGGATAATTATGAAAATATCAAGGCTAGAATGGATGATTATATAAATCGCCGTAAATCAAAACAACCTCTTGATTTTCCAAGCGCGGGAAGCGTATTCAAAAGGCCCGAAGGCTACTTTGCGGGTACATTAATTGAGCAATGTGGTCTAAAAGGAAAATCAATAAACGATGCTATGGTAAGCACAAAACATTGCGGCTTTATAATAAATAAAGGAAATGCTAAATGCGAAGATGTCCTAAACCTAGTAAGATATATTCAAGATACTGTTAAGGATAAAACAGGAGTAAGCCTTAAATGTGAAATTAAAAAGGTTGGGCACTTTAATAAATAAGATATGTTGGAGGTTATTCTATGGAATTCATTATAGTTACAGGTATGTCAGGTGCAGGAAAATCCAGAGCAATAGATGCTATGGAAGATATTGGCTTTTATTGCGTAGATAATATACCTCCTAAGCTTATTTCTACCTTCTATGACCTTTGCAATCAAGTTAAAGATGACTCGATGAAAAAAGTTGCAATAGTCACCGATATAAGAGGTGGAGGGATGTTCAGCGGATTATTCGAGGCCTTAGATAAACTAAAAGAAAACAACTGCAATTATAAAATTTTATATCTTGACTCAAGGGATGACGTCCTCGTTAGAAGATATAAAGAAACTAGGAGAAAACACCCGCTAGCTGAAAATTATTTAGGCTCGGTTTTAGAAGCGGTACAATTTGAAAGGGGAATTTTAAAGCCAATAAAAGAACGTGCCGATTATGTAATAGATACTTCATATATATCTCCTGCTCAGTTAAAGGAACGTATAGTCGAAATGTTTTTGGAGGATAGCTCCTGCGCTATTATGGTTAACTGTATGTCTTTTGGTTTTAAATACGGTACACCTTCCGAGGCTGACCTGATTTTTGATGTACGTTGTCTCCCCAATCCCTATTACATAGAAGATCTTAAATCTCATACAGGTCTGGATGAAGACGTACGAGAATATGTTATGAAATGGGATCAAACAAAAGGTTTTATAGAAAGATGGATTTCTCTTATAGATTATATGCTTCCTCTATATAGAAACGAGGGTAAAAGTCAGCTTGTGATAGCTGTAGGATGTACGGGAGGAAAACATCGCTCCGTAGCATTGGCACAATATTTATATAAGCATATGTTGGATCTTAAACAAAGATCTAACGTATACCATAGAGATATTCACAAAGCATAGAGAAGAGTATAGGGTGATATAATGTCTTTTTCATCTAGCATAAAACAAGAGCTTTACTCGTCAAAACCAAAAGATTTTGATTCATTAACCGCCGAAGTTTATGGTTTGATACTTTTTTCAAAAAATTTTTCTAATGATAGTTTTTACTTTACAAGCAGAAATCGCAAATCAACAGAAATTTTATCAAACTTTCTTTCAGAACAACTATCCATAACTGTTGATATAAGTACTAAACCTTACCACAATAGATCATCAGGAGAACCAAACTACACATTGTCATTAGTAGACAAAAACGATATCAATAAAATATTATCTTTTTTTTATAAAGATGCAGACCTAAAAAATGTATATATCAGTCCTGCTAATATTAAAAATGATACCCAACTCAAGTATTTCTTAAAGGGCGTATTTTTAGTTTGCGGCAGTGTCATAAATCCACAAAAAGAATATAGATTAGAATTTGCAATTCAAAACATCAGTCTTGCAAACGACCTTTTAAAATTACTTTCAAACTTGCCAATTGAATTAAACCCTAAAATACTCGTAAAAAGGGACAAATTCTCAATTTACATTAAAGACAATGAGCAAATATTTGATTTTCTTGCTTATATAGGTGCTCAAAATTCAGCAATGGAGTTTATGCAAGTAAAAATGGTCAAAGAAGTAAGAAATTATGTTAATAGAACCACCAATTTCCAAACCGCAAATCTAAGCAAAACCACTTCTGCTTCTTTGTTACAAATAAAGGCTATACAGCATATTGAAGAGGTAAAAGGCAAAAATTTTCTTACAGATGACTTAAAAGAGCTTGCCCTCTTGCGCGTCCAAAATCCGGATATGTCTTTAAAAGAACTTGGCGAAAACCTAAAAGTTCCTTTAAGTCGATCCGGAGTAAATCATAGATTAAAAAAAATAATGTACATATCAGAATGTATAGGAAAGGAGAAATGTTGATTGGGTGACTTTGTTCATCTCCACGTTCATAGTGAATATAGCCTGCTTGACGGAGCCTGCCGGCTTAAAGACCTTGTATCAAGAGCAAAACAGTTAAATCAATCGGCTGTCGCAGTTACTGATCACGGCGCAATGTACGGCGCAATTGATTTTTATAAACTTGCCAAGAAAAACGGTATCAAGCCTATAATAGGCTGTGAAATCTATGTTGCTCCAAGAAAGATGACCGATAAAGTATATGAATACGATTCAGACAACAGGCACCTTGTTTTGCTTTGCAAAAGCAATGAAGGCTATCAAAATTTAATAAAAATTGTGTCTAAATCATGGACTGAAGGTTTTTACAATAAACCAAGAGCTGATGAGGAATTGCTAAAAAAATATAACAAGGGATTAATCGCTATGTCGGCATGCCTTGGAGGAGAAATACCCAAACTCCTAATTAACTCACGTTATGAAGATGCAAAAGAAAAGGCAATAAAGTATAATGAGATTTTTGGCAGCGGTAACTTCTATTTAGAAATCCAAGATCACGGGATAAAAGAGCAAAAAATAGTAAATGCAGGCCTAATAAAAATCTCGCAAGAAACCGGGATACCTCTTGTCGCAACCAATGACTGCCACTATCTAAACCAAGAGGACAGCAAAATGCATGATGTCCTTTTGTGCATACAAACAAATAGAACTCTTGAGGATGAAAATAGGTTTGAATTTTCCTCAGACCAATTCTATCTAAAAAGTGAAGAAGAGATGATGTCCCTTTTTCCAAATCATATTGAAGCTATAAAAAACACAAAAATTATAGCGGATATGTGTAATGTGGAATTCGAGTTTGGCAATACAAAATTACCACATTTTGAAGTCCCAAATAATCAGGATCACTTTGAATATTTTAAAGAAAACTGTTATAAGGGTCTTTATAAGCATTATGGTCAAAATCCCGACCCTTCAATAGTAGATAGATTAGAATTTGAGCTTAATACTATAAACACAATGGGTTACGTTGATTATTACCTTATTGTAAATGATTTTGTAAGTTATGCGAAATCTGTCGGAATTGCAGTGGGTCCGGGAAGAGGCTCGGGTGCAGGAAGCCTTGCCGCATACTTAATAGGAATAACGGGCATAGACCCTATAAAATACAATCTACTGTTTGAACGTTTTTTAAATCCTGAAAGAGTAAGTATGCCGGACTTCGACATAGACTTCTGCTATGAACGCCGTCAAGAAGTTATTGATTATGTTGTAAGAAAATACGGCGAGGATCACGTAGCCCAAATAATAACATTTGGTACTATGGCAGCAAGAGGTTCTATACGAGATGTAGGAAGAGTTTTGGCTGTCCCCTACTCCACTGTTGATACTGTAGCAAAGCTTATACCTATGGAACTTTATATGACTATAGATAAGGCATTAAGCGCTTCTTCAGAGCTAAGGGAAATGTATGAAAATGATCCTAAAATTAAAGAGCTTATAGACACTGCAAGAAAAATAGAGGGTATGCCAAGGCACTCCTCAACCCATGCAGCAGGCGTTGTCATAACAAGAGATCCCGTAAGCCAATATGTCCCACTTGCTAAAAATGATTCTTCTATAGTAACTCAATACACAATGACAACTTTAGAAGAATTAGGTCTTTTAAAGATGGACTTTTTAGGACTTAGAAACTTGACTGTCCTAAAAGATACTCAAGAAATGATACAAAGGCAAGACCCCAAGTTTAGTCTTGATAATATAAAAGAAGACAGTGATGTATTTGAAATGTTTTCAAATGGAGACACTGATGGAGTATTTCAATTTGAATCTGCCGGCATGAAAAATGTACTTATTCAATTAAAGCCGGAAAGCATAGAAGATTTAATCGCAGTTATATCGCTTTACCGTCCGGGGCCAATGGAGTCAATACCAAGGTATATCGAAAACCGCCATCACCCTGAAAAGGTAGTTTACCTTCATCCCCTGCTTTCCAATATACTGAATGTTACATACGGATGCATAATATACCAAGAGCAGGTTATGCAAATATTTAGAACATTAGCCGGCTACTCTCTTGGAAGAGCTGATATTGTTCGTCGTGCGATGTCCAAGAAAAAAGCGGACGTTATGGACCAAGAAAGAAAAATATTTATTTATGGTCTTACTGATAAAGACGGCAATGTAGAAGTTGACGGGTGTATACGCCGTGGGGTAAGCGAAGATATCGCTATAAAAATATTTGACGAAATGGAAAGTTTCGCTTCTTACGCCTTTAATAAATCTCATGCAACGGCTTATGCAATGATTTCTTACCAAACGGCATGGCTTAAATGCAAATACCCAAAAGAATATATGGCAGCCTTAATGACAAGTGTTTTAGATAATACCAATAAAATTTCAGGATATATACTTGAATGCGAAAAAATGGGCATTAAAGTTTTGCCTCCAAGCGTAAATGAAAGTGAAAAGGGATTTACCACATCAAACAATAATATTCGTTTTGGCCTTTTGGCAATTAAAAATCTTGGGACAAATCTTATAAATTCCTTGATAAATGAAAGAAACCTAAATGGTAAATTTAAAACCTTTTATGATTTTTGCAAGCGAAATTGCGGCAGAGATATGAACAAAAGAGCCCTTGAAAGCCTAATAAAATCAGGTGCCCTCGATCACCTTGATGCCAATAGACACCAAATGCTAAGCTCGATGAATACTATATTGGATAATCTCGATTCAGAAAGAAAAAATAATATCGAAGGTCAAATAGGATTTTTTGATAATCCTATAAATTCAAAAAAGATAGATGAGGCATATTTACCTGATTTACAAGAATTTCCTTTAAAAGAAATTCTCTCTATGGAAAAACAAGTTGCAGGCATATATCTTTCAGGTCATCCAATGTCAGAATATTCCGGTCTTGCTAAAAAAATTAATGCTACTAAAATAATCGATATACTGGAATACTCAAAACCTGAAATAAAAAAATATAAGGATGGCGATATAGTCACAATTCTAGCAATTATTTCTAGAGTGAATTTAAAAACTACAAGGTCTAATACTACTATGGCATTTGTAAATGTAGAAGACGTTTCTTCTACTATGGAAATGTTAGTATTTCCAAAGACTTTGCAGGAATATTCATTCATACTCAAGGAAGGAAATATTGTAAAAATACTAGCAAAGCTTAATGTAAGAGAAGATGAAGAACCAAAATTAATATGTCAAGAAGTTTCTATTGCTTCATTGCAAGATGAATCATCAAATGAACCAGTAAACAAACCTAAAAACAGCAAAAGGAATGGGCTTTATATAAGAGTTCCCAATATTAATTGCAATCTATATGAAAGGTCAAGAAACCTAATAAGTATATTTGACGGCAATATGCCGGTTTATTTCTACTTTTCTGATGATAAAAAACTTATGTTGGCTCCAAGAAGTTTATGGGTCGATATCAACAATGTGTTAATAAAAGAACTCAAAAATCAAATAGGCAATGAAAATGTTGCACTTAAGGAGTAACCTTACTTTCATGACATATTGTTAAAATATAAAATTTATGATATTATAAAGTAACTTTAGTGGGAGGGGTTTTAGATATGGATAGAAGATCAATTGCTGTACTTACAAGCGGAGGAGACGCACCTGGCATGAATGCCGCAGTTAGAGCCGTCGCGAGAGCAGCTATAGCTAACGGTATTCACGTTATAGGGGTCCATAGAGGATATAACGGACTTATAAATGGGGATGTCTTTGATATGAATTTAAGAAGCGTTTCAGATACAATTCACCGAGGAGGAACCTTGCTTTATACTGCAAGAAGCCCTGAATTTAAAACTCAAGAAGGAATAAACAAAGCAGCCGATACTTGTCGATACTTAGGGATTGAAGGAGTGGTTGTAATAGGGGGAGACGGTTCCTTTAGAGGAGCCAGGGACCTAACTAATGCAGGCATACCATGTGTTGGAATTCCGGGTACTATTGATAATGATATCGCGTGCAGTGAATATACCATAGGTTTCGATACTGCTATGAATACTGCCATGCAAATGGTAGATAGAATTCGCGATACTGCTCAATCCCATGATAGATGCAGTGTCGTTGAGGTAATGGGCAGAAGATGCGGGGATATCGCTCTTCACACGGGAATTGCCGTAGGTGCAACAGCAGTTTTAGTCCCCGAAGTTAAATTTGACATCGACACTGATATAGTAAAAAGAATACGATATACCCAAATGACAGGCAAAAAACACTTTATAATCATTGTTGCTGAAGGTATAGGCGGTGTTGATCAAATTGCAAAACAGATACAGGAAAAAACCGGAATAGAATCAAGAGCCACTATACTTGGCCACGTTCAAAGGGGTGGTTCCCCCACTGTAAGAGACCGTGTAGTAGCTACTGAAATGGGTGTAAAAGCCGTCCAAATACTATTTGAAGGAAAAGGAAATCGAATTGTTGCTATGCAGCAAGGCAAAATAGTAGACTTCGATATAACTGAAGCTCTAAATATGAAAAAAGATTTTGATATCGACTTATATAACGCAGCGCTACAAGTTTCCATCTAAAATTTTAATTTATTTTTGTATTATATAATACTTTTTATGGAGGATATTTAAAATATGGAAAATTCAAAAACAGCAATTTTAGTAGTAGATATGTTAAATGACTTTGTAACGGGAGCACTAAAGTGTAAAAGGGGCATGGCAATCGTACCAAAAACTGCTAAACTTTTGAATGAGGCTCGCAAAAACGGAGTTAAGGTAATATTTTGCAACGATGCCCACTTAAAGGGTATAGACCATGAATTTAAAATTTGGGGAGAACACGCAATTGCAGGAACCAAAGGTGCTGAAGTAATCCCGGAACTAAATTTAAGCGATAAGGATTATGTTGTCCCCAAAAGACGCTATAGCGGTTTTTTCCATACTGATTTAGATCTATTGCTTCGAGAATTAAAAATCGATACTGTAATTATGACAGGACTACATACACATATGTGTGTACGTCATACTGCAGCAGATGCATTCAGCCTTGGTTATGATATAGTAGTCGCAGCAGATGCTACTGACAGCTTCACAATAGAAGATTATGAATCAGGAATAAATTACCTAAAGACAGTATATGGTGCAACAGTATACAGCGTAGATGAGCTTTGTGAACTATTTAAAAAGTAAAAATTTTTAGGTTAATGTATATTTAAAAAGGGCAGGGGATATATTCCCTGCCCTTTTTTATTAAACAAAAATTAAAGCCTCGGCTTAGCCGAGACTTTTTTATAATAATCTTTTATTTAATCATGCTAGCAACTTCGTCTGCAAAGTTATCTTCACGTTTTTCTAGACCTTCACCTTTTTCAAAACGAGCAAAAGCAACAATTTCAATTGATCCGCCAAGCTCTTTGCCTACTTTTTCAGCATATTGAGTAACTGTCAAATCAGAATCCTTAACAAATAGTTGGTCTACTAAGCAGTTTTCTTTATAGTACTTTTTAATTTTACCTGCAACAATCTTTTCAGCGATTTGAGCCGGTTTTCCGGAGTTAACGACTTGCTCTGTCAAGATTTTCTTTTCGTGCTCGATAACATCAGCAGGAACACTTTGTTCGTTGAGATAAGCCGGGTTAGCAGCTGCTACTTGCATTGCTATATCCTTTGCAAATACCTTAAATTCATCTTTAGCTGCAATTTCTTCGCTTGTATTGAATTTAACCAATACGCCAATTCTTCCTGCAGCATGAATATAAGAAGCAACAATACCTTCAAAACGTTCAAAACGTCTTATCTTAATATTCTCACCAATTGTTAGGATTTTCTCTTGAACTAATTCGCCGATTGTCAACTCTGAACCTGATGCCTTTGTTGATAATAGAGCTTCTATATCCTTAGGATTTGCTTCAATAATTGTGTTAGCACATACCTTAACAAAGTTTTGGAAATCAGCATTTTTTGCTACGAAGTCTGTTTCTGCGTTAACTTCAACTACTACACCAATATTATTAGCGTCGTTAACACAAGCAAATGCGATACCTTCAGCAGCTATACGACTTGATTTCTTAGTTGCTGCAGCAAGTCCTTTTTCTCTTAAAAAGTCAATTGCAGCTTCCATATCTCCATTAGCCTCAGTTAGAGCCTTTTTGCAGTCCATCATACCGCAGCCTGTTTTTTCTCTTAGTGATTTAACATCTTGTGCTGTAAAAGCCATTATTTATTCCTCCATTGTTATATTAAAAATCAATTCCGAAAAAAATACCTGTGGATTAACGCAGGCATTTTTGTACCGTTTAAATTTAAATCGGAGCAACACTCTGCTTTGTTTTAAGGAAGCAGAGGTTGCGACAGATTGCAATCAGCGCAAAGGGAACATTTGCACTATATTTATAATTTATTCAGCAGCTAAAACTTCTTCTTTAGCTTCTTCGTTCTCTTCTTCAGCTTCACCCATTTGGCCTTCTCTGCCTTCGATGATAGCATTTGCCATTGCAGAAGAAATTAGCTTAACTGCACGAATTGCATCGTCATTACCCGGGATTACATAGTCGACATCATCAGGATCACAGTTGGTATCAACTATAGCTACAACAGGAATACCTAACTTTTTAGCTTCTGCTACTGCAATTCTTTCTTTTCTTGGGTCAACAATAAATAAAGCCCCCGGAAGAGTTTTCATTTCTTTTATGCCGCCTAAGAATTTTTCAAGTTTTTCTATTTCAAGTTTTAGCTTAATTACTTCTTTTTTAGTTAATAGATCGAAAGTTCCGTCCTCTTCCATAGTTTTTAGTTGATTTAAACGGTTTATTCTTCCGCGAATAGTTGTAAAGTTTGTAAGCATACCGCCCAACCAACGAGCATTTACATAGTATGCGCCTGCTCTTATAGCTTCTTCTTTAATAGAATCTTGAGCTTGTTTTTTAGTACCTACGAATAGAACAGATTCTCCTGCTTCTGAAATTTCTCTTATGAAATTATAAGCCTTTTCAAGATTCTTTGCTGTCTTTTGAAGATCAATGATATATATACCATTACGCTCTGTGAAGATGTATTCTGCCATCTTAGGGTTCCATCTTCTTGTTTGGTGACCAAAATGTACACCTGATTCTAAAAGTTGTTTCATTGAAATTACTGACATTAAAATTTCCTCCTTGGTTATACCTCCGCCATTGCTTTATAGCAGAAAGACATAAAAAATGCACCGATCCTGCAAACGCAAAGCGTGTGATTTATAATTAACATTAATATTTTATCATACAATAAGAAAAATTACAAGGATTTTTTTTCCATATTTTAATTGAAACATTAATAAACAAGTGATATAATAAAAGCACATAATATTTGGTGGTGATTCAAATTCAAAGTTTGAAATGTAGTAAAAGTGAAAAATGTAAAAAAGTTAATAACGTACCTTATTATGCTGATAACTATATACCTAATCCATTAGTTCCAAAGGTTATTTTATCACAAGTTTCTTCTAATGAACCAGAATCCCTGTCAGATTTCGAGGAGTTATCATCACCTGAATTTGCGTTATTGGGCGAAAATGAGCCAAGTGGACCTAATATAGTTCATATGGGCTCATCAAATTATGATCCTAGATTTAAACCTATAAAATATCCACCCCTATTCAAAGCTGTATGGATAAAACCAGGAGGCTGGAAAAATTCGCATATAGATCCTATAAATCCTACTGAAAGTTCATCCGATTCTTCACATAGTAACCCACAAAGGTCCGAAAAGTCGATATCTTCTATGAAAACAAGATATAATATGCCCGAAGGTTATTATGATAATTTTAAACTCAAAGGAAATGCTGCGGCATCATATGACATAATGGACTTTTCTAAAGATAATTTAAATAAGGCTCTATATAGTAACAACAAAACAATAAGCATCCTTTTTTCAGACTTTCCGTTTCCGTCAAACCCTAAATTTGAAATACCCGATAGTGATGAATAGTAAGCAATAATATATCAAGAATAAAGATGCCGCAGTAAAATTTACTGCGGCATCTTTATTTTAGCCTAAGCATTTATTGAATCGCACAATCAAGGTAGTGCTCTAATTCTTCTTCATCTTTTTTCTTCTTTTCAAAAAATACCATAAGAGCAACTCCTGCCGCTGTAACTGCTGCAATCGCCGCAACCAAACCCATCAAAACTGAAAATCTGCTAACCTTTTTCAAAATGAGCACCTCCACAAATTTATTATTATATAATTATTATATCCTATTCACTAAAAAAGTCAATAATATATAAATATTAAGGAATTTACTTACTTTGCAAAAATATAATGTTTATAGTCCCAGCAGTAGTATTAAATATAAGGCTACCTTCTATAAAAAATAAAGCATATTAGACTTATCGTTTAAAATTGATTTTAGCCTAATATGCTTCATAAATTATTATTATAACCGCCTAAATTAAAAGTTTCTTAAGCAAACTTCCTCCTTGATTTTTGTAAGAAATTTGCTATTGCTTGGTCTCTTTACTTTAGATCCGTTTAATGAGCACGGATCACTCAAAAACAATTTCTCAAACAAAGGGCTTTTCATTTTTGCAGTTTGTTCTATGGCATTTCTTATCGAAGTTTCCACACACTCTGATGTAGTATAATGTTCTAAAGCTATTTTGCCATAAACCTGTTTTAATAAACTACCTGAATAATCTTCATCCATTATTATATTAACTGCACTAAATATGTATATATACCCCACAATATGAGTCGGAACTTGAAGCTCTGATAACATCTCTGTAATCACAACATCTCTATTGCTTCGATTTTTACATTTAGTGTTTTTATTATGGTTTTTTGAAATATTCACTACCATTTTAATAGTACCAACTAACGTATTTCTTTCAATCGGTTTAAGTAGATAAAAACACGCACCCAAATTAAAAGATTCATTTGTTATACATTCCGTATCCACACTGCTTAAAACAATAATACTTGGATGATTTTCAATATTATCCTGATTAAGCTTTCTTAATACACTCATACCGTCTATCTTAGGCATAATAATATCCAATAAGACTATATCCGGTTTTAACCTATATATTTTTTCCAATGCCTCTTTTCCATCGTATGCTAAATCACACACATCAGCTATTTCACAATTCTCTAAATATTTGCTTAGTATATAACACTCTTCAACTTGGTCATCGCATATGAGAATTTTTAGCTTTTTCCCAGACATTTTTTCACCTCAAAATTTTATTATTTTATCAATAATATAACTTTCTTCCTGAAAAATCATCAATGATATCTTTACATACGTCTGTTTTTATGCTGTTTTCGTATAAGTACTTAATAAAATCCAAGACCTTTTGTTTATCCTCGGATAAATACTCAATTACATGAGATGATTCATCTCTTGAATTTATCGATTCCAGTTCTACACCATATAAATTTGAATTTTCATCATTTTGTTTTACTAGAAAATATCCTACCCTTTCCTCTTGCTGAAGCCCCTCTATTTGGGAAAATACTTTTAAATAAATCTGTTTCTTGTCCAACTTAACTTTAACCTTTCTTCCTATAATCAAACATAATTCTTCTTACTGCTAACTATAAAATGTAGCGAGCAAATACGATTATATAAATCTTTTAATTTAAATACAACAGAGAAAAATCGAAGATTTTCGAACATTATTTCATATTTAGGTGCAATTCCACAAAAAATTCGCCAACATAACCCTACTTTATACTAATTTTGCAAAGAAAACGACTAAACATATGTAAATAAAAATTTTTGAAAAAATTAGAAAAGCACCTCAAATCATGCCTTTTACTACTTCTGCAATAAAATCAATACCATAAACGATAATCCAAACTATTAGAAAAAAGCCTATTATAGATAACGTCTTTATTATGTTTCTTTTTGACTCAGTCATTTCTTTGTTACTAGGTTGATTAGTCGCATCAATAAAAGATACTGCCTCCTCCGCTCTATCAATGTCTCCATATGATACATATAAGTTAAACGAAGAAACATCCTTACCTGTTAGAATTCCCAAAGACAATTCTCCCTCACTTGGTTTTTCTACAAAAGGAATAGACTTATCTTTAAGCGCCGCCTTTATTGCATCTCTTTCAAAGCCATACGTCTTTATTAAGAAAACCAAATCCTCATTTGATATCGAACTTGACAATTCCTTTTTACAAATATCGCAGCAATTTTTGTCATCATTAAACAACATGCGACATTTTTTGCAATATTTCATAATTTTTACCTCCTTATTCATTTGCAATTATACTACACAATTAAATATTCTGCAAATATTTTACACGAACATAAACCTCCGGTTTAAAAAGTTAAAAACCGGAGGCAATGTAAAAATATTAAATTTATTTTACCTAAAAACAGGCTGTAACTGCTTTCCTTTTAGTGCCATTTCAATTGTCGGTAATATCAAATCAAAATGTGCTACAAGTGAATTTGGCTTTTTTTGTGGATCGTCTTGGGAAAGGGGGACAAAATAAATATTTTTAGTATTTAAAAGTTTTCCTATATTTTGAGCTGAAGCACCCAATGCATCATTGCTTGCAAGAGCTATAATAACAGGTCTTTGACACCTTAAATGTGATTTTGCCGCCATTGTAACCGATGTATCCGTTATAGCATTACTTATCTTTGCCAAGGTATTACCGGTACAAGGTGCTATTACTAAAGCGTCTATAAGTGCCTTAGGTCCTATTGGTTCCGCTTGGCTTATTGTATTTATAATCTTCTTTGAAGTAATAGATTCTATTTTTTCAATAAACTCTTTACTTTTTCCAAACCTTGTATCTATACTGCAGGCATTTTTAGACATTATAGGTAAAACATCATATCCTAAATCCACCAGAGCTTGAATCTGAGGGATTGCTTTTGAAAAAGTACAAAATGATCCGCATAATGCAAATCCTATTTTTACACCACTCATCCGCCATCCTCCTCCAACATGTTATAAATAGTCTTCTTAGTAATTTCACCCGCTGTTTTTGGTGCAACCTTACCGGGAAGTGATAATGCTTGGATAGCTTTAATACCAAGACGTCTTGCAGCATTAAAGTCCACCCCACCTGGTAATGAAGCTAAATCTATTACAATAGAATCATTAGCCGACAAGGCCAATGTGTGTGAATCAAATATCATGTAAGGTATTGTATTAAAAATCAAGTCATAACCATTGGTTTTATATATATTCGATGTTTTGATAGGGTTATAGCCTAAAATTTCTATCCACGCCAAATCAGACTGTTTTCTTGCGCTTACAGTGACGCAAGCTCCCAACCCCTTGAGCATTCCGGCTAAAACCTTGCCAATCCTTCCAAATCCCGTAATTAAACACCTAGATCCGTTTATTGTCCCGCTATATTCACTCATTGCTATAGCTATGGCACCCTCGGCAGTCGGAACTGCGTTTTTTATAGCGTAATCCTCTCTATTATAATAATCATAAATATTTATATTTTTCCAAACATCGCTTGTCTTATATAATTTTGATGACATTCCGCAAAACACCTTCTTATTTTTCATTTTTTCTGCAAGTCCGTCATTTAAAATTATATTAGTATCACTAAATGGGGCATTTATCGTAATATTATCCTTAGTAACCGGTAAAGGAAGTATAATACACTCACTTTTTAATATTGTATAATCCAAATTATTGCTTGATATATCGTTATACTTTTCAAACCCTGAAATATATACGTTGTAACCGTCATTAGAAATGGATCTTGCCATTGCTATCTGGCGTTCATCTCCCCCAATTACACCGAAATTACTTATTTTAGCCATATATAACTCCCCCGTTGTCATATACTATAATATATAATATGGTCATGCCTTAATTATTGTTCTTATTAAACCATTAAATTTATAGCCTTTTAATACTATATTATTTTTACTTACTCATAATATTAAATACTAAAATTGTAAATGAATAAATACTATGGTATAATTTCTAATATTTATATGTTTTGGGGGAATAATTTTTGAAAGACGTAGAAATATTTACAGACGGTGCATGCCAAGGAAATCCAGGTCCCGGCGGATGGGGATCTATACTAAGATACAATAATCATGAAAAGGAAATTTCAGGAGGTGAAAAATACACTACCAACAATAGAATGGAAATTACTGCCGTATTAGAGGCAATAAGACTTTTAAAGGAACCTTGCAATATAACACTTTACAGTGATTCACAATATGTTTGCAATGCTATAGAAAAAGGCTGGGCCAAAAAATGGAGATCTAATGGCTGGATGCGTACAAAAAAAGATCCTGCTATAAATGCTGATCTTTGGGAGCAACTTTTAACTATCATTGAAAAACATAATCTAAATATAGTCTGGGTAAAGGGACATGCAGGGCACCCTGAAAACGAAAGATGTGATCAATTGGCAGTTGCTGCCGCACAAAAAGCAAAGAATTCATAAATTCATTTACAAAAATGCAAGTTGCTAATCAATAATTCCGAGCTCTATATTGGTCAACTATTTTGGTAATTGAAAATCCCTTTATTTTCTCTGCCGTGAGTGATCGCTATAAAAAGTAATATTTCTATACTGACTAAAGATAATATATATTTTTTCCATATTTAATAGCTTAATTGTACAATATTCTTAAAAATATTTTGCCTATTGCAAAGTATACTAATTTGGTGTATATTATTATTTAGTAAAAATTATTTAATATTATAGGAGGTCTTTGTATGTCACGTTTTGTATATGCGGATAATGCCGCAACAACTCCCGTACTTGAAGATGTTTTGAATCAAATGATTCCTTATTATAAAGATTATTATGGAAATCCCTCCAGCCTGTATTCTGCCGGAAGAGAAGCTAAAAAAGCTGTAGAGCTTTCAAGGGAAACTATTGCAGAATGTTTAAATGCTTCACCAAGTGAAATACTTTTCACTTCAGGCGGAAGCGAGGCTGACAACTGGGCAATAAGAGGTATCGCTTTTGAACAAAAAAAGAAAGGTAAAAACCACATAATAAGCTCAAAAATCGAGCACCACGCTGTATTACACACCCTAGAATACCTTGAAAAGCAAGGTTTTGAAGTAACATACCTAGATGTTGACAAAGATGGATTGGTAGACCCTAAAGATCTTGAAGCTGAAATAAAAGATACAACCGCTTTGGTCACTATTATGTATGCTAATAATGAAATCGGAACAATTCAGCCAATCCCTGAAATCGGGGCTATATGTAAGAAACACAATGTTATTTTCCACACCGACGCCGTACAGGCCGTAGGAAATGTAAAAATTGATGTTAAAGAGCAAAATATCGATCTTCTTTCACTTACAGCCCATAAAATACATGGTCCTAAAGGTATAGGTGCCCTATATGTAAGAAAGGGAATTAAAATTTCCAATTTAATTTTTGGCGGAGCTCAAGAAAGAGGTTTAAGAGCCGGAACTGAAAACGTTGCGGGTATCGTAGGTCTTGCTGCGGCTATGAAAATATCCTGCAGTACAATAGACGAAAGAATAGCTAAATTAACTAAATTAAGAGACGCTATGATAAAGGGTGCTTTAAAAATAGAAAAATCCAGATTAAACGGTCATCCCACCAAGCGTTTGCCGGGTAACGTCAACCTATGCTTTGAAGGTGTTGAGGGTGAATCGTTATTATTAATGCTTGATATGCTTGGAATATGTGCTTCATCTGGATCTGCATGTACATCCGGGTCATTAAATCCAAGTCACGTGCTCCTAGCTCTTGGACTTTCCCATGAAGTAGCCCACGGGTCATTAAGATTAACATTCTCAGACCAAAATACAATGGAAGACGTTGAATATATTATAGAATCACTTCCAAAAATAATAGATAGATTAAGGGCAATGTCCCCACTATGGGAAAGAATAAACAAAAATGAAAAGGAAAAGGTTACTATTAGGTAAAGGAGAAATATATATGTCTTACAGTCAAAAAGTTATGGATCATTTCGCTAATCCAAGAAATTGCGGCGAACTCGAAGATGCTAACGGAATAGGTGAAGTTGGCAACGCTAAGTGCGGAGATATCATGAAAATGTATATCAAAGTCGAAGATAACATTATCAAAGATGTAAAGTTTAAAACATACGGCTGCGGCGCCGCAATTGCGACCAGTTCAATGGCGACAGAACTTATAAAAGGGAAAAGCATAGAAGATGCTCTTAAATTAACTAACAAGGCAGTTATGGAAGCTTTGGACGGTTTACCTCCTGTAAAAATTCACTGTTCCGTACTTGCAGAACAAGCTATAAAGGCAGCTCTTTCCGATTACTTTACACGTCAAGGAATTGACCCGTCTTTATTTATAAAAGATGTTTCGTCATGTGACAGCGAGTGTGCAAGCTGCGCTTGCGAAAATCATTAAAATAAACTTAAATACCTATTGTTGAAGAATATTTCGGCAATAAAAACATATAACCTCATTATAGTGCTAATTGGCGCTAAAATGAGGTTATACTTATCTCTTTACTAGCTTTCCATCTTCTACCTAACCTAGTTGCATTTACAACAAAAACTACCATCATCTAAATCATCGTATTCATCGCTTACACAATCACATTTATAGCATATATTTTTAGAACTTGTTTCCCCAGCTTTTATCGCCGCATCACCAACTTGGGATGTAGCTCCAAATTCAACCGGGACTGCTACACAAATTGTTTGAGTAATTATAAATGAGCATTTGCCTCCTATTACTCCCTCACAAGTTGTTTTCCCCGGTGTTACTACAGGTTCACCGCAACAAAATGTTTTAGTATCTCCTGGATGTGCAAATGGTGTTATAGTAACTGGTACACACACATTGGCCTTTTGATAACCTACTGCCGGACAAGTTTCTGCGTTTTGCGATAAATTTTGATTTGGCATTAAATATTTCCTCCTTGTTGTTTAAGTCACATTTACATCCTATGATTATAAAAATATATGGTTACAATTATTCGACTAATATTCTGTTCATGGTCAAATTATAAATTTTACTTGGCTTGTCTTGCTAAAATGATAAAATTTGTTTATACTTAAATAGTATGGAAAAATACTCGATACCAAATTTGAAAGGAGTAATCATATGAATTATTCACCCGAAGTGGAAAATATGTGTATTGTTAAAAAGGGTCCTAACCATGGTCCTGCTCCAATCCCTGAGGAAGGAAAGTGGATTAAACCTTATGAAATAAAAGATATTTCCGGTTTATCTCATGGTGTTGGTTGGTGCGCTCCTCAACAAGGGGCTTGCAAACTTACTTTAAATATTAAAGAAGGTATTGTAAAAGAAGCTTTAGTCGAAACTATCGGCTGTTCCGGTATGACTCACTCTGCTGCTATGGCTGCGGAAATTTTGCCGGGAAAAACTATGCTTGAATGTTTGAATACCGACTTGGTTTGTGATGCTATAAACGTTGCTATGAGAGAAATATTTAAACAATTTGTATATGGCCGTAGCCAAACAGCGTTCTCTGAAAACGGTTTACCTGTCGGCGCAGGTCTTGAAGACCTTGGAAAAGGACTTCGTTCTCAAATAGGAACTATGTTTAGTACAGAACTTAAGGGCGTAAGATACATGGAAATGGCCGAAGGCTATGTTATATCTATGGCTCTTGATGAGAATAATGAAGTTATAGGCTACAAGTTTGTAAAACTTGGAAAAATGCTTGAAGATATACGTCACGGCATCAGCCCGGACGAAGCTTATAAAAATAATATCGGTCAATACGGCCGCTATGATGACGCTGTTAAATATATCGACCCGCGTGAAGAATAAAGATAATATAAAAAGGAGGACAAACTTTTATGGCTAATCAAATAAACTTTGAAGGCAAGGAAAGAAGAATTGCCAAAATAGAAAAATGCCTTTCAGAATACGGCATTGAAAGCTTAGAAGAAGCTCAAAAACTTTGCCTTGAAAAAGGTGTTGACGCTTCAAGTATAGTAAAAAGCGTTCAACCTATAGCATTTGAAAATGCATGTTGGGCTTATACACTTGGCTGTGCCATTGCAATAAAGAAAAAGGTTAAAACCGCTGCCGAGGCTGCCGAGGCTATTGGAATAGGTTTAGAAGCATTTTGTATCCCCGGTTCTGTCGCAGAACAAAGAAACGTAGGTTTAGGCCACGGTAATTTAGGAGCTATGCTTCTAAGAGATGAAACCAAATGTTTTGCTTTCCTAGCAGGTCATGAATCATTCGCTGCCGCTGAAGGAGCAATAGGTATAGCAAGAACTGCAAACAAAGCCAGAAAAGAACCTTTAAGGGTTATATTAAACGGTCTTGGAAAAGACGCAGCTTATATAATTTCAAGAATTAACGGCTTTACTTATGTAAAGACAGACTATGACTTCTATACAGGCACCCTTAAAATTGAAGAAGAAAGAGCATTTTCTACAGGTGAACGTGCTATGGTTCGTTGCTTTGGAGCTAATGACGTATTAGAAGGTGTAGCTATATTAAAGCACGAAGGAGTAGACGTTTCCATCACAGGAAACTCTACAAACCCAACCAGATTCCAACACCTAGTTGCCGGAACTTATAAAAAATGGGCTTTGGAAAACGGTAAAAAATACTTCTCCGTTGCATCCGGCGGAGGTACAGGAAGAACCCTTCACCCAGACAACATGGCAGCAGGTCCTGCTTCATACGGACTTACTGATTCAATGGGACGTATGCATTCAGATGCCCAATTTGCAGGTTCCTCTTCTGTCCCTGCTCACGTTGAAATGATGGGACTAATAGGAATGGGCAACAACCCAATGGTTGGTGCAACCGTTGCTTGCGCTGTTGCAGTTAACGAAGGATTAAACAACTAAAAATCTTCAACATAAAATTAACCAACGCTTTGTGTATAACGAGCGTTGGTTTTTTATGTACAATAAAATTTTTATAATTTGTGACCAAAGAACCATAATCATACTTGCACGTATCCTATATCTGATTTATAATAGTATTAATTACAAAATTTAGAATTAGACGCAAAGGGGTTAGTCAATGGAAAGAATTGAAATTACCGATTTTTATAATGATGTTAAAAAATTTGCAAATCAAACAGTAACTATATGCGGTTGGGTACGAACAATTAGGGATTCTAAAACCATAGGCTTCATTGAGTTGAATGACGGCAGCTGTTTTAAGGGTATACAAGTTGTATTTGAGGAGGGTAAAATCTCTAACTTCAGCGAAATCGCAAAATTAAATGTTGGAGCATCAATAATTGTAAAAGGGACTCTATTAGAAACTCCCGAAGCTAAGCAGCCTTTTGAAATAAATGCTTTAGAAATACAAGTTGAAGGGCAATCCTCCGGTGAATATCCTCTTCAAAAGAAAAGACATTCTCTTGAATATCTAAGAACTATAGCTCATTTAAGGCCAAGGACAAATACATTCAGTGCAGCTTTTAGGGTTAGGTCAGTCGCAGCATATGCTATCCACAAATTTTTTCAAGATAGAAACTTTATATATTCTCACACCCCTATCATCACGGGAAGTGACTGCGAAGGCGCAGGAGAAATGTTCTCTATCACAACTTTGGACTTAAATAACGTCCCCAAAACTGAAGATGGCAAAGTTGATTTTAGCAAGGATTTCTTCCAAAAATCATCATCTTTGACAGTATCGGGTCAATTAGAGGCAGAATGTATGGCAATGGCCTTTTCAAATGTATATACTTTCGGCCCCACATTTAGAGCTGAAAAATCATATACCCAAAGGCACGCAGCTGAATTTTGGATGATAGAGCCTGAAATTGCCTTTGCAGATCTTAACGACGATATGCGCTTAGCCGAGGATATGCTAAAGTATGTAATATCCTATGTATTAGAAAAATGTCCTCAAGATATAAGCTTCTTTAATCAGTTCATAGACAAGGGACTCTTAGACAGACTTAATAATATACTCGAATCTGATTTTGCTAAGGTCACTTATACTGAGGCCGTAAAGCTTCTAGAGAAAAATAATGACAATTTTGAATATAAGGTAAGCTGGGGTATTGACCTACAGACAGAACATGAAAAATATCTAACCGAGCAAATCTTTAAAAAGCCTGTCTTTGTAACAGACTATCCTAAAGATATAAAGGCCTTTTATATGCGTCAAAATGATGACCAAAAAACAGTTGCTGCCATGGACTTATTAGTTCCAGGAATCGGCGAAATAGTAGGCGGAAGCCAACGTGAAGAGCGAATTGATATACTACTTAAAAAGATGGAAGAATTTAATTTAGATCCAAAAGATTATTGGTGGTATTTAGATCTAAGAAAATACGGCGGCACAAAACATTCAGGATTCGGCCTTGGTTTTGAAAGACTTATTATGTATCTAACAGGAATTCAAAACATAAGGGATGTCCTTCCCTTCCCAAGGACAACAGGAAATGCAGAATTTTAAATAATTCTCTAAATAAACAAAGCTCTTTAAAACATTGAAGTTTTAAAGAGCTTTTATTTTAAATTGGAGCGACGCTCCGCTTTGCTTGCAAGGAGCAGAGCATACGGCAGATTGCAAGCAGTGCAAAGAGAGCGTTAGCTCCTCAGGGTTTCAATAGAGGATTATATGTCCTCCACTGAAATATTGGATGGACCTCGCCGCCTTAAAAGGCGGGGCACATCTGCACTTTGATTATAATCTGACCTAATTTTAATAAAAGGTTTTAAAAATACAAAAAACTCGAATGCAAAAATCACATTCGAGTTTTTACCTATTGGCACGCCAGAAGGGATTCGAACCCCTGACCTTTTGGTTCGTAGCCAAACACTCTATCCGGCTGAGCTACTGGCGCAAATCAATATTACCTATTTATAATAACACATAAAAATTAAAAAATCAAGGGTTTTTTAGCTTTATTTTTAAATTTATACTTAATCAACATAAAGTAATATATTACCAATATAAAATAATGTAAAATTAGCTAAACAAAAGTCGTATTTTTAAAACTTAATATTCCGCACTAAGAGGATTTGCAGGTTTATAGCCATCTTTTTCAAGTTGATTAATATACTTAGTAGCAATGCCGGCACCTAATGCAGTGCAGCTTTGAGGTTCATTTGGTATCGTTACCCTAAGACCTGTACTGCTCTCAATAAGTTTATCAAGCCCATAAAGGTTAGCAGTCCCCCCGGTCAAGGTAATTCCCCCCTCATTTATATCTCCTGCAAGCTCCGGCGGAACGTCTTCAAGCAAAGTTTTAAGTGTACCAATAATTTTATCTATAGGTTCGACTATAGATTCCATTATCTCGCTTGATGATAAATCGACCCAATCAGGTAAACCTGTCAATAAATTTCTTCCCTTAACCCTATATTTCTTCTCCATTTCCATTTTTGAAACGCAGCCTATTTCAATTTTTGCGCTCTCTGCCATTCTTTCGCCTATTAATAGATTATACGTTTTCTTGACATACTTTATTATGTTCTCATCAATTGAATTTCCCGCTATCTTAACCGATTTTCCTACAACTATACCATTTAAAGATACGACTGCCATTTCAGAGGTTCCCCCTCCGATATTCAACACAAGATTACCTACCGGGCTTAGGCAGTCCAATCCGGCACCAATTGCTGCGGCTACGGCTTTCTCTATTAAACATACCTTTCTCACCCCAACAGCACTGATAGCGTTTACCACAGCTTTTTTCTCAACTTCAGTAATTTCACCCGGAATGCACACTACTGCCCTCGGCATTACTATATGACTTATTTCTATTTTCTTTAAAAAGTTATTAAGCATTCCCTCTACTAAATCAAAGTCTGATATTACACCACTCATCAATGGGTAAATAACATCTATTTTATCCGAGGTTCTCCCAACCATTTTTTTTGCCTGAAGACCAACTGCAACTAAATCCCCATTATCTACATTAACAGCTGCTACAGATGGTTCATCAAGTACAATACCTTTATCTTTTATATATATCCTGGTTCTAACTGTTCCAAGACTTATTGCTATATCAGTTGCCAAACTGTCCACTCCCTAATATTATTATTTTAAATGCTAGCACATCTCTTCTATTAATTCAAGACTTTTAGATGCATCAGCCAATGCCACACAAAAGACCTTCTTAGCTCCGACCTTATATAAAACCTTCGCACATTCACCCAAGGTACTTCCCGTTGTTACTATATCATCACAAAGTAAAATAGTTTTTCCTTTTATCTTATTAACATTTACTGCCTCATATACACCCTTAACATTTTGAATTCTTTGCTCTCTCGAAAGTTTATGTTGAATCATGTTGTTTCGCTTTTTCCTAATTAACCTTTTATAGGGTATTTTCAATCCTTGCGAAATTTCTTTAGCGAGCAATGCTGATTGGTTATAACCTCTCTCAATATATCTTGAAATCGACAAAGGAACTGCAGTGATAATATCATAATTTCTATTGAAAACTTCACTACTTTCTAATGCCTTTATCATTTCTGCTCCCAAAGCTGTTGAAAAAAACGGCTTTGACCTAAACTTAAACTCCCAGATAGCATATTTTGCCTCACTATGATAAGCAAAAACCGATAGACAAAGTACTTCCTTATTTTCAAACGTGTCTATAGTCCTTATCCTTAATATAATAGGCAAGGTCGCTCTGCACTTTGGGCAGCAAGAATCATCAAAGGAAATTACCATGCCACAATATGGACACCTTGAAGGATATAAAAGACTTATTATCTTATTTATATATTTTGTTATATAAATCATCTATTCTCCTCCAACTTACCACTTGATTCAAATGCCGAGATTAAAAAATAATATAATCCCGAATAGCGCTTTGTTTTTTTATCGTTTTGCACCATTCTACCTACTGTATGCTTTGAGCCTACCATTACAATAATAGATTTCGCCCTTGTAACGGCAGTATAAAGCAAGTTCCTGTAATAAAGTTGCGGAGGCCCTGAAAATACCGGCATTATAACAGCTTCAAATTCGCTTCCTTGACTTTTATGTACCGTAATTGCATATGCAAGTTCCAAATCTGCTGCAGAATCTATGTCATATAAGGCTACCCTATCATCGTATTGCACTACAATAGCCCCGGATGCATTGTCTATCTCCATTAAAATTCCCACATCTCCGTTAAACACACCCTCTCCTGATGTACCGTCTTCCCTTGCCCAAGGAATATTATAGTTATTTTTAGTCTGCATTACCTTATCATTTTCTCTAAACAGTACTGAGTTTATTACTATCTCCCTTTTTTCATTAGAGTGAGGATTAATAGCCTCTTGAAGTTTTAAATTTAAACTTTTAGTCCCCGTTTCACCTTTTCTTGTAGGACACAATACTTGAATATCAAAAAGAGGGGAATATGAATACGCCCTTGGTAACCTTGTTTTATATAGTTCTACTACCGTATCGGCAACTGCTTGGGAATTGGTCCTCGACAAAAAGAAAAAATCGTTGTCTTTAGAATCAAGATCAGGGTCCTCACCTTTAACAATCTTATGTGCATTAGTTATAATCAAACTCTCAAGCGACTGCCTAAATATTTCAGTAAGAGAAATGACAGGAAGCATATTTGAATTAATAATATCTCCCAAAACATTTCCAAAGCCCACTGACGGCAGTTGATCTGTGTCCCCTACCATTATTAGCCTGCATCCTAACGGCATCGCCCTTAAAATTGCTTCAAAAAGGTTAATATCCACCATAGAAAGCTCGTCTAATATCAATGCGTCACATTTCAAAAGATTCTTTTCATTTCTTTTGAATATCTGCTGGTCGTTTTCTGACCATTCAACCTCTAAAAGCCTATGAATCGTCTTGGCTTCCCGTCCTGCAAGTTCGGACATCCTTTTTGAAGCCTTGCCGGTAGGAGCCGCAAGCAAAACTTTTTCACCATTTCTCTCTAGAATGTTGATAATTGCATTAAGAGTTGTGGTTTTTCCTGTTCCGGGCCCACCGGTCAATACAAGCATGCCACTTTTAAGGGCTTGTTCTATAGCCTTTCTTTGGAGCAATGCATACTTTATATTCTCGCGTTTTTCCACACCATCTATTTCCTTAGATGCATTTACTATTGATTGAGGTGGAAACCTTTTCATCATTAAAAGCCTTGATGCGATATATGTTTCGCATTGATATGTATCTGGCAAAAATATAAACTCTCTATCCTCAAAACAATCTCCAACAAGAGAGCCATCTTGTTCAAGACCCTCAAGTATATCCAAAACATAATCAATATTCAACCCTAAAAAAGATGCAGTTGCCGCTAAAAGCTTGTCCTTCGGCAAACACGTATGACCATTTCTCATGTTGTGCCTTAAAATATATACAATTGCCGAACGAACCCTATATTTACTTTCTTGGGGTAAGCCTATATTTAATGCTATCTCATCGGCCCTATCAAAGCTTATATTCATAGGTTCTTCACATATTGAATATGGATTTTCTTCAATAATATCGAGCGCTTCACCGCCATATACCTTAAAAATTTTAACTGATTCTTCGGGAAGAATATTATATTTTGAAAGGCTCATCATTATTTCTTTTATCCCAAATATATGCTTTAACTCTTCTGATATACGCAAAGCTTTTTCCCTAGTTATACCCTTTATCATTCTAAGCCTGTCAGGCTCTTTTTGCATAACCTCAAGAGTGTTTTCTCCAAATTCTTCTACCAGTCGCTCTGCTGTTTTTTTGCCAATTCCCTTAATCGCACCTGAGGACAAATACTTGAGTATTGCCCTTGATTCACTGGGCATTCTTCTTTCAAAGGCCTGTACATTAAATTGTTTTCCAAAGTTTGTGTGATTTTTCCATGTGCCAATAAGCCGAAGTTCCTCGCCTACCGTGACCCACGCCATAGAACCGACAGCTGTATTAATTTCATCGCCGGTAGATATCTCAAGAACCGTATATCCGTTTTTTTCGTTCCTATATATTATCCTTTCGACAGAACCTGTAAGTTCTAAAAGCTTACTCTCTTCCATTTTAAATTCCCATCACCTTTTATTTTTATGTAACCATTATATCATATAAAAAACAAAAAATCTCCGGACAAATCAAATTGTGCCGGAGACTTCAAGTTTATCTTTTAAGAGCAGTGTCAAATTCTGAAAGATTATAAAGTTCTATAAGTGGATAATCTTTGATTATAAGCTCACATATTTTTCGGCTTTCTTCCTTCATCCCGCAATCTACACAAACTATACGTTTATAATCAAGCCCCATCCACCTTGATTTGGCTATTGCAGACCTAAGTAAAAACTCTACATCATCGCTATGCTTACCAAGCATAACAAAAAGCATTATGTTGTCATCATCTTTTGTTTTATAAACAGCTAATGTTATAAGTCTTGCAAGCTCAATTAAGCCTAAAACCAATAAAAACATAGCAAGTGCCGAAAATATTATTTGAAGCATATATATCACCTCATTACATTTTATGTAAAAGCAAAAAATATGCAACATTAAAATTATTTTAATATAACGTATCATAAACATATCAGTCATAAATGTTTGTATTTCCGTTTTGTAGATAAAAAAGGTCTAGATATTTCATTTTGTATATGATATAATGATTTAGATATATCGCATTTTTAGGAGGATAAATAAAAATGAATTTAAAATCAGCAAATAAAGTAGAAACTAACAGATATGCACTCGAAATAGAAGTAGATAAGGAACAATTTGAAAAAGCTCTTGAAAAATCTTTTCAAAAGGAATCTAAAAGAATCACCGTTCCTGGATTTAGAAAAGGTAAGGCTCCAAGAGCTTTCATAGAAAAATATTATGGAAAAGAAATATTTTATGAAGATGCTATAAACAGTATTTATCCGGAAGTTTTGGACGAAGCTATAAAAGAAGCTAACCTTGACGTTATCGATGATCATATCGGCTTGGATATACTTCATGTAGGTGATGACGGCCTTACTTTCAAGGCTACTGTTACAGTAAAGCCTGAAATAGAACTAGGTGAATATAAGGGAATCGAAATTGAAGGCGAAAAAGCAGATGTAACCGATGAAGATCTTGATAAAGAATTAAAAGGTATTCAAGAAAGAAATTCAAGACTTTTAGCTGTAGAGGACAGAGCTGCAGAAAACGGTGATATCGCTGTTATAGATTTTGAAGGATTTGTAGACGGAAAGGCCTTTGAAGGCGGAAAGGCTGAAAGCTATAACCTAGAATTAGGAAAAGGTAACTTCATCCCCGGCTTTGAAGAACAAATTGTCGGCCATAACGTTGGCGATGAATTCGACATAAATGTTACTTTCCCAGAAGATTATCATGCAAAAGATCTAGCAGGAAAGCCAACCGTATTCAAAATTAAAATACATGAAATTAAAAAGCAAGAACTTCCAACTTTAGATGATGAATTTGCAAAAGATGTCAGTGAATTCGATACTTTAGAGGAATATAAAAAGGATTTAAAAGATAAACTTATAGAGGCTGCAAAACAAAGAGCAGAAGCTAATAATGAAAATAAAATCATGTCCAAAATTATAGAATCAGTAAAAGCTGAAATTCCAGAGGCAATGTTCAAGCACAAAATTGAAGAGATTATTCGTGAATTTGAATACCGTCTACAAGCTCAAGGTCTAGATACAAGGTCCTATATGCAATACACAGGTCTTGACGAAGAAGGATTCAAAAATACATTCCGTCCTCAAGCAGAACAACAAATTAAATTACGTCTAGCTTTGGAAAAAATCTCTAAGCTTGAAAATATCGTTCCTTCTAAAGAAGATATCGAAGCTGAATACAAAAAAATAGCTGATATGTATAAAATGGAAGTTGAAAAAATAAAGAACTTAATACCGGAAGCTGAACTTATAAAGGATATAGCTGTGGAAAAAGCTGTTGAATTAGTAAAAAACAGTGCAATTATAAAATAATATTTTAATCACTTGAATAAACTGCCTATTTTAGGTCAAATATCTATTTGTTATTTTTATGGAGGTGTTTCATAATGAGTCTAGTCCCTTATGTCGTAGAGCAAACCAGCCGCGGCGAACGTTCATACGATATTTTTTCAAGATTATTAAATGATAGAATTATTATGTTGACAGAAGAAGTAAACGACACAAGTGCAAGTCTAGTTGTTGCACAATTATTATATTTGGAAGGCCAAGATTCTTCTAAGGATATAAGCCTTTACATCAATAGCCCCGGCGGATCTGTAACTGCAGGTATGTCTATATACGATACTATGCAATATATTAAATGCGATGTATCTACTATATGCATGGGCATGGCTGCCAGTATGGGTGCATTCCTTTTGGCTGCAGGCGCAAAAGGTAAACGTTTTGCTTTACCAAACAGCGACATTATGATCCACCAGCCAAGCGGTGGAGCTCAGGGCCAAGCTACAGATATAATGATCCATGCTGACCATATCATTCAAACTAAAAAGAAATTAAATAATATCCTAGCAGAAAAGACAGGTCAGCCTGTAGAAATAATCGCTAGAGATACAGAAAGAGATAACTTTATGACTGCAGAGCAGGCGGCAGAATACGGCCTTATCGATAAGGTTATCTATAAACGATAGGGATTGGTGATTTTTAATGTCTATAAAAGATGAAACAAAGGACAGGGATCTTTATTGTTCATTTTGCGGCAAACCTCAAAGCGAAGCTACTCGTTTAATCGCAGGGCCGGGAGTCTGCATTTGTGATGAATGTATCGAATTGTGTTTGTCCATTTTAAATGAAGAAACTATAGCACCCCAAAAACACAAACAAGAGAACCCTGACAAGGATATAACACTACCCAAACCTCAGGAAATAAAGGAAAAGCTAGATGAATATGTAATCGGCCAGGATGAAGCTAAACTAGCACTTTGTGTCGCAGTTTATAATCACTATAAACGTATTCACTTGAGTAATGACGATACTGATGATACTGAGCTTTCAAAAAGTAATATATTGCTTATGGGTCCTACGGGTGTTGGTAAAACACTCTTGGCTCAGACATTAGCTCGTATTTTAGATGTACCGTTTGCAGTAGCTGATGCAACGACATTAACCGAAGCCGGCTATGTAGGAGAAGACGTAGAAAATATTCTTCTAAGGCTTGTGCAAGCGGCGGATTTTGACATTGAAAAAGCAGAACACGGTATTATCTATGTAGATGAGATCGACAAGATTGCAAGAAAATCAGAAAATCCTTCTATAACAAGAGATGTCAGCGGCGAAGGTGTACAGCAAGCACTACTTAAAATCTTGGAAGGCACTGTTTCAAATGTCCCCCCTCAGGGAGGAAGAAAACATCCCCAACAGGAATTTATTCAAATAAACACATCTAACATCTTGTTTATATGTGCCGGCGCTTTTGACGGTATAGAAAAAATCGTTGAAAAAAGAAGAGATTCCTCCGGTATAGGTTTTGGCGCAGACATTAAAAATAAAAAAGAAATTAACACTACAGACTGGATGAAAGAAATCACCCCTCAAGATCTGGTTAAATACGGACTTATCCCTGAATTGGTCGGAAGATTACCGGTTATAACCCATTTATCAGGACTCGACAAAGAGGCCCTTATTAAAATACTTAGTGAACCTAAGAATTCTTTGTTGCGTCAATATAAAAAGTTATTTTCTCTTGATAATGTTGACCTTGAATTTGAAGACGGTGCATTGGAGTCAATTGCTCAAAAAGCTATAGACAGGCAAACTGGTGCAAGAGGTCTTAGATCTATCATGGAGGATATACTAAAAGATCTTATGTATAAGGTTCCCTCAGATCATACCATCGAGAGAGTAATAATAACTAAAGAAATGATCGAAAAAGGTACTGAAGCAAAAATTGTTTATGATTTAAACAGGAAACCTGTTAAAATCAGTATAAATAAAAAATCTAAAAATCGTTCTGGTGTAGGAACAGCCTCATAGTAAATCCAATATTTAGACAGAGTTGTAGCAAATTTATATATATTATAATATTTATTGTTGATTTTATTCTAATAATAAGTTATTATATTTATATAAATTGTTATGACTCTTTTTTGTTTTCGTAGCAAATATTTTTAAATAAAGAACAGGAGGGTGACTACTAAAATGTCTAATGATAAAATCGCAACTCAAAAAGAAACTATAATATTACCCGTATTACCACTTAGAGGTATGGTGCTTTTTCCTGATATGCTCCTACATTTTGACGTAGGAAGAAAAAAATCCATGGCAGCATTGGATTATGCTATGGACAATAATCAAACTATCTTTTTTGTAACTCAAAAAAATATAAAAGAAAATAATCCTCAAGTAGATGATCTATATACAATAGGTGTTGTTGCAAAGGTAAAGCAAGTTTTAAAGCAGCCCGGAAATGTTGTTAGAGTGCTGGTAGAAGGTCTATATAGAGCTAAAGTAACCAATTTTATAGACGAAGAGCCTTTTATAACAGCTGAAATTATAAATTGCGAAAAAAAATATGTTCACTCCCAAAAACGTGAGGCACTTGTTAGAAAAGCAAAGGATATATTCTCAGATTATCTCAAAATTTCCCCTAAGATGGCGCCTGAACTTATTTTGGAAGTTCAATCATTAAATGATGCAGGAAAACTCTCAGACTATATTACTTCAAACGTAATGATAGACTACACAACTAAACAATCTATATTAAGTGAACTTGACGCTACAAAAAGAATTGAAAAACTTATAGAAGTTTTATACGACGATCTCGAAATTCTATTATTTGAAGAAGATATAAATTTAAAGCTTAAAGACAGAATCGATAAAAACCAAAAAGAGTATTATTTAAGAGAACAAATGAAAGTTATATCAGAGGAACTTTCCGAAGGGGACAACCCTCAAACCGATGCCGAGAAATTTAGGCAAAAAATCAAAAAATTAAATGTTTCCGATGATATTAAGTCCCAACTCCTCGAGGAATGTTCTAAACTTTCTAAAATGGTATACGGTTCCCAAGAATCCAATGTTATAAGAACATACCTTGAAACTTGTATAGCCCTACCATGGGGAATTAAAACCGACAAGAAAGTCGATATTAACAAAGCTAAGGAAATTCTAGACAGAGATCACTATGGCCTTAAAGACGTAAAAGAAAAAATATTGGATCTATTGGCAGTACGTGCTATAAAACCTGATATAAAAGGGCAAATTATATGCCTAGTCGGTCCTCCGGGAGTAGGAAAAACATCTATAGTCAAATCTATAGCAGAAGCTATAGGCAGAAAATATGAAAGAATAGCCTTAGGCGGAGTTAGAGATGAATCTGAAATAAGGGGCCATAGAAGGACATATGTAGGCGCAATGCCCGGAAGAATAATGGCTACTATAAAAAAGGCAGGCGTACAAAATCCTCTTATTTTACTTGATGAAATTGATAAACTTTCAAAAGACTTTAACGGTGACCCAACCTCTGCTCTCTTGGAAGCTTTAGATCCTGAGCAAAACAACACATTCCAAGATCATTACATTGACCTTCCATTTGATCTAAGCGATGTATTATTTATAACAACCGCAAACGACTATAGCTCTATACCCGATCCTCTTTTGGATAGAATGGATGTTATTACGCTTACAAGCTATACCCTTGAAGAAAAATTTGAAATAGCCAAAAGGCATCTAATCCCTAAACAACTAAAGGAACATGGTGTTACTCCAAAGGTTGTTTCTATGACAAACTCAGCTCTTGACAGGCTAATATACGGATATACAAAAGAAGCCGGCGTTCGTGAGCTTGAAAGAGTTATAATCTCTTTAATTAGAAAATCCATAAGAGCGATCGTTTCCAACGAATGTGACCACGTAGAAATTTATGAAAAAGGCCTTGAAAAACTCCTAGGTCCTGAAAAATACAAAAGAGATGATACTGATACAACGGATTCCGTAGGAGTCGTAAACGGCTTAGCCTGGACCACTGTGGGCGGAGAAACAATGCAAATAGAAGTTGCTCTAATGCCTGGAGAAGGTAAGCTTGAAATAACAGGATCTATTGGAGATGTTATGAAAGAATCAGCTCAAATCGCTGTAAGCTATATTAGAAGTAACTATCTAAGTTTAGGCATCCGCCCCACATTCTATAAAGATACTGACATACATATACACGTCCCTGAAGGTGCTGTACCCAAAGACGGTCCATCTGCCGGCATTGCAATAACCACTGCAATCGTATCTGCTTTGAAAAATACAGCAGTTAAGGGAAATGTAGCTATGACAGGCGAAATAACTTTAAGAGGCAATGTTTTGCCTATAGGCGGACTCAAAGAAAAAACTATGGCTGCTTACAAGGCTAATATTAAAACTGTTATAATTCCTTCCAGAAATCAGCCGGATCTAAAAGAAATTGATCCAAAAGTATTGGACAACCTAAAATTTATCCCTGTAAATTCTATTTCTGAAGTATTAGAACACGCCTTAACATTAAGCAACATTAATATATCCAAAACTAATTATCACAACAGTGTGACATCTAATCAAAATGTTTTACTCACAGAAGGAAGAATTTAAAATATGAAATTCGAAGATGCAATATTTGAATATGCCGCAGGCAGATTCGATCAATTACCAAATTCAACAGTTCCCGAAATAGTCTTTTCGGGGCGATCAAACGTTGGCAAATCCTCTCTTATTAATAAACTTGTAAGAAGAAAGGCTCTTGCAAGAGTCAGTGCTACTCCAGGAAAAACCGGCACTATAAATTTTTATGACTTAAAGGAAGCAAAACTTGTAGACCTTCCGGGGTATGGATATGCCAAAGTCTCTCTTGCCGAAAAGCAGAGGTGGGCTAACCTTATAGAGGGATATCTAAATTCTCAAAGAAACATAGTTCTAGTCGTACAAATTATAGATATGCGGCATAAACCGTCTAAGGATGACTTGCATATGATAGATTACCTTATAACAAGTCAACTGCCATTTATTGTAGTCCTCACTAAAAGTGATAAACTAAATAAAACAAAACGTCAAGAAGCTTTAGAAAACATAGAGAATGAATTTTCAAAATATGAAAACTTGACCCTCCTTCCCTTTTCTTCTGTTACGGGTGAAGGACTCGAAAGACTTAAGACCATAATATCATCTTGTATAGATTAAATTTCAATCCATAATCTTATAAAAAATATATATGCCACTATAAATGCTTTACAATAAAAAATATGTAAGCTTAAATTTACCTAAAGTTCATTCAATCATATATATTACCAATGTTACCAACATATAGACATTATAACTAATACCATTTTTAATAAAAAATTTGAGCGGTATATACTATAAGTATACCGCTCAATCGTCTATTTAAACATTAAAAAGGAGATATAATAATGTATGAAAATACAGAAAGGGAAAAAAATAGAGGGAAAAACGGATCGCCGTGAATTTCAGGCAAATTTCAATCGTAATGTACCAATAAATACTTCATATAAACTTTTAAAACTTGGTCAATTTGAGACTTGTCCAACTATGGAAAATCGTGATGTTTCTAAAACTAATCTTACCAGATTTGCATTTGCTGACTTGGCAGATAAATTTAAAGATCATCAAATGGACATGAATTCCGGTATTATTCCAATCTATGCATCAATTTACCATGATAACGGGGGTTGAACATAGTAGCCAATCCCTCCCCGTACATTTAATTGAAATGGTAATAGAGGATACATACATAAACAAGTGGGGCAACAATAATTACTTTACCCGGAACTGTAAAGTCAATTGCAAATAATGCGTTTATAGATTGTACTCAACTTAGAAAAGCTGTAATACCTAACAGAGTCCATCTTGGTGATAACGTATTTTTCGAGGTTGGTTGCCAAATCAT